>JAGCWA010000050.1 GCA_017962085.1 Paludibacteraceae bacterium
GATGCCGTCGGGACATTTGGGTGTTAGTAATCCTGTTATTTTAGAGTATGTGATGCGTGCGTGTGGGGTTCCCGTGTGTTTTGGAGCTATGCCGACGATGATATCTTGTCCGTTCGAGTAGCCGCAACTTTGCAAATCATAGTATCCGTTACTACCTCCATTCCATCCCCAATTCACGTGGAATAGGTTATTGTCATACATCGAGTATCCGTCGATGACGAAGTAGTGTCTGTCCTTGATATCTATGACGTTTTTCTGTCCATGCATCAGGACAGGACGGCCACAGTCTATCTCCGAACGAATCAAATCGGCCCATGCGGAACCGAATCGCCAGTCTTTCAAATCGTGCAAGTATGCGCCATAGTCAAAGTCGGCGAATCCTTTAGCCACGTTTGAGGGAACCGCCCATGAACCTGTGATATGGATTCCTGCGAAGGTTTGGTAATGCATATTACAGGCCTCCCCGCAATCACGAATCAGTTGGGGACAATCATCGGAACAACCATTTGTTAATACGGGTGGGATTTTGTCCCAATCGTAGCTGTTGTACTTTGATTTTTCCGGATAGCCCCATTTGTACATAATCTGAGCCATCGCCACTGCTGCGCAACCCGCCAAGGTGTAGTTGCATTGATCTTTATCATCAAGATCCCCAGGACAGAAATAGTTGTAGGAGGGGTGGCAACCATTTTCATGGTTAACACTTTGCCCCCATCTCACCACTCCATCTCGTCGACTATCCAAAAGATTAGTTCCTGGTTCATATGCATAAATCTGGCACATATATGTAAATAATACAATGCACAACAAAACGATTTTTTTCATTTTAATCTTTCTAATTTATTTAACGAATTATTTTCAACAATTGATTTTAGTGCAACTATATCGTAATTTTGATAATAGGCATATACTTCGTCGAATGGATTGGTATCTATTACATATTTTGACAGTGAATCTAGCATTTCATCTTGCCACGCTGATATTTCAATAGACGTATATACTACATCATCGTATGACGCTAATGTGAGTTTGTAATAATTTCCTAATATTTGTGAGGTATGGTTTTTGCGCATTGCACAATAATATGTTGTGTCGTTTTGATTATTAATACTCATAAGTGCCGATACTTTGTTTGAATAATCATTTTTCATCTTAACGACAAACCCTTTAGGTTGATGTTCGTCCACGCAACTCTCTCCTGGGCAACTACACAAAAAAATTGGCATTGTCGCAATGGCTGTAATCATAAGTTTCTTAATTCTTTTCATACTGATTTGATATTAAATTTGTGTAAAATTACAATAAAAATTCAAATAGACAATAGTATAGACGATGTTTTAATTAAAATTAACAATGTTACAATTGATAAAAATTCATCTCGGGTTTTGGGTAATGCGACCTGCGTGTCGACGAATAAAGCCGTCCTACATGAAGTGGGACGGCTTTTTTGTGGAACGTTTTTGTTAATTTTTTACCATTCTGAAAACATGTCGTTCAGTGACTTTTTTCCCATTATAATTTTCGTAATAGAAATCTTCGTATATTTCTAACTTTACATTTGTTGCTTCAATGATATGATATAGTTTGTTTTCCTTTCCTGTAACGGATAAATTTGATTCGTCTGCGTACCATTTCCCTTGATAACCACCCATGTTGGCACTATGGTTATCATAGAGTGAAAAAGATATTTTGTCGTATATTGGTTCTATTGTTGCTGTATCTCCGTTTATGATATAATAGATTGTTCCGCTTGCGGATACCCATTCTCCCACAAGCAATCGTTCCGTTTCATTTAGATTGTTTTTTTTGTCGTCATTGTCATTCACGTCATCTTCCCCGCAATTGGTGAAAAGAAATACTGTTGATGCCAAGAGTATAATGATACCTGCGATGATTTTTGAATTGTAATGTCTCATTTTTTATACTTTTCTTTTGAATGTGTTTGATATGTTTTTCCTATAATTATTCTCCCTCGAATTTTACTTTGATTTTAATGTAACTTTTCCCCCTTCTTTCGTAGGTCTCAGGGTTTCCTATGATTTTTATGAGTCCGCATCTCCCTTCTTGAGTCTTGAATCCGATGACCGTTCCGTCCGACCACCCGAATGCGTCACTGAAATAGGCGTCGGAGGACATGTCTCCGTTGTTAGTGACAGTTTCTGAAAGTGCGATAACTTCCTTAATTCCTGCGACGGTCGTGAGCGTGTCGAAGTGGGCGTAGGTGAATTTGTAGGGTACATCATAGAACGTGGTTTTCCGTTTGCATTTGTATAGAAAACCGCTCCTCTTCAGATCTTTGGAGGAAGGCGCTCCAAAGTAGTATTTAGGGTAGGTCGATGGGGCGCAACTCTTGTAGTCAAAAGATGATTGACCATCGAAAATGTTATTGATGACGAGTGTGTCGTAGTGGGCGAAGGCGAAATCAAACGAATGGTTGTCCGCGTATACATTTTCGTCATTTTCTTCGTAATCCTTATCGGTAGTTTCTACTCCCATCATGATGACTTCCATCTTTTTGGCGTCGAACATGGGGAAAGAGTCATACTGGTTGGATAACCTGAATTCACCGACTTTCACCAGTTGTGGTTCGATCGGCTCTGTTCCCTCTTTTTTCTCGTCTTTTTTGCAGGAGGTGTATAAACATGCCACTCCTACCAGTATTAAACCTATATTTTTAAAACTCATGATTTATTGTTTTTGAAATCATTCTTGGTTAAATTTAACTTGAAATCTGAATCTCACACGGCTATCGGTTGTTGTATAGTGGGGATCATGCTTTGTCCTTGTTTTCCCTACTATCCCTAATGCTTTGTATGTGTCATGGCCTTCGGTGAAATCTCTTGTCAACTTAATCTCATCTAAAGTCACGATTCCGTTGTTTTCAATCACTTCAGATAAAGGGATTGCTTTTGTGTATGTGTCGAACTCATCATATTCGTGCCTGTTCCCGCAACCGCATGGCGTTTGCCATCGTATCAGTTTGGCTTGAACAAGCAAAGTGGCGTCCTCATCTTTCCCTATTTCGAAGGTTTGAGTGTCGTTGCTTGGTTCTATGGGTTTCGCTTTCCCTTGCTCTATGAATAACGCACTTTCTTTACAAATGGCTCTGTTGAATAAATAGAATGGGCTTGAAACGTAGGTGTTGCCTTTATAAACCGTTAGGGTAATGGTTCCACAGATGCTGTCATTCCCCTTTATGCCATACATGTCAAGCGGAACGATGGAGGCGTTGGTCGACCAACACTTGCGTGATACGTATTCGGTTCCGTTTACTACGTTGAACACAGAGTTGTCTGATAGTCTCGTGAGGGTGAAGGCAACGGGTTTGCCTGGCGAATTCTTCGAGAAATTACCTCCTGAGGTAATAAAGGAAAGAATGCCTTCGTAGCCTCGTATGGCGGTTACGGCACTATCTGCCGCTCCACCTATCACGGAACCGGATATTTTGCACTCCTCCATTTTTTTCTTATGTTCGACACTTGTTTTTATTACCACTGAGTCGCCGCCGAATTTAAAGGAAGCGTTCAGCATGTTGGCGACGGAGTCGGATTTCATGTTGCTTTCCACACATACGTAGGCCACACGTCCGTATTTTACGCTGGAGACATATACGGGTACGGTGTTCTTCCCGCCGATGGCGCTGCGTAAATCGTCCGCGGTGACGTCTTTCGAGAAAAATCCCGCTGGGGTGGAAGGCGCATCCACATCGATGGTATAGTAGACTTGTTGGAATTTCAGCATGAATTTGGATGTTTTGCTGGTCTTGGAGAAGTCGAATTTTTCGTCCAGTTTCAGTTTCTTGTAGGATACGCTGGCTCCTACCGCCAATTTAAGCTCTTCTTCTGATTTGATTTCTTTCACTTCAAAGGACATTGTGGCTGCTGTGGCACCGGATATCTCTCCTTCATAAAGCATTTCTTTCTCGGCTTGTCTGACTTGGGATAGGGTTGGGTTTTCGATGGTGCGGAATGGAGATGTCGATGTCCCTTTGAAATCTGTTGAGATGGTAAGAGGGGCTCTGTCGAGCACTATTTGTCTGTATGAACCGTCAATAACCGAGTTTCCATCGATGATACTTCCCGGATATATGACGTTGGATGTTGGGTCCATGAGCATTACTTCGCTGAACTCGCTACTCATTTTATGTTTGGTGCATTCGCAGTAGGTGTGGGTTTCTTCGTCTACTTCGGCTAGCACGTCACCGATGGTTTCCTCTCCGTTTGTGGAGCCTATTTGTATCGGGTCTTTCAGGCTCATAATAAATTCGTTGAGACTTGTGGATGAGGCTTCATCCGTTTCGTTTTTATCTTTGCAGGAAACATGTAACATGATTAGTGACATCGCGGCTACTGCAATCAGAATCGTTGGTTTTTTCTGCGTCTTTTTGTTCATAAAATCGTATTATATTAAAAAGTGTATTAGAAACGTAGTACAAAAACCGTGCCAAACCTTATCGAAAAAGTGTAAAAAATATCCCTCGTCTTTGTGGGGCGAGGGATATTGCTTGATTATCAGCGATATAAAATTATTTTACTTCCAAGTTGAAGGAAATCGTATACTCATCGTTTACGGTACCCTTGATGACGGTGTTACCTTTAGCGATAGTCTTAACGGTCATCTTGGCGGTGTTGGCCTCCTCTGCATCCTCATATTCTGCGGAGATGGTAGCCACGCTTTCGTCGGAGCTAGTCCATACGATTTGTCTCAAAACGCTTGGGTCGTAGAAAGACAACTCTTTGCCTTCGCTGTCGAAGAGACGGAAGGAGAACTTGCCCATGAATAAGTCGAATGATGCAGAATCACCATTCTTCACAGCGTTGTCCAAATCGCTGGACTTGATTGATGCGCCCTCGAAGAAGTTCATCACCATGTCAACATTTTTATTGTTTGTGTTAGAACCAGTTTCCTTCCAAACCGTGTTGAATTGGTCAATGGTGAGCTCCAATTTCAAGTTGCCGTTTGTTTGGTTTCCGCAGACGATGGCGGTGAGACCTTTGTTGTTCCTGATATCCAGCGTGTCGATATTGTTCTTGTTACAGATCAGGGTGGTCAACGCTGAATTTTGGGAGATGTCCAATTTGGTGAGTTGGTTGTTTTGGCAACGCAATGTTTGGAGTTTTGTCAGTTTAGACAAATCGAGCGCCGCGATTTGGTTGCTTTCGCAGCTCAGTTCCTCCAAGTTGAAGAAGTAGTAGAGCTCGTCGAAAGAGGTGATGCCCTTATCGGAGATATCCAATGATTTCACCAATTCAGCCTCTTTGCGGGAGATGCCATCGTCACCGTCCGTGTTGATGCTGCTGTTGCTCTTCAATGCGTTCAACAATTTAGCGTCCTTGAAATCGATGTTTTTGAGGACAGTCACCTTACAAGAGTCCTTGTGGTTGCCGCCTAATGTGGTGACGACGATGTAGGTGCTTCCTGCATTCTGTGCGCCGAAAACTGTACCTGCGGAGGTGACATCGGCGATGGTCTTGTCCATGCTCTCCCAGTTCACGTCTAGCGTGTCTGCGTTGGCAGGCAATATGGTAGCGGTGAGTGTGAAGTTGTCTCCTGCGAAGATGGTCGTGTCGTGGATGTTCAGTGTTACGCTCTCCACTTTCACTACCGGTCTAGCTGGCGCATCCGCCTTGTCTTTCTTACATGAACCCATCATGGCTGGTAACGCCAATGTGGCTACCACCATCGTTTTGAATAAAATACTTCTTTCCATTTTATGTTATTAAATTAATTAATGATTCTATTCTGTTTTACACTGTTGTATGTTCCAATCAATCATATACTTACGCTGCCGGATTCATCTCCTCGCAACGACCACAAAATTAGTTTGGACGTGTAATCGCCCGTATATCTGGCAAAGTTAATATCTTTTCAAGGAATTTTTTCTTTTTTTATCGTTAATGTTTGTGAAAATCATGGGCTGAATTTAAATAAATAAAGTGTTCTTGGATATTATGTGTCCTACAAGCCCCATAGGGGCGACACATTAAGAATCGGCTAGATGTGCAGTGGTGGCATGGATGCTATAGAAAACCCCTACATTGGATAGGACCTCACATAAACGAAAAAAGCAGCGAACAATCATATTCGCTGCTTTTTTCATATTAGATTGGATGATCACAGATTATCAATCTCCTCCTTCGTCAGATGTGTCACCTCCATGATGACCTCCACTGGCATCTTGTTCTGTTTCATCTCTTTGGCGACTTGGGCGATACCTTGCTGCATACCGTCCGCCATGCCACGCTCGTAGCCTTGCTTCTCCATGTCGATCTCGTCGGCAAGGAGCTTCATGCTGGCCTCGTACTGGTCATACTCCTTCTCGCTGAGGGCTCCCACCTCGGCGCGCTTGATGAGCTGTCGAAGTCCCTCGTCAGCCCGCTCATATACAGATGGGTCTATAAATTCCATATTGCCTAGGTTTTCATCTTCAGGGAAGAATCTTTCGGTGCAAAGATAGGAAAAATAATTAAAAACAAGCATTAAGAAACGTAAATTACACATATTTAATTAGGGATGGATTAACTTCCCAGCCCTGAATGGGCGATATCCTCCAGGCAGGGGTACCCCTGTTAGGTCCACAATCCATTTTTTTTCACCCTCATTCGCATGCTATTTTAAGTTTTTTTATATATTTGGGGGCTAGTTTTGGGTATAGTATATTGTTACACGAATTTTTAGGTTATGAAACATATAGTTAGACTAATTATTGCAGCTTTTGCAGTGTGGTGTTGGTGTGTGTCGAGCGCATTTGCTCAAGGACAATCACAGCCATATAATCCTTCTGTATTCATTAAGATAGATATCAACTCGGGAGATCCTGCGTTCCCATATCCTCAGTTTAAAGAATATAAGGTAGGTAAAACTTTGGCGAAATATAATGCTGAAGGTGTTACGCATGCGGATATGGAGAAGACGGGTCGTGAGGCATACGAGATTATGTCTCACAGATGTAGGTATTCTAAAACTTCGCAAGGTGGTGTGAGATATATCAGTTTCAATGATAAGTCTGTGCCAGCATCAACGCATGCTCCTCACTGTTCGGAAGGTGATGGTTACATGCTCTTAATGTCCGCTATTTTTGCGGATCAACCTACATTTAATGGCCTTTGGATGTGGATTCATGATTATAAGATTCCAAAGGTGGAAAGATATTATGATGGTCAGGTTTTCCTTCCTAACTACAAATTTAGTCCGGGTTTGCCATTGTGCTATACGGATGAGACAAACATTGATGCAGAAGAGGGTTCAGCTACCGATGGTGATGATGATATCGCATTGGCGGTTCTAATCGCTTATAAACAATGGGGTGAGTGGATGATGCAAGATGGAAAGCAAGTTTTGGATAGTAAGGGAAGACCTATTTCATATAAGAAGATTGCACAGGATTTTTTGGCTGCTTATGTTGATACTTTTATGATTACTTCTGTAAATGGAGATGGCTCTATTTATAAAGGTGGTCATACGAGTGGTGATATTGGTATTGATGGATATGTTCACGGAGGTAACAAGGGTGGAGATATGACCCAATGGCGTCAAACGCAGACGGATTATCCTTTCGTTACGCCAAATTGTAATTTGAGTACACCTGATGCGTACGCAGATTATGTTGCTCCTGCATATTATAATGAGTTTGCTAAATTTTTGGAAGAAGATGGGAACGGAACCGATTGGCAAATCAATCAGTATAAGAGAGGAGAAGCTTCGTCAGATTGGTTGATTGGACAGGCATATAAGCAAGGTATGATTGCTTCAGCTGGTAAATTCTCTTTTGCTTATGGTAATGACGCAAATGTTTCTTTTACTCAGTTTAGTGAGGGTGAGGATTTCCGTTTTGTGTTGCGTACAATTTTGAATTATATGTGGCATGGTAATCCTGAGACAACTTGGGATCCAGTCGCACATCAACCAAAGGCTGGCGGAAACACATTCGAAAAGGATATGGCAGACCGTATGGCGGATTTCTTGAAAAAACCATGGTCTGGTTATGGGAACAAAGCTCCTGGTGATTCGCACGGACAATGTGTGCAGATGGGATCTTCTCCCGACCCTGGTCAACCATACTGGTCGGGTGTTTGTAATATCATGCAGTCGTATAATGGTGACAAGACTCCTATGGGGTCAGGCGCATCTCCTGCTCCATATACGTTGGGTGCAAGTGCAGCAGCTGCTGTTTGTTCGGGCGATCTGGATTTGATTGCCGATATGTATCGTCAGTCTGAAATCACATGGGATGGTACCAATAAGGCGGTTACTTGGGACTCCGAAGAGCGCTATATTGGAAACACACCAGAATATTTCCATGGCTTTTACCGTTGTTGGGGACTTTTGACACACACGGGAAATCTTCATGCTCCACAGGATATGAAGAGAGAGGCTAATGTGAAAGTATATATGTCTGTCGATAAAACGTATGCATATGTGGATGATGAGATTGAATATCATGTTCAATTCCGTAATTATGGTTCAGCAGAAGCTACGGGTGTGAAAATAGAAACAGAGTTGGATCCTAACTATGAGGTGGTTGCTATAAAAAGAGGAAATGGAACAGTGTCAGGAAACAAGATCATTTGGAATGTGGGAAGTATTCCTGGATTCAAAACAGGTGGTCTTGCTGCAACTATGGACTCTGTTTCGTTCGTTGTTGTTGTTAAGGATACGTTGAATCCTCGTATTTGCCTAACAAGTACAATCAGCGGTTCTAATTTTGAAGATTGGACAAGTAATGAATATCCAAATCATGCTACTTATACAATGGAACGAAATTGTGTGGATATCGTTCCTGACAGAACTCTTCAATTGAAGAAAAAGGCTTCGAGAAAACTTTTGAATCCTAATGATGCGGTGACGTTCACGCTTGAGTTCGAAAATAAATCATTAGGTGAAGCTTCTTGGTTGAACGGAGGTCGTGATAATGTTCGTCTGTCGTATGCAAACTATATTTCAGGAACGGAGATGTTCCAAGGTTACCGTTTCTGGCATGATGCATATGAGGCATACATCAATCCTGGTAATTATCGTGTATCTTACTTTATGTATGATGCTGCGGCAATGGGATTGTATTCTAATCAAAATCCTACAGGTTGGGATTTTACATTGAATAATTATAATGATTGTTATAAATATTTGTTAACAGAAACACCGGACACTATTTCATTCCATTATCAACGTATTCCTTCTGGTGAAGACGAGCATGGTAAGTGGAACCAGCGTTTGATGGTGCAATTTGCAGATTACACAATGGCACCGTCATCTTACACGTTCAATAAAATTGCTGATCGTCAAGGTACAGGAGCCAATAACTTCTACTCTTTACATAAAGGTGTCAGTGGACCTTCCTTTATTAGAACACAGTTGAGAAGTAATCCTCATCTGGCAATGGATGGTAAGGTGAAGGACGATTGGTCATATAAAAAATTGCAGACCAAGGATCGCCCTATGGATATGCAAACGTCTGCTCTTTATTTGTTGACACCATGTTATGCTGATGTCAATAATCTTGGGTATCCAGTTGATATACATGCAAGAAACGTTTGTTATACAGGTGATATTGATATGACTACATACGATCGTATGTTGGTGGAGGAGTTTGATGGTTATACATGGCGAAGAATTCTCGGACGTGCACCTCTTCCTGGTCGTGAGTGTATGAACGTACAGGTGGTAGATACCATTCCGTATGAACTTGAATTCCATCACTGGGTAGATAGTACTGCATTAAAGAATGACAAGGGAGAAAAAATCAAAGCGACTTATACGCCTGCACCTGCAGGAACAAAAGCCTATAGTGGTATCATCAAATGGTCTGTTCCTAGTATGCTTGTTGGAGAAAAAGATAAGTTAATCTATGTCTGTGTGGCAAGAAATATGGGCTGTCCTGATGTTGATGATGTTTATTATTCAAATGTGGCATGGATCTCTTCTGAAACAGATTCACCAGACTCTTCTCGTGTGGATTTGGTGACTACTTGTCGAGAGATTCCTCCTGTTGGAGACGAACAAGAGTCTTTGTTTAAGAGTGCTGACAAAAAGGCTGCTCAGCAAGGTGAAACTGTAACGTATGAGGTGAAATACATTAACAATACAGGTACACATGTAGAAGCCAATTGTAAATCAACTGATGGCTGGAAAGCTCTTGGTGGATCTTCTCTTCCTAAAGTGGATGGAGGTCATCTGTTGCTGAATACGGAAGGCTCTTATTTGTTTGCGCCTGAATATTCTTACGGAAATAACGGAGATGTCTATCTTCAGTTGGATAATTGTACGGATGCAATTACCAATACATGGGTGGTACTTCGATGGACAGCTGGTACACCAGGTTCATCTAACTTCAAAGGCGCTGCTGTTAAACTTACTCCTCATGCATCTTTGGATAATACATTCAAATGTGAAGTTTACGATAATGGAACTTGTATTGCGAAGGAAGGTGAAGGGGATGATTTAATCATCTATCCTGGTAATGCCAGAAATCCTGAATTCAAATTTACATTTGTTGACGACCATTTATTTATGTATATCAATAATGCAGACGAAGAGTGGGTGGATGTAATGAAAGATTGGAAAGGAATGTCTGCAAAAGGTCCTGGATACTTCGGTATGTTTGTGAATGGTAAGACAAATTCGGGTCCTCACTTGACTAAGTTTGAGACAGACCTCGACTATGCGTTCAATGTTACTTTATATGACCAACTTCCAGAAGAACTTGGCAATATAACAAGTATTTCTGACAATGGTTCATGGAATGAACCGAAAAACTTCATTACATGGCCAACTGTCGCTACGACTGTGGAAACGGCCATCCCGCCTATGGATTCTGTTGTCCGCACTTACACTGCTGAGGTTAAGGCTTGTGTGGATAGATATATCACCAACATGGGTATTGGTACCGTCTATGGATTGGATACCCTCAAGGTGCTCAATACAATCCAATGCGGCGTGGAGGAGTGCGAACTCGCTAAGGCGGATGTCCAATTTGTGGATGATGTGAATAAGATATGTGAGGGCGACTCGGTTCTCCTTGTGGGATACGGAGACGACGGCAAGGATGGCTCGCGATTCTTGTACGAGTTCTTCCTGAATGATGTCTCCTTGGGCAAGGCTTCCTATACGTGGAAAATCTTTGTGAATAAAGCTGGCGTATACCATGTGAAGGTGAGCAGCCCTGCTGATCCGACCTGCTTCTTGGAGAGCAAGAAGGTTGTTCTGACGGTGAACGAACGTCCGGTTGGACAGGACTTCCCTCTCGGCACGCTCTGTGTCGGCACCGATCCAAGCGATAATGCTAAATACGCGGAGATGATGACTACCATCGATGGTAGACCGGCTGGCGTAAACTATAATTGGGTGGGCGACAATGGTGGTGTGCCTATCGTCTTCCCTTCTGTTTCAACGGATGCGGTGGGCGATTTCGACAAGCCTTATTTCCTCAATACGGAGGATGGCTGCGTCAGCGACACCTTCCACCTCACCTACACGGTGGCGGATACCGCTGTGGTGAAACTTTCTGACCTCACGATCTGTTCTGGCCAGTCCGGCACGTTGACCGCTGGTACGGACATGACATATACTTACCTCTGGAGCGACGGTTCCACGCTGAATGAGTTGGTTACCGACCAGCCTGGCAAGTACTCTGTGGTGGTTACCACTCCGGACGGTTGCGAGTCGAAGGCTTCCGCTACCATCACGGTGGCGGACGAACTGAAGGTGGACTTGGGTGCGGACACCACTATTTGTGATGTGAACCTCCCGTTGGTGCTTGATGCTTCCAGCAGCTATGACACGTACGAGTGGACGGACGGCTCCACGCTTTCTACCCTCAGCGTCACCGAATCGGGTGAATACGAGGTGAAGGTGACCCAAGGCTCTTGCTCGGGTTCGGGTAAGATCTCCGTGACCGTTTCTCCTACACCGGAGTTGAAGGGTACGTTCAAGGTCACCTATCTGGTGAACGATACGACCGCCGCTGGTGTCTTCGATAAGTCGCTGACCGCTTACGATGCGACTGTTTTGGAGAAGGAGAGTGGCATTGACTATACTTGGTATGATGAGAATCAAAACGAACTCTCTTCCGAACCGATACCGGATGTTCCGGTTGGTGGCGGCAATGGAACGGCTACCTATTACGTGAAGGCGAAGAACGCCGAGGGTTGTGAGTCCCAGTTGCAGAAGGTGACGGTTCAGATCAGTGGCTCTCCGATGCCTACAGCGACGGATGTGGCTTACTGTTTGAACGCGACGGATGTCAAACCGCTTGAGGCGACTCCGGGCGACAATGGTAGCGCGACGAACTGGACGCTTCGTTGGTACGACGCCGCAGGCAATCAGTTGAATGATGCGCCTGTGCCGGATGTTACCGTGGCGGGCGAGACGAATTACTATGTTTCTCAGGTGGATGAGCAAGGCACCGAGGGCGGAAAGGCTGTCGTCACGGTAAGTGTCTATGACTTGCCTCAAATAAAGGCGGAGCCACAGAGCATTAAGCTTTGCAACACTCCTTATGCGTTGAATGCCGCCTTCCGTGAGGCCAACGGGTTGTCGGTGACATATAGCTATTATGATGCGAACAAGGATCTGTTGCCTGATCCTGACCCTATGGCGGAGAAGTCTGGCGTCTACTATGCGAAGGCGTCGTATGCCCCTGTCACAGATCTGCTCTGCGAGTCGGCGGACTACGCTTCCGTGGATGTGGTGATAGATAAGATTACCGACATCAAGGTGGTCGCTTCCCCAAGTATTTGTCCACTCGGGGAGACCGAGTTGGTCGCTTCCGCCACGAGCGAGGGCAGTGCGCTCTCCTTCTCATGGAGCGGAGACGCTACAGGCAATGATGCCTCCCTGAAGATGAAGGACGAGACGGGTGAGTATGGCAAAGTATACTCTTACAAGTTGCAGATGACCGCTGGTCTCTGCGTGTTCGACACCACTTTGACCGTGACGGTGGGTAGAGGCGTGCTGACGGGTGCGATCACCGCTAATGGTGTGGCGACGAAGGAGTACCGCACTTGTGGTGACGAGGATATCGAACTGAGCGCTACTCACGAGGGTTCGGACTTCAAGTGGACCACCTACGACGGAAATCTGTTGGCTTCGGAAATTTCCACGACTGTTCATCCAACGCAGACGACGACATATATTCTCACCTTTGTGAATGAGTGCGAGACCTCAGACACGGTGGTGGTGGAGATCTATCCGTTCTCCTTGTCCACGCAATTCTCCAGTTTGGATACTGCTGTCTGTGAGGGGGCTTCCGCCATGGGACACCTTTCCCTCAACGGATATAGCGAGAATATGTCCGGCTCTTATATCAAATGGTTTAGGGAAGGTGTGGAGTTGCCGGAATATGAAGGACTCTCCACGTTGGAGATCCCTAATGTGACTGCCCAAGACGGAGGTGAGTATACTTTCGAGGCAAGCAACGGTATTTGTTTGGCGAAGAGCTTGGATGGCGTCACTTCCGCCCGATTGACGGTGAAACCGTTCGTCTCCTTCGCTACCCCGAGCGAGGTGGTGACCGCCAATGGAGCCTCCGCGTCACTTGAGTTGAATGACCTTGTCCCTTCTGATGCTACGGTTGTTTGGAAAGGCAGCGTGAACGAAGGAGTGGGCAATCCATTCCAGATCGACCAGGTGTTTGCCGACGAGTTGTTCGATGTGAGCGTCACTGCGGAAGGCTATTGTGAGCGTGATGCGCAGTTGCAACTTGTGGTGGATGCCAAGGTGATCGTTTCCGCTTCCACCACTACGCCTAAGATTTGTCTGAACGATGCCGCCTCTTTGGTGGCCGACACGGTTGGAACGGGACATCTGATGCATCCTGAGAAGTACTCGGTTGTATGGTATGCGTGCGACGAGTCCGGCAACTGCGAGTCGCTTCAGATTAAGGGCTTGGATCTGACTCATTATCCTGAATCCAATATCTCCTACTACGCTGTGGTTACCTATGGTGAGCAGGTGGCTTATAGTGACACGATCCCTGTCACTGTGCTTCCTCAAGTCTCTTACACCACTTCTTCCGATGTCGTTTCATGCTCCGGAGAAGAGGTGACATTGTCTGTCGAGATTGAAGATGCTCCAGATGCGCTGGTGACTTGGGCGGATGGTTCGGAGGGCAACACATTGTCCGTGAACCCTACCGAGGCGACCAAGTATGGCTTCACTATCACGCAGGATGGTCTTTGCCCTCAGACGGATAGTATTCCAGTCGCTGTAAGGGAGAACCCGTCCATCAAGATGGAGGATGACATCGTCGTATGTAGCGGCAATGGCATCGCCTTCGACCCTACGGTCAGCGGAGATGACATTGACACATACCACTGGATCAATCCTGATGGAGATACCATCGCGCATACACAGAAACTGACAATTAAGACGGAACCTGTGTCCGGCACCTACACTTTTGTGGCTGTCTCCCAGTTCTGTGGTGAGGCAGTGGGCACCCAAAAGGTGGATATCGCCGCACTCCCTGAGTTGTTGATCGATTCATTGTCCATCAACTCTCGCAAGCTTGTGCCGGTGGGCCGTGCTGGTCAGTTTGAGTTCAAGGTCGACAACAATGATTGGAGCACGCAGGATGTCTATGAGAATCTCACGTATGACTATCCTCATACGGCATTTGTTCGAGACGAGTTGGGTTGTGAAGGCATGACAATCTTCGTTGTCACGGCTCCTCCGATCGCAATCCCTGATTATTTCACCCCTAGTGAGGACGGCTTGAATGACACTTGGGATCTTTCAACCATTATGGACGCTTATCCTAACACGAAGGTGACCATCTATGACCGTACGGGTAAGGTGGTAGCTGTCCTGGAGGGTGACGTAACGGATTGGGACGGTACGTACAACGGGTATCCGCTCCCGTCTACAGACTATTGGTATCTGATCAATGTGCCTGAGATCCGGAGGCAATTCACGGGTCACTTCACGTTGATCCGTACGAAGTGATGTTTCAGGTTGTTTGATGATATATGTGGAGACGCTCACGGAACGTCTCCACTTTGTTTCTTTTAATGGATTCTTCCCATGAATATACGTTTTATTATATCGCTCATTTTCTGTTGCTGCGGCATTTCACTTTCCGCCCAGGTCTCCTATCGCTCCGCGGAGACCATCGAATACATCGAGCGGTTCCACAAGACGGCTATTCGTGAGATGTATCTTTACAATATTCCGGCGAGTATCACCCTGGCGCAGGGTATTTTGGAGTCGGGTAGTGGACGGAGTCCCTTGGCTGTCTCCGCTAACAACCATTTCGGCATCAAATGTACGGACGATTACAAGGGGAAGAAGTATCATCAGGACGACGACCGTAGGCATGAGTGCTTTCGGGTCTATGCGACTCCCGAACAGTCTTTTCGCGACCATTCCCTCTTCTTGCTCCGCCCCCATTATGCGGACCTTTTCAAATTGCGGATCACCGACTACAAGGGGTGGGCGAAAGGCTTGAAGAAGGCTGGGTATGCGACGAACCCTAAGTATCCGGCATTGTTGATCGAGGTTATTGAACAGAATTATCTGGATATATATGACCGGAATCCGGAGCGGTTCCTCTCCCGTGATGGTTCGCCCCAGAAGGATTCTTCTCCGAAGCGGACTCCCGAGAAGCGGAAACAACCCGAAAAGAAGCCTTCTAAGAAAGTTTCTCCGAAGGGAACGGACAAACCCTCGAATGATGGTGGATTTGAGCGAATCAACGGCATTAAATGCGTCCGTGTGAAGTCTGGCGACACTTTCTATGGTTTGTCCAAACGTGCGGGCCTCTCTGTCGACAAACTGAAGTCATATAATGACTTTCCGTCCGATTATGTGTTGAAACCTGGCGAATGTGTTTTCTTCCAGCCTAAGAAGAAGGCTGCCTCCAAGGCTTCTACGCATCGTGTCGTGAAGGGCGACACTTGGCTTTCCGTTTCCCAAAAGTACGGGATTCGGTTGGCTGATCTGAAGAAGATGAACCGAAAGGTGACGTTCCGTGTGGGGGCGAAACTGCGGCTTAAATGATTTTCTTTTGTTGATTATTAACCTAAATTATATAGACATGAAAACACAAGTATTTCCTATTCTTGCTTTGGCTGCCCTAACCGCTTGCTCAGGGAATGTGAACAACAACAATGAATCCGCCGCTCCTGCTGATTCTACCCAGACGGAGACCGTTTCCGGTGACAATACCGCGAATGTGCTGAAGGAGGCCGTTTCGGTGTGGACGCAGAATGAAAGTATTCTGGGCATGAGTGAGGAGGGAAAAGTGAGACTACCAGACCAGTATGCGATGTTCGATTTGGATGGGGATGGTAGCGATGAGATCCTGCTCCGTGAGTGGCTTAAGGATTCGAATATAACGGGTTATTTGGCTCTTTTCGCTAACGGCAAGGATGGTCTTCAGTTGGTGGGCCTGACCTATCAGACGGCTCAAATCGGTGGCATGACGCTCTACAAGAATGGTTTCGTGAAACTTGATTCGGGCAACGAGAGCGGCACATATGGTCAGAATGATTATCTCAAGATTGAAAATAGTTCTGTTGTCCGTTCTTTCATAGCGACCTACGGGGAGGATGAGGACGGAAATAATCTGGATAATTTCTATAAGAAAGAGGCTGGTCAGGAGAGACAAACGATTTCTTCGGACGAGTTCTCCTCTGCTATCGCCGGTTGCGACAATGATAACGCTTACCCGTTGGACGGGTTCGATTGGAAACCGGTGGAGTGATACGCCAGACTTTAGCCGAGTGGGTAAATCGTAAATCGTCAAATAGTAAATCAGTGTGGTTTGCCGTAAATTGTAAATCGTCAAATCGTAAATAAAAAACGGAGGGAGATTGCCCACTCGGACAATCTCCCTCTCTTGTGTTATGTTTAAGTAATTACAGTCCTCTGCTTTGCAGATCTTTTTGAATCCATAGAAGTCTCTCCTTGATGAATTTCTTCATGACATCGATGGACTTCTGGTAGTCTTCGATCGAGACGTTGTTGGTGCCGCCACCGCCGCCCCACATGCCGCCACCGCCGCCTGCGGAGTAGCCGACCTTGTTGGCCGTTGCGGAGAGCTCATTCTCTTTACCCTTCTGATCGATGTAGGCCATGATGACATCCATGTCTTCCACCATCCAGTCGATTCTCTCCTTTACCAAGGCGAGGAACTCTTTCTGTGCGAAGAATTTGAGGAACCAGTTAGTGCCTGTCGCTTGTTCCTTGGCGCCGATGTAGTAGTCTTCCGGCTTGTTGTACCAAGCGTAGTCGGTGCCGCCACCGCCGCCGCCCCACATCATGCCGCCGCCACCGCCGAACATCGTCTCAAACGGGTTGCCACCGAAAGCGAGGTCGAAGTCCCAAACTGGACCCATCCTGATGATTCCGTCTTCCATGATATGGCAGTAACAGCTGGTGAACATGTTACCATCGTAGTCCTTGCTCAACTCCTTGATGACGTACCAATCGGCGAAGCTTGGAAGGTCAATCAGTTTCTTCACTTCGCTCCAATTGTTGCCGTACAAGGCGTTCTCCAAAGCATTGATCTTGCCTTTCACGTATTGCAGTTCTTGGCTGTTGTCGGCTACTTCAGGGTGCTTCACGTTGAAAACATTTTTACTCTTCTCTCCTTCGAACTGGTAGCCAGCGTTACCGCCGCCGCCACCGCCGCCCCAGCCCCAGCCGCCGCCACCGCCGGTGGATTTCACCTTGTAGTCGGCTTCAACCAGGTATTCTCCAGGTACTCTAGCGTCGTTGATCTTAGCTTGCTCGCAGAAGTAGTAGTTGCCCGTGTGCTTTCCGTTGAGTACTAATTCAACGTTGAAGCCACTTGGCGCCCAGTCTGCTGTGGTGTATCTCTTGGCTAAGTAGTTGGCCATCTCGTTTCTGAGGAATGTGGCGTCGTAGTAGTTGGCGAGCAAGATCCATCTCTTGTGCTCCAACATGCCTAAGACTTCCGATTTCTTGTTCTGCTTGATGGCGTATGGTCTCTTGTCGCTGCTTGCGTCCCATGTAGAGTTACCACGTCCTTTGACTTGAACCTTGTCCGATCCTGCGTCGTAGTTCACGGTTCCGTCCGCATTGTACATGATCATATCGGTATTGTTGATCCATTCCGTCTTGGAACTGATGGCCTTGTTGTTAGGCGTGTTGATGTACAATACCGGGATGCCGCTGTTGTGGACGTTCACGTTGTAGGTGCGCACATCACCCGAAGAGGAAACTACCTTGAACTGTTTCGTCTTCAAGTAATTAACCTTTGCGCCGCTCTTCACCTCTTCGCCATCCGCATAGACGGTCGCGCCGTTGGATGTTTTGATGGAGGCTTCCAAGTTGAATTCCACCAAGTAAGGAACGAACACGTCTATGTTGTTGCCCGAAATGGTTGCCTTGTAGTCGGAGAGCAGTGCGCTGCCGTTGCTGTTCTTCGAGAGGGAGAACTCAGTGATTTCGTTGCTTCCGTTCCTATCATCCTTGGCGGTCTTTGCGTCGTTTTCGAATCTGGTGGCGAGCCAGTTGACTCTCCTCGTCAACCACTGTTGGATGGAAGAAAGCTCTCTCTTCAGTGCGCCTTCTATTTCTCCGCCTCCGGCTGTAGCCAGACCGTTAGCGTCCCACAATGCCTCGTTGCCGATGAAGGATGCCACGATTTCGGCCTTCATGCCGTCCGTCTCTGTCTCAAGTGCGGAGAGTTTGCCTTTCATATCGTTGAATTTCTCAGCGACCAATCCCACGAAGTAAGGA
The DNA here is from genome assembly GCA_017962085.1 of Paludibacteraceae bacterium. Taxonomy (GTDB): domain Bacteria; phylum Bacteroidota; class Bacteroidia; order Bacteroidales; family Paludibacteraceae; genus UBA1181. The sequence goes on from JAGCWA010000050.1 coordinate 18,700, forward strand.
TCTTCGAACAGGCGGGCGAACCAGCCCTCTTTCCTGAGGACGAATCCCTCATACGATGCGCTGTTGTTGCCGAGGTAATCCTCCATGTTGGAGATCGGTCCCATCACAATCTTTCCCTCGCTGTTGATGTTGAGGTAGCAGTTGGATTCGAAAGCCGCTTCCGAGTTGCCGCATATCTCGTTGATGAGGTACCACTCCACGAAGCTGTTCACGTCGATGAGGTTGCGGTAGCCTCTGCTGGCATCCTTGAAGTTCGAGCCGTATAACGCTTTCTCGAAGTCATTGATGGCTTTTTCCGCATCGGAAAGGTTAGCGTCGTCAGGATCCACTAGTTTGAAATGGATCTTGGAGGTCTCCGCTTGGAAATGTGGATCGGTGTCGTCCGCCTCGTCTGTCGCTTCCAGCAGGATACCTGAGTTGACGCGGTCCTCCGCGATGCGAGGATCTTCGCTCAGCACATAGCTACCCATGTGCTTCCCGTTCACAATCAGTTCGACTGGTTGGGAAGAAGGAGTCCATGCCAAGTCTGTCCAATCTTCGCTCATGAATTGTCCCATTCGGTTTCTGAGCAGGGTCTTGTCGTCGTTGTTAGCCTGTAGGGTCCATCTTTTCCCCTTGGACATGCCGAACAGCTCGGTCTTCTTGTCGAGTTTGAGGCTATAGGAACGCTTGTTTGCCTGAGAATATTTTCCTCCTTTGAATTTAACTGAGAGGTCCACCGAGAATGGAGCCTTGTCGTTCGGCATGATCTCCGCAGGACAAAGCGTAGACCAGTTGTTGGAAACCGCTTCATCGTCTGTGGTGGTTATCTTAATCACAGGGAGTCCGGAGTTGTTGATTTCCACGGTGTAGGTGTCCATCTCTCCGCTTGCGGCCACAACTTTATATGTGACGGTTTTGGCGAAGCTTTGTTTGGTGACGCCGCTTTTTTGTAAGGAATGTTTCAAGTCATAGACTTTTCCCTTCGTGACGAAGGAGAGAGCCAGTGAGTTCCGGTCCTTCAGATAAGGTACGAAGATGGTAAATGAGTTGCCGTTCTTTGTTCCTTCGACATCCGCCAATATGATTCCCTCGTTGGATTCGGCTGTGAGGTACACCCTCTCCAGTTTGTTGCCGTCCACTGATTTGTCCGATTGGTTGATGTCTATTTTGTCCTTCAGGGAGAAGGTGATCTTTTCGATGTCGTCCACGGAAAGGTTCAAGTCGATGTACTGGTTCTCCTTCCCGTAGCGGACGGTATCGACCTTGTCCCAGTCGAAGTATTCCGCTTCGCCGTTTCCTTCCGCCTGAATCTCCTTCTGCGCCGTGACAGGGGCAACGGCGAGAAGCATTAGCATGCATGAAAATATATTTCGTTTCATTGTATTCAGTTTTAAGTGAGTCCGTTAATATTTTAAATTCTCTCCCATCCAATCCAATCGGTTATCCAACCAATTCAGCAGTTTGGATACTTCCAAATCGTATTGTTCTGAAACGGTTTCGTAATCGATGTTGGATGCGCCTAAGCTGTTCCAGACCATTTCGTTCCCTGCGACTGAATATTTGATCGCTTCGGCTCTATCCTTGATTATCTTCTCGATGGAGCTCTTGCTCTTCACCAGTTGCTCCACTCTTGCGTTCACCAATTTCTTGAACTCCGAGTTCTTCAGCAGTGTGCTGAACCATGAGGCTTCTCCGAGGATGGAATTCTTGAATCCGTCGCCATACTCTCCGCCGAGCGTCTTCGACATATCCCAGATTGGTCCCATGCTGAGGATGTTGTCGGAGGACATGGTCATGTATGCGTCGGAGGAGATAGCCTCCTCGTTTTTCAGGAGTTCGTTGAGGACGAACCAGTCGGCGAAGCTCTGTAGGTCGAGTCTCTTGGGGTAGTTGGAGCTGTTTGATTTCATTTCGGCTTCCAACTCCTCCAACAGCTTCTGGGTCCTCATCAGTTTGGTGCCGGAGACGCCCGTCTCAGGGTCACGCATGATGAAGGTCATGCCGCTCTCCTTGAGTTGGAAGAAGTCGTCCTCCTCGTCGTAGGAGCTCTCCGCGGAGAATACTTGTCCGTCCTCCACTCTGCCTTCGCTGACGCGGATCTGCTCCACCAAGGTGTAGCTTCCCACGTATTTACCGTTGAGGATCAGTTCCACCGGCTTGCAGTTAGGTGTCCATTGGAAGGAGAAATTGTTGGATGCGGCGATGTCGAACGCAACCGAAGAGCGGATCAGCGTCTTGTCGTATGCGTTGGAGAGGAGCACCCATCTCTTGCCGGCGGGAAGTCCCATGACCGACACTTTCTTGTCGAACTTCAGGTTGTAGGAGTTCTTGAGTTTCTCCTTGTAGTGGCTGCCGCGGCCTTTGATCTCCACTCCCGATTCGGAGAGGGTCTCTTTGCCGTTAGCTTCCTTGATGGAGATCTTCCCTTCCGCCCATTCGTCACCGATCTTATTGCTGGTGCTGAATTCCAGGATAGGCAGTCCGGAGTTGATCACGGCGATGTCGTAAGTCCTGACGTCTCCGTTGAAGGCCACCACTTTGAGTTTGCCCTCTTTGGAGAAGTCGCAACTGGCGCCGCTCTCGATCTTCTTGCCGTTGAAATATACGTAGCTACCTGTTGTCTCGAAGCTCATCTTGAGGCTTGACAAGTCAGTCAGGTAAGGGAATACCAAGGTAACCTTGGAATCATTGATCTCCACGTTGACGTCCTTCTGGAGCTTGGAGTTGTCCTTCGTTGTGAAGGCGATGGAGCGCAGCACGTTGTAGCTTTGCCTAACCTCTTTTTTGTCGAGGTCCACTTTGCTCTCCGCGATCACCTCCTTCGGCTCCAGTATCTTCTCCTCTTTTGAGTAGGAGAGAGTCATTCTGTGGGTCTTCTCATCGTCCGATAGCGTGTCGACCGACGAGAGAGGGTATTCGATGGTTGAGCCGTCCTTCTTGTGTATGGTCACCTTGTTCTGAGCGAATGATTGTCCGACGAAAAGAACGGACATTGCCCCTATTAGTAGTGCTTGCTTTCTCATTTTTTCACGAATTTAAAGGTTTTTCCGTCTATCCCCAGGATGTAGGTCGATGGGGCCAGACCCGATACGTTGAAAGATATCTCACCGTCTCCCTGGTTCATCTTAACCTCCAGAAGACGTCCTGAAAGATCCGTAAGCGTCACTGACTGTGGGTCTCGGATGCCCCGTACGCTGATGCTTTCCACAGCAGGGTTCGGATACACTGAGATGTCGTCAGCGGCGATCGAAGTGACAGAGGATGAGGTCGGTACCGCTTTGGAGAAACGGATCTCCTTGACGTTCTCGATAGACACTTCTCCTCTAAAGCTCTTGTTTTCCACAATGAGTTTTTTCCCTTGTGTCCAATACTTTGGCGTTTCGCTAAGAGCGAATACCAATTCCGTTTGGTTGTGCTCTGGATTGTTTAGCTCCACTATCAAGGATTTCACCTCCCGTTGTGCGAAGCAAACAGAAGATAATCCAATGAATAGCAACACTAACAACCATTTCTTTCTTGTGTAAATCATGGCGTTATAATTATGAAAACTAATATTAATAATATCGTTCTAAACCCAAGCTTTGTTTCTTTTTGTAGGAAACCTATACTTGATAACTTCTATCCATCTACCCTGCAAATGTAGTTATTTTGAAATTGAAAGTTGCAATTTTATTCAAAAAATTATTTGATGTGAATCTGCCGGAATTCGTTTGTTGGGGTGTTTTGCTCTATGAAAGGCTTATTTTACCCCCTCAACGTGCGAATTTTAAGAGCGAAAAAAAGTAAAATTTTTTTGTTCGTGAGGGGGCCTTCGGGGGTGTTTTTTGTGCTTTAACTCATGTTTTGTACTAAAGAATTATATTTTCCCCATGCTTTTTCCTAATCTGTCCGGAAGCTTATCCTTTTGAAGAATATATTTTTATAATCTATTGAAAAACTGTTCTTTGCATTCTTCCGAGGGATGCCGCATGGCACGGTGGCGGGACGTCATGGGGACTTCATTACGAAAAAATAGGTGAAAAAACTGCGTGTTTTTGTGAAGAATGTTTGTTTTTTGCCGAATTATACGTACCTTCGCGCCGTTAGTAAGAATTGTGAAGGGGACCGAGGTCCCCTATTTTGTTGTCTCAAAGTGATGATTGAGGAAAAAAACATAAGAGAAATTGTCGAGGCGTATATTGCGGGATCTTCCTATTTCCTGGTTGAGGTGCAGGTGGATAAGAACAATTGCATCACGGTGGCGATAGACTCCAACGAGGATGTCTCCATCGACTATTGCGCTGAGCTCTCCCGCCACATCGAGTCCAAGTTGGACCGTGATGTGGAGGATTTCGAGTTGGAGGTCGGTTCCGCCGGGCTTACTTCTCCGTTCGTCGTCCTTCAGCAGTACAAGAAGTACGAGGGAAGCGACGTGGAGGTGCAGGTGGCCAATGGCCCTAAGTACACGGGCAAGTTGGTGAACGTGACGGAGGCTGATTTCGGCTTGGAGGTGACGAAGAAGGTGAAGAAGGAGGGCGAGAAGAAGAAGGTGGAGGTGACGGAAACCCTGACGTTCTCTTATGATCAAGTGAAATATACAAAATATATAATAACGTTTAAATAATTATGGCAAAGCAAGAATCAATTAGTTTGAGCGATACTTTTGCGGAGTTCAAAGAGTTGAAGAACATTGACAGAAGCACGATGATCAGCGTGTTGGAGGAGTCTTTCCGCAGCGTGATCTCAAAGATGTTCGGAACGGACGAAAACTACGATGTGATCATCAACCCGGACAAGGGTGATTTCGAGATTTATAGGAACAGAACCGTTGTGGAGGATGCTGACTTGCAGGATTCCAACGTCCAGATTCCTCTCTCGGAGGCTCGTAAGATCGATGAGGATTTCGAAGTGGGTGAGGATGTCACGGACAAGGTTGATTTCGCCTCTTTCGGCCGTCGCGCGATCTTGAACCTCCGTCAGACGTTGTCTTCCAAGATTCTTGATTTGCAGAAAGATAGCTTATACAACAAGTATAAGGAGAAGATCGGTACCATCGTGGTCGGTGAGGTGTACCAAGTTTGGAAGAAGGAGGTCCTTCTTCTCGACGAGGATAACAACGAGATGCTTTTGCCTAAGTCTGAGCAGATCCCTTCCGATTACTACCGCAAAGGCGACACGGTGCGCGCGGTGGTGGCTAAGGTGGATAACCAGAACAACAACCCTAAGATCATCCTTTCGAGGACTTCTTCCTTGTTCCTCCAACGCTTGTTCGAGCTTGAGGTGCCTGAGATCAACGACGGTTTGATCACGATCCGCCGCATCGCCCGCATCCCGGGTGAGCGCGCCAAGGTGGCTGTGGAGTCTTACGACGACCGTATCGACCCGGTGGGCGCTTGCGTCGGCATGAAGGGTGCCCGTATCCATGGCATCGTGCGTGAGTTGCGTAATGAGAATATCGATGTGATCAATTATACGAACAATATCTCTTTGTTCATCTCCAGAGCCTTGAGCCCTGCGAGAATCTCTTCCATCCGCCTCTTCGAGGAGCACAAACGCGCGGAGGTCTTCCTCCGTCCTGAGGATGTCTCCTTGGCGATCGGTAAGGGTGGTATGAACATCCGCTTGGCAAGCATGCTGACGGACTATCAGATCGAGGTGTTCCGCGAGTTGCCTGACGGTCAGGACGAGGAGGATATCTATTTGGATGAGTTCCTCGATGAGATCGACCCATGGATCGTCGATATCTTGAAGGGTATCGGTTGCGATACGGCGAAGGATGTGTTGAAGATCCCTCGCGAGGAGTTGATCACCCGCACCGACTTGGAAGAGGAGACGGTGGACGAGGTCATCGGTATCCTGCGCGCCGAGTTCGACGATCAGGAGCCTGCTGGCGAAGAGTCCCAAACGGAGGAGTAAGGGGTTGTCGGCCTTGCGCCGACTGCCTTTTGTGACGGAATAATTTTATGTAAACAACTAAAAACGATATATGTCTATACGATTAAGTAAAATAGCGAAAGAATTGAATGTGGGTGTCTCCACAGCGGTAGAATTCCTCTCGAAGAAGGGCTTCAATGTCGACGGCGACAATTCAAACTATAAGTTGACCGACGAGGAGGAGAACCTTCTGCGCATGGAGTTCGATAAGGACCAGAAGCAGAAAATTGAAATGGAGGAGACGATTCGTAGCCGTAACAAGATGAAGGATAACAATCGGGGCTCCGTTCAGATCAAGGACTTTGGCGAACCGAAGCGCGAGGTGGTGGAAACCACTTTGCCGGAAGACCAACGCCCTAAAATCAAGGCAGTCGGCAAGATAGACCTGGCTAACCTTGGCAAGAAGCCTGTTCAGACTCCTGTGAAGGAGGAGCCTGAGGTGACGGCCAACACTGCTCCTGCCAATGCGCCTGATGAGAAATCTACTGGTGAGGACGAATCCCTGAAGAACGTTGTTGAGACACCAACAGCGAGTGATTCTTCGGAGGATACCCCTGCTCAATCCAATGGACATAATATCGAAAACAATCCGTCTGTTTACTCTCTCGCTACTCCGGACAAGAAGCCTACCATCAATGTGGTGGGTAAGATTGACCTGGATTCACTGAACCAAAGGACCCGTCCGGAGAAGAAGTCCAAGGAGGAACGTAAGAAGGAACGTGAACAACGTAATAACAAAGGCAACTTCAATAGGGGTGACGCTTCCAAGAATGGTGACATGGCCGGTGGCGACGATGACCACAGAAGGAAACGTAAGCGCATCCAGAAGGAGCGTGTCGATATCGCCGACTTCAAAGGCGGTAATGGCGAAAAGAACGGTAAGAATAACGGAAGAAACAATAACGACAACGGTAATAATGGTGGTGACAAAGGGAACAAGAAGAACTTCAAGAAGACCAGCGGCATCATCAAACCGGAGGTCGACGAGGAAGAGGTACAGAAGCAGATCAAGGAGACTTTGGCTCGCTTGACCAGCAAAGGCCAGAAGACGAAGGGCTCCAAGCACCGTCGTGAGAAACGTGAGCTCCAATCCCTCAGAATGCAGGAGGAAGAGGAGCAGGAGAAGCTGGAGCAGAGCAAACTGAAGATCACGGAGTTCGTGACCGTCAGCGAGCTGGCTACGATGATGGACGTGCCTGTCACGCAAGTCATCAGTACCTGTATGAACTTCGGCCTGATGGTGTCCATCAACCAACGTCTGGATGCGGAGACCATCAACATCGTGGCGGAGGAGTTCGGCTTCGAGACGGAATATGTGAGCGCCGAAGTGGTGGCCGCTATCCATGAGGAGAAGGACGACGAGGCTGACTTGGTTCCTCGTCCGCCTATCGTTACGGTCATGGGTCACGTCGACCATGGTAAGACTTCCTTGTTGGACTATATCCGTAAGACGAACGTGATCGCCGGTGAGGCGGGTGGTATCACCCAGCACATCGGTGCCTATAACGTGACGTTGAGCAGCGGACAACAGATCACCTTCTTGGATACTCCAGGTCACGAGGCGTTCACCGCCATGCGTGCCCGTGGTGCGAAGGTGACGGATATCGCTATCATCATAGTGGCTGCGGATGATGATGTCATGCCGCAGACCATCGAGGCCATCAACCACGCTTCCGTGGCGGGTGTGCCTATCGTGTTCGCGATCAATAAAGTGGATAAGCCAACGGCTAACCCTGACAAGATCAAGGAGGCTTTGGCGAATATGAACTACTTGGTGGAAGAGTGGGGTGGTAAATACCAGTCACAGGATATATCCGCCAAGAAGGGCTTGGGTGTGAAGGAGTTGATGGAGAAGGTGTTGCTGGAGGCCGAGATGCTCGACCTGAAGGCGAACCCGAACCGCCGTGCGGTGGGTTCCATCATCGAGTCCCAGTTGGACAAGGGACGTGGATACGTCTCTACCGTGCTGGTGAGCAACGGTACGCTCCGTGTGGGCGATATCGTGGTGGCTGGTACGAACTTCGGCCGTATCAAGGCGATGTTCAACGAGCGTAACCAACGCATTACGGAGGCTAAGCCTTCAGAGCCTGCCGTTATCTTAGGTTTGAACGGTGCCCCTCAGGCGGGTGATAACTTCAACGTCTTCGAGACGGAGCAGGAGGCCCGCGAGATCGCTAATAAACGTGAACAGCTGCAACGTGAGCAGGGCTTGCGTACGGCTAAGCACTTGACCCTCGAGGAGATCGCCCGTCGTCGCGCGTTGGGTAACTTCCAAGAGATGAACATCATCGTGAAGGCGGACGTGGACGGTTCCGCCGAGGCATTGAAGGACTCTCTGGAGAAACTCTCCACGGAGGAGTTCGCTGTCAATGTCATCCACAAGGCGGTCGGACAGATCTCCGAGTCGGATGTCATGCTCGCCGCTACGGCGGATGCCATCATCGTGGGATTCCAGGTTCGTCCGTCCCAGTCCGCCCGCAAGATCGCCGAGAACGAGGGCGTCGATATCCGTCTCTACTCTATCATCTACGATGCTATCGAGCAGATGAAGGACGCTATGGTGGGTATGCTTTCACCTGAGTACAAGGAGCAGATCGTCGGTACGGCCGAGATCCAAGAGACCTTCAAGATCAGCAAGGTGGGTACGATCGCGGGTTGTATCGTCCGTGACGGTAAGATCAAGCGAGGCAACAAGGTGCGTGTCATCCGCGATGGTATCGTGGTTTACACGGGCGATTTGGCTTCCCTCAAGCGTTTCAAGGACGATGTCAAGGAGGTTACGACAGGCTTCGACTGCGGTTTGAATATCGCAAGCTACAACGATATCCAAGTGGGCGACTTGATCGAGAGCTTTGAACAGGTTGAGGTGAAGAGGACGTTGTAAGACGCCTTCTTTCCCTTCTAAATTTATATGTTATCGTTATGTTACTGATAGACCTGATATTCTTGGTGATTCTGGGTTACTTCGGAGTCTTCAAAGGGTTGCGCAAGGGCTTTATCCTTGAGCTCTCCGGGTTGCTTGGTATTGTCGTGGCGATATATCTGGCTAAGAACTATTCCCTGCCGATCGCGGGTTGGTTCGCCTCCACCCTCGGCATCGTGGGTGCCACCTCACCCGTCGTGGCTTTCGTCCTGACGTTGGTTCTGGGGTTGGTGGGTGTCCACTTCCTTGCGTTGCTCGTCAGCAAACTGCTGAGCGTGGTGATGTTGGGATGGTTGAATAAGCTGTTGGGTGCGATCTTCTCTTTCCTGAAGATATTATTGGTCCTGAGCGCCATGGTACGCTCTTTCGACATGTTTAACGAGAAGGTGGAGCTTATCTCCGCGGAGACGCTGAATGAATCGAAACTGTATGGCCCGATCAAGATGGTGGCCGATAAGGTTCTCCCTGCTCTCCGCCTGAATGAGTTGATTGATAATTGGAAGGGAGAGGAGAAGAACGAGGATGCGGACCCGTTGTCGAACGTGAGGGCGGGGGAAGCCTCTGCCGAGTGAATTTGCTTTCCCGATTGATTGGTAAATGATATGAAGAAACAGGATATTTCCCTCCTCGCTAAGGAGGATGCTTTTCAGCTGATTGGAACGGAGTGGATGTTGATCACCTCGGGTGATTCCTCCAATTTTAATACGATGACCGCTTCGTGGGGTGGCTTGGGATGGTTGTGGAACCGTCCGGTGGCTTTCCTTTTCGTTCGCCCTGAACGTTATACCCACGAGTTCATCGAGCGGAATGAGCGCCTGACGCTCTCTTTCTTCCCGGAAACGCAGCGCAAGGCTTTGCAGGTCTGCGGATCGAAGTCGGGTAGGGACTGCGATAAGGTGAAAGAGGCTGGTTTGACGCCTGTTCAGGTGGAGCCGGGTATGGTCTCCTTCGTCGAGGCGCGTATGACGTTGGCTTGCCGCAAGTTGTTCAAGTCGGATATGAAGCAGGCGGATTTCCTCGATAAGGAGATCCTCGGGAAATGGTACAACGACAAGCCGGGCGGCGGTTTCCATACGGTGTATGTCGTGGAGATCGAAAACGTATACAATTGAGAATTAAGAGTTAAGAATTGAATGATTCTTCTCTTTTTGTAATAGAGCTTTGAAGTATTTCCTCTTAAACTAAATACATTATGTCAAGAACAGAGAATGAACTAGAGGGTGTGACCCTATTGGGCGATAAGAAGACGGTCTATCCCACGGATTATTCGCCCGCTGTCTTGGAGACGTTCGTCAACAAGCATCAGGAGGAGGACTATCTTGTCACCTTGAACTGTCCTGAGTTTACGAGTCTGTGTCCGAAGACGGGACAGCCGGACTTCGCGAAGATCATCATCAATTATATCCCGAACGAGCGCATGGTGGAGAGCAAGTCGCTGAAGCTCTATCTCTTCAGTTTCCGTAACCATGGCGACTTCCACGAGGATTGCATCAATATCATCATGAAGGACTTGGTCAAGCTGATGAGTCCGCGCTATCTGGAGGTGGTGGGCATCTTCACCCCAAGGGGTGGTATCTCCATCTATCCCTTCGCCAATTATGCGGATGAGGCGCATCAGGAGATGAAGCGCGCCCGTCTGTTGGCGCAAATGAACCATACCATCTGATTATCCATCCACCGCTTATTTCCTTCCTTATGAAAGATAGTATACTCATCTTATCGGGTGGCATGGACAGCACGACCATGCTCTACGACTACAAGGATAATATCGCCTTGGCGGTTTCCTTCCATTACGGCAGCAACCATAACGACAAGGAGATCCCTTTCGCGCGTTACCATTGCGAGAAATTGGGCATCAAGCATATCACCATTCCGCTCTCCTTCATGAAGCAGTATTTCCGAAGTTCCTTGCTGGAGGGCTCGGAGGCTATCCCGGAGGGCAATTACGACGAGGAGAACATGAAATCGACCGTCGTGCCGTTCCGCAATGGTATCATGCTCGCCATCGTGGCTGGGTTGGCGGAGACCTATGGGCTGAAGCATGTGATGATGGCGAACCATAGCGGCGACCATACCATCTATCCGGATTGCCGTCCTTCCTTCGTGGCGGCGATGAGCGCGGCCATTGCGGCGGGCACCTACGAGGGCATCACGCTGGAGACCCCTTACACCAACCTCTCCAAGGGGGATATCGCCCGTAAGGGAAAGAAATTGGGCCTCGACTACACCCAGACCTGGAGTTGCTACAAGGGAGGGGAGATCCACTGCGGGAAGTGCGGCACATGCAGGGAGCGCAAGGAGGCGCTCGCCGATGCGGGCATCACGGACTTAACCCAGTATGAAGATTAGTTTAACCATCATGTAATCAATTTGTTATGTATTATATATCTAAGAGAATCGAAATATCTTCCGCCCATCGCCTGGACTTGTCTTATCCCAGCAAGTGCGAGAACCTTCATGGGCATAATTGGATCATCACGGTTTATTGCAAGTCCAAGACGTTGAACCAGGATGGCATGATCGTCGATTTCACCCGCATCAAGGAGTTGATCAAGGATCGGTTGGACCACACCATCCTCAACGATGTGCTGGAGGGTCTCAACCCGACGGCGGAGAACCTTGCCTACTGGATTTGTCAGCAGATCGATACGTGCTACAAGGTCACCGTGCAGGAGTCAGAGGGAAATACCGCCACCTATGAAGAGGATTAATGAGATATTCGAGAGCCTGCAGGGGGAGGGATTCCATACGGGAACCCCGGCCGTCTTCGTGCGTTTCTCGGGCTGTAACCTCCGTTGTCCCTTTTGCGACACGCGGCACGAGACCTACACCGAGATGAGCGAGGAGGATATCGCCCGGGAGGTGAGTCAGTACAAGGCGCCGTGGGTCATCCTGACGGGCGGGGAGCCTAGTCTACAGGCCACGGAGACGTTGGTGGAGCGCTTCCATTCCTTGGGCAAGCGGGTGGCCATGGAGACCAACGGTACGCTTGCCATACCGACGAACCTGGATTGGCTGACCTTGTCGCCGAAGGAGGGGAAGGACCCTGTGCTCACGCAGGCGGACGAGGTGAAGGTGGTCTATCAGGCGGGTGTGGATGTGGAGCGCTGGTGCCGCGAGATCCGTGCGGACCATTATTTCCTGCAGCCCTGCTCTTGCCGGAACACCCAGGAGGTGGTGCGATATATCCTCGAACACCCCTATTGGCGCCTCTCGTTGCAGACGCATAAGTATATTGGGATAGATTGAGGTCGAAATGGGCATAGGATGTTATGTTTTCGTAGTCGCCTGATTGTTTTGTGCTTGCCTAATCAATAGCCTGTAAGGCTTATTCTTTAAATAGCCCAGGGCAACACCCTGGGGAATGAGATGGGGTGGGTAGGATGCGCCCCTGGAGGGGGCAATAGGGAATAAGTTTAAATGTTTTGTGGCATAACCAATCTCCGTTAATAATTTGCCCTTACAGGGCGCATATTCGCATATATACGCATTACCCAGGGCGTTGCCTTGGGCTAGATATAGATTTGGCCTTTTAGGCCGTTTGGGATGTGATGTTCGAGGTGTGTTATCTCTGACAAAAAGATGTACGTTTTCGTAGTCGCCTAATCAATAGCTGCCATGTATCAGAACATCCTTGACACATTTGTATCAAGACATCCTTGACACTTTGTATCAGAACATCCTTGACACTTTTGAGATCAGAGATGTAAATTTTTTTGCTGATTTTGTACATTGTTTGTCGAACCACTAAATAATAGAGTGTTATGACAAACGAAGAAAAACTCAGATTACAGGCTATCGACCTGTACAATCAAGGC
>JAGCWA010000051.1 GCA_017962085.1 Paludibacteraceae bacterium
AGGCATGGTGTTCTCCGTCAGCGACTCGTACGTTATTTGCGGGGTCACACCGAAGGTGACGCTGTCCACTTCATTGATGTCGAATGCTTTTTGCTCGCCGTTCTTCAACCAAACCTGCATGTTGTTTGGTGTGCCGGCGAACGAGGCGGCACAGAATGTCAATGCCGCAAACCCTAATAGTAAAGTTCTTTTTTTCATAGGCTTTATTTTTAAATAATTATACCACTTGTTTCTTAACTCTTAACTCTTAATTCTTAATTATCTAGGTGTCACCCTTTCAGGGTTCCCACTGTTCGTTCATTCAATAAACAGGGGTTAACACCCCTGCCTGTAATTAGTCGCCCCTATGGGGCTTAGGTTGTGCGCATCGTGTAAAGATATGCGTTTCCCATTATTTTCCCCAGGGTGTTGCCCTGGGCTATATAAAGGTTTGGCCTTGCAGGCCGTCGGTTGTGTGCATCGTGTAGCGATGCGCATCCCCCCATCAACTCTTAACTCTTAATTCTTAATTTTCTCCGCTTTTTGGTACAGCATTATATTCACCCATGAAGAGCAGAAGACCCGTGGTGTTTTCGCGGATGGCGAAGGCGAACGGGCGGTTGCAGTTCATGAAGAACGATGTCATCACTGCTCCACCGGCTCCCACGATGGAGGTTACGGCTGCGGCTTCAGTACCTTCCTCATCCACGTTGATGAAGTAATCCTGCTGAACTTGATCAATAAATACATTTTCTCCCAATACGACGTTCGGATAATGGCCAGTTTTGAACATGTCCTCGATGTTCAGTTCCTTTAGAACAAGTTTCAGCGGATAACCACCCTTGGCTTTGAATTTAGGCATGTAGAGGTCACCCTTCATGTATCGGAAGGGGATGGAGTCCCATTGAAGGGTCGGGAGCACTTCGTCCAGGTCATGTCCGCTTTTCGGTAATACGACGACCATGCTATAGGCGCTTGGGTTCGAGGCGCTTGGTTGAGACCATCCCGACGAAGATGGTTTGTTCGCCTCCGTTCCGTAATCCAGCTTAATCGCCTGGTAATAGTCATTCTCCGAGTATTCCAATGATTCTTGTTCAATTGCCATGAAATCTGTGGAGTCCGAATCGCCCTTCACCCCGTGGAATTCCATTCTGGCGAGGGGGGTGAATTTCGTCACCCAGTCTCCCTTGAAATAGCAGGCGTTATTGATGACAAGCCGAGTGTATTCATCTAGATTTATGCCAAGGTTTTTGATGCAATCGTTGGTCATGAGCGCCGCCCAATGGTCTATCGTGTCCTTTGAGCCTCCAGGATCTTTCATGAAGTCGAGGTTTCTAACGGTCGCATAGTATTTTTCTCTTGCGGTTTCCACAAAATCCATGTTAGCTGTGCTACGTTCGTTGAGCCAAAGGGCATTGGCGGTACGGACCGTCACGCTATCGACCTCGGAGTTGAGGGAGAGGTATATCTTTTGGAAGAAGTCGTTCATATCTTCCAAGGCGTTCTCCGAATGGAAGCCTAATGCGTCGGTGATCTCTTTTATACCAACATTGGTAGCTCCGTTGGCGCAGAATCCCAAGGCGATGTTGAGGCTGATCGGAGAGAAGAAGTGCAAAGCCATAGGTTCCCCACCGGCGTCTTTGGTGTTTCGTAAAATATTGTAGCACTTTTTCCCGAACTCGTTGGTGCTCTTCACGTATGCCAGTTCCTGTTCCGACAGTTTGAGCGGATTAGGTGCGGCGAACGTCGGAGGCAGGGTGTTCTCCGTCAGTGGCTGGTATTCCTGTTGTTGGGTCACGCCGAAGGTGACGCTGTCCACCTGGTTGATGTCGAAAACCCTTTGCTCACCGTTCTTCAGCCAGACCTGCATATTGTCCGGTGTGCCGGCGAAGGAGGCGAGGCTGAGCGCCAACGCCGAAAATCCTATGAGTAATGTCCCTCTTTTCATAAAAGCTATATTTAATTCAAAACTCTTAATTCTTAATTACTTAGGTGTCACCCTTTCAGGGTTCCTCCCGTTCATCCATTCATTAAACAGGGGTTGCCCCCTGCCTATGTCCTGTCGCCCCTGTAGGGCTTAGGGGTCGTGCGCATCGTGTAGGGATTCGCATTACCCCAATAATTGACCACGTTGAACGGACGTTTTTTAATTCATAATTCAAAATTCATAATTGCCCAAGGGGTTGGCCTTGCAGGCCAAAGGTTGTGCGCATCGTGTAGGATACGCACAACCTCAATTAATTGACTTCGTCGAACTGACGTTTCAAAATTCAAAATTCTCATTTGTCTTTACTTACCTCTTCCACCATCGTCACCTTACCCATGAAGAGCAGCATGCCGGTGGTCATTTCGCGGATGGCGAAACCGAACGGACGGTTGACTAACATCTCGGCCATATCTTCCGGAGGAGCGGCACCGGCCATTCCTATGGATGTGACAGCGGCGGCCTCGGTTCCCTCTTCGTCCACCGCCACATAGGAGTCTTGCACGATTTGTGTGACTGTGGCAGGGGCAGTGATGGCGTTAGGGCATCCTGAGAATATATCCGTGATGCCAAGTTTGATAACTGTTTCGTTCAAATTAAGTTTGCTACGGATTCCGAATTTCGGGAAGCGGAGGAATACGTAGTTCCTGTTGAGTGACAAGTCATTCCAGTCGATGCTGTTGAGCGTCGAGTCCACGTTTTTGCCCTCCGAAGGCAATACGATCACCATGCTGTAGGTGCCTTTGCCGTTGTTGGACGGTATGCTTCTCGGATTGCCATAAACGAGTTCAACCATTTGGTAATCATCAGTCTGCGCATAGGAGTAATACTCTACCGATTGCATCATGTCGACGCTTTGGGATTCGGTCGGGGTGTTCCAGAACGTTTCTTTCCTTGTCATGTTTTTCTCTATCGGTATTCTCCATTTGCCCTTGAAATAGCAAGCATTGTTGAGGACGAAGACGGTGGACTGGTCAATGAGGATACTTAGCTTCTTGATGCAGTCGTTGGTCATGAGCGCCGCCCATTTGTTTATGGTGTCTTTTGCGGCAGCAGGATCAGAAACGTAATCCAGGTGTCTGACCGTTGCGTAGTATTTCTCTTGTGCCGCCTTGAGGAAGTCATCGTACACGGCAGCTCCCCATATTGGCCATGCGGCGTTGTTCACGCTTAGGATGACGCTGTCCACTTGCGAGTTGAGCGAAAGGATGATCTTGTTGAAGTAGTCGTTCATCTCCTCCAATGGTTTCTTCGCTTGGATGCCGAACGCATCCGCTATCTCCTTGGCTCCTTTGTCGGTGGCTGCGTTGGCGCAGAATCCCAAGGCGATTTGTAGGCTGATTGGTGAATAGAACGTGTTAGGGTTAGCAGTATCTGCCTCGCAGATGGAGGCGAACGATTTCTTGGCGAATGCGTTACCTGCGCGGACGAACTCCTTTTGCTCGTCGGAGAGCATGAGGGCGGTCGGACTTTCAGCCGTTGGGATGAAGGTCCAGTTGCTTAATGGTTTGAACTCAGGCGTTAAACTTTCTCCAAATGAGATGCTGTCCACATGGCTGATGTCGAACATCTCCCGTTCTCCGTTTTTCAGCCAAACCTGCATGTTGTTTGGCTTTTCGGCGAATGAGGCCGCACAGAGCAATAAAGCTGAGAATCCTGTGATGATTTGTCTCTTTTTCATACAAAATCCTATTATATTAAACACTATTAGACTCTAAATCAGATTCTAAAACAAATCGATTTGTTGATTGTTAAACCCTTATTTAATAACCTTTATGTAATAAATGGTCGAATGTGTGTCTTTCTATGCATTTTTCCCGCAGATCAGGCTGAGAGGTCAGATCCGTTTTTCATCCCCAATAATACACTCTACCTGTTTTCTGCAAATATACAAATGATTGCATTATTTCCAAAGATATCATGTAAAAATGTTGTTATTTGCCAAAAAATGCCCCTAAATCACCATTTCTGACACTCATGAAAAAAACTTTCAAAAACATAGTCGAAGATGTTTGGCGAAAATAATAAATTAGTTAAATTCGCGGATGAAATGCCCAAGTGGTGGAATGGTAGACACGCTAGTTTCAGGGACTAGTGGCCGTACGGCTGTATGAGTTCGAGTCTCATCTTGGGTACAAAAAATTTATCAAGAGATGGTGAAAACGCGTATTCTTTCCATCATAGTCTTCCTAGCCATTTCTTTTGATGTTTTCGCTCAAAACTCGGATTTGGACAATGCTGTCGTTCCTGTCTATGCTTTCCTGCAGAAAGAGTTTTCTGTACTGAAACATAACAAGTTAAGCAACGATAGCTCGTTTATTGATGCTAACAAGAAACGTATTGATATATATCTATCCAAAAATGTGGAGGGTATAGCGTTGAGGGAGGATATCGTCGAAAGGATATACGATACCGTTTCCGCCTATTTGCCTAGAACGTACAAGAACTATGACCTCACCCTGTACGTCAATCGTTATGAGATACATGATTTGGTGCCCAACTGGACCCGTAAGGATATGAAGTTGGATAAGGGGCGTTTCGAGAAGGAGTACTTCAAGGGGCATCAGTTGGTGCGCAACGTGAGCAAACCTTACGAGGTGACGAAAGGCTTGAGCAATCGTCACATCGCCATGTGGCCGAGCCACGGATGGTACTTCGAGTCGAACTCGAAGGGAAGCCAATGGCAGTGGCAGCGTCCTTGCATCTTTCAGGTGGTGGAGGATACCTATACCCTGGGATATGTCTTGCCCTATATCGCCCCCATGCTGGAGAATGCCGGTGCGACCGTGCTGTTGCCTAGGGAGCGTGATACGCAGTACAATGAGGTGATCGTGGACAATGACACGAACGGTGACTATCTCTACGAGGAGCTGAACGGCAAGGATTGCATCTGGATGGGCTGCGACTCCGCCGGTTTCGCCAATAAGAAGAAAATGTACGTGGAGGGTGACCAGCCCTTCAGGATGGGTACCTGCCGTCAGGTGAAGACGTCGAAGGAGAAGAGCGCCGAGGCGCATTGGATACCAGAGATTCCGGAGGATGGCGATTATGCGGTCTATGTCTCCTACCAATCCCTGCCCGAAAGCACAGCGGAGGCGCACTACAAAGTGAACCATGCAGGCGGAACCACAGAGTTTATCGTCAACCAACGCATGGGCGGCGGTACGTGGATCTACTTGGGGACCTTCCATTTCAAGCAGGGCCTCCATCCTTCCATGGGTATGGTCGTTTTGACGAACCAGTCGCGGGGCGGCAAGGTGGTCACGGCCGATGCGGTGAAGTTCGGTGGTGGCATGGGCAATATCGGTCGACCGGTGGTCACCGCGGAGGGCGATACGGTGGTGCAAGTCAGTGACAGGCTCCGTTTCCTGGAGGGGGCGCGCTATTGGTTGCAGTGGGCCGGATACCCGGACTCTGTCTTTTCGAGGAATGACGCCAGAAACGATTACAAGGATGATTATATGTGCCGTGGAGAGTGGGTGAACGACCTGATCGGCGGCTCTCCTAAAGCGAAGGATAGACCAGGCAAGCGCATCCCTATCGATGTGGCATTCGGTCTCCATACGGATGCGGGACAGCTCTTGCGGGACTCTATTTTCGGCACGTTGGCGATATACATGTCCGAGAGTTACGGGAACCGTGAATACTGGAATGGGCAAAGACGTCTGGCGGGACGTGACTTGACGGATATGATCCAGACGCAGGTGGTGGAGGATATCCGCCGTGCCTTTCGTCCTAACTGGACCCGCCGCAAGATGACGGACGCTTCCTACTACGAGGCCCGTGTGCCGGAGGTGCCGACCATGTTGCTGGAGTTGCTTTCCCATCAGAACTACACGGATATGAAGTATGGGTTGGATCCTAACTTCCGCTTCTTCGCCAGCCGCTCCATCTACAAGGCGCTCCTGAAGTTCATCGCCTATCAGTATAAGACGGACTATGTGGTGCAGCCGTTGCCCGTGACGAACTTCAGCACTGAGTTTTATGACAAGAAAAGGAAGAGTGTTTTTTTGAGTTGGGAACCGCAGGAGGATAGTTTGGAGGTGACCGCCACCCCTTCCAAATATGTGGTTTACGTCTCCCGGAATGATGGGGGATGGGATAATGGAACTTTGGTGGATGCGCCGCATTATGTGATGCCGATAGACTCGGGTGTCATCTATAATTTCAAGGTGACGGCTGTGAATGACGGGGGCGAGAGCTTCCCTTCGGAGGTCCTCTCCGTGTGCAAGGGTAAATCGGCCCAGACGGCCCTGATCATCAACGGTTTCGACCGTGTCTCCGCTCCTGAGTATTTCGATACGGGAGATTACTCCGGTTTCCTGGATGATTGCGACCAGGGGGTGCCGGACCATTATGACCTTAGCTATGTCGGCAAACAGTATGGCTTCCGTAAGCGTCAGAAGTTCCGTAGCAATGCGGAGCCTGGACATGGGGCCTGCCAAGTCGATTACGAGGGGGTGGTCATCGCCGGCAACACGTTCGACTTCCCTTTGTTGCACGGCAAGTCCATCAAGAAAGCGGGTTATTCGTTCGTCTCCTGTTCCAAGTCCGCTGTCACGGAAGGCAGTTACAATATCAGACGGTTCGCTTTCGTGGACCTGATATTGGGGGAGGAGAAGGAGACCGTGGTGGGCTTGGGCACGCGCTATAAGACATTCCCTCCTCGGTTGCAGGAGGAGCTGCGTACTTACCTGTACCATGGAGGCAGACTCTATGCGAGCGGTGCCTATATCGCCTCCGACCTGATGGAGCGGGATTCCCTCTGTGTCGATGACGACATATATTTCGCGGAAAAGGTCCTGAAGTACACCCTGAAGCAGAGTAGGCCGGAGACGGAGGGAAGGATATCCAACTATTTCTCCGTCAACAAGGAGTTCGCGAAGAAGTTTTATAACTATAACAAGACATTAGGGAAATTCCAATATGCGGTGGAGTCGCCGGATGCCATCGACTGTGTGAATGGTTCCACGGTGGTCCATTCTTTCGAGGGTTGTAACCTGCCTTGCGCCGTGGCGTATAAGGGCAGGTACCGGACATACATCTCCTCGGTTCCTTTCGAGTCTATCGCCACGCAATCCGCTCGAGACGATCTGATGAAGGAGATCGTGGATTTCCTGCTTAAAAAGAAAAAATAGCTTATGGTGGATATTTTCATGCCTTACGTGCCGGGCGGTGAGACTACATTGTCCGCGCTCGCAACCGCTGACGGGGTGGGTTCTGTCACCCTGCTCTATACGGGTGCGCAACCTGAAGTGAAGGGTGTGCGCTCCTTGCGTATTGACCGTCTGGACGCTTGCTCGGCCATGCGTTCGATAGCGGTTGTCGCCAGCGCTCCGCACATCGCCTTGGCGTGTGATGCCCGTCCGTTCCGTTTGGGGCAGAATGCCTTGGGACGGATTGCCCAGGTGATGGATTACTCAGGCGCCGCCATGGCCTACGCTGACTACCTCGAGCAATCAAGTGACGAGGTGAAACCGCATCCCTTGATCGACTACCAACTGGGAAGCGTGCGGGATGATTTCGACTTCGGTCCATTGCTCTTTTTCGAGGCGGGTAGCTTCAAGCGTTGTGTTTCGGAGATGGACGAGTCTGTTGCCTTCTCTTCCCTCTATGACTTGCGGTTGAGGCTTTCGGAACAGGCGCTTCCTTTCCATTTGAACGAAACATTGTACACGGTGTTGTCGGAGGACAAGACCTCTTCCGAGGAGAAGCAGTTCGCCTATGTGGACGCCCGCAACCGGGAGGTGCAGATCGAGCGGGAGAGGGTCTTCACCGGATACCTGAAGCGGGTGGGGGCCTACTTGGAACCGTCGTTCACGCCAGTGTCGCTGGATGACGCTTCCTTCGAATACGAGGCTTCGGTCATCATCCCTGTGCGCAACCGCGTGAAAACCATATCGGACGCTATCCGTTCAGTGCTTTCCCAAAAGACGGATTTCGCTTTCAACCTGATTGTGGTGGACAACCACTCCACGGATGGGACGACGGAGGCGATAGATGCCCTCGCGAAGCAGGACGCCCGCATCATACATGTGGTCCCTTCCCATGATGATCTAGGCATCGGAGGATGCTGGAACGAGGGGGTGAACCATCCACAGTGTGGTAAGTTCGCCATCCAGCTTGACAGCGACGATGTCTACAGCGGAGAGGATACCGTCCGCAAGATCGTCGCCGCTTTTTACGAGCAACAATGCGCCATGGTGGTGGGCACGTACGCCATCACCAATTTCAGGATGGAGACCATCCCGCCGGGTGTGATCGACCATCGGGAGTGGACCTATGAGAACGGAAGGAACAACGCTTTGAGGATAAATGGGTTAGGGGCTCCCCGCGCCTTCTACACGCCTTTGCTGCGTAGGCTCCAGTTGCCTAACACGAGCTATGGGGAGGATTATGCGATGGGACTGACCATCTCACACAACTACCCGATCGGCAGGATATACGATGTGCTCTACCTTTGTCGTCGCTGGGAGGGCAATTCGGACGCTAATCTGGATATCGTTAAGCAGAATAAGAATAATCTATATAAGGACAAATTGCGTACCATCGAGATGATGCGCAGGATTAAGGAGTCGAGGTGATGGATGTCAGGAAATTTTATGAAGAACAACTGGCCGAATGGCCGGAATTTAGGCAGAGAGTAGAACAATTGGAGCAAGTGGAGCTGCGCGAGTTCAAGCTGAACGGTTTCACGGTCAAGGCGCAGTTTAATCCAGCGCGCGCCGTCTCATCGGGTGCTAAATTGGACAAGGAATCTATTGCCAAGCGCAAGTGTTTCTTGTGCTCCGAAAATCGTCCGGAGGTGCAGCGCGGACTCAAGATGAACGAGCGGTTCACGTTGTTGGTGAATCCCTTCCCGATCCTCAAGGAGCATTTCACGATTGCCTGCGACACGCATTGCCCGCAGGAGATCAAACCCAATTTCGGCGATATGCTGGACTTTGCCCAGCTGATGCCTGACCATATCATTTTTTATAACGGTCCACGTTGCGGAGCCTCCGCACCCGACCATCTGCATTTTCAGGCGGTGGCGAAAGGCCAGTTGCCCTTGGAGAAGGAGTGGAAGAAGGCGGAGAAACGTGAATTGTCCGAGTGGAACGGACATAAGATGGAGCAGCTGGTAGGCTTCGGGCGGAGTTGTCTGCATGCGGAGTCGAACCGGAAGGATGCGTTGACTTCGCTCTTCAATCAGGCGTACACCCAATACATGATGATGGAGGGAGGCAATGAGGAGCCGAGGCTGAACCTGTTTGTGGAGTATGAGGAGAACCGGTGGCATTTCTTCCTCTTCCCTCGCAAGGCGCACCGTCCCATCCAGTATTTCGCGGAGGATGCGTCGTATCGTATGATCAGTCCGGGGGCGATTGACATGGCGGGGATTTTCGTATTGCCCCGCAAGGAAGACTTCGATGTGATGAGCCTCAGTGAGTTGAAGGATGTGTTAGGTCAGGTCTCTTTGTGATGGCGGGTATGAAACGTTTGTTGTTGTTGATTCTCTCCTGTTGCATGTCGGTGCTCTTATGTGCGGAGGATCAGGCGCCTCAGGTGGGTGATGTGAACATCCGTGAGGTGAGCCACGGCGGTCTGTTGCGGGCGAAGGAGGGCTCACCGGCGATCATCTTCATGCGGGAGAAAGGTGGCACCACCCGGTATTTCCTGGAGATGATCACGACGCATCAATTGGACAATCTGATGCTCTTCTATTTGGGGAAGTCTAAGGATCAGGTGCGTGAGTGCCTTGAGTATTTTCAGAAGATTCTGGAGGAGAAGGCGCAGGTCACGGTGAAGGACGATGCCAAGAGCGTCTATTCCATTTCATATCAGCAGGAGGCTGGCCGCAATCTCCGCTTTTCGACCAAAGGCTTTGTGGGGGATGGTTATCTCAGCAAGGCGAACATCAAGAAATTCATCTCCGACTTGGAGAAATTCGCAGAGTAATTGATTTATAGACAACCATTTAGCAATCCGTATAAATACAAAAAAGACTCAATGCGTAGTGCACTGAGCCTTCTTGTAGTCGAGCCGGGAATCGAACCCGGATCTAAGGTTTAGGAAACCCGTATTCTATCCATTGAACTACTCAACCAAACCCATGATATCCTTTTCCGGAATCATTGCGCGAATTTAAGAGAAAAAAGCTCCGCTCCCAACTCTTTGGGGAATAAAATTTATTATTTCCCAAGGAAAATTCAATTACCTTTACGATTCTCTCTCGGATCTTTTATTTTGTCGGTAGAGACGATGTGCGCATCGGCTCTACATCCCACAACCTCCTCTACTCACTTATCATAATACTCGAATTCATATATGAAGCCGTTCTTAAATTCGCCTTTTTCGTAGGTTAGAATCTCCGTGGTGTTTGTGTGGCTATCGGTTTTAGACAAAGTAGTCCGAAACACCTTTCCGTCAAGGTATACCTCGCTTTTCGTAGGGCGGTTATATCCTTCGTAGGAGGCAGCCATGGCGAGGTGGCAGTCACCGTATGCATCGCAGGCAGTGGAAGTGGTCTTGTTCCCCCATTGGTCGTATTCGTAGATGGATTTAGAGTGCGCCCATGGCTCGTCCACATATTCGTATGGCGAGACTATGATCTCGTCTTCGTCCGCACTGGTGTTTTCCTTCTTCTTGCGGTACTTGTCGCCTCTGCCGTAGTAAATGGTGGCCGACGTCTCTTTCCCGTTCTTGTATTCCCAAACCCGTTTTTCCCAAGTGCCATCTTTTTCCCTCGTGAATAATTCCAATAGGTTGCCCTCCGCATTGTAGGTGTAGGTGCATTCTTTGCTTATTGCGTTTGGCTTGGAAATGCTGTAAATCATGAATTTCACTATTCTGCCGGCTTGGTCATACTCCACGGAATCCTTACGGTCCATCCGCATGACATAGGTGCATACTTCACGACCCAAATCATCATAGAGATACTGTTCGACGAGACCTTCACCCTGTTGGTAGTGCTTCATGCCACACAATTTCCCCGAACTGTTATATTCGTACGCGAACCGAGATTCTCCGTTCCAATTTTGTTCTACCCTTTCTGCGATTTTACCATCCTTGTTGTAGGTGTTGTGTATGACCGAATAAGGGACGCATTTGTTTTCCGAGTAGGAGTAGCTGGCATAAACCGAGTCGAGCAGGTTCCCCTTCTTGTCGTAGGTTATTTTCAATTCGCTGTAGGGTATGTCCTGCGCATGGTTATACCAGTTGGAGCTGATCAGCCTATTCTTTTGGTCATAGGAGTTCTTTTTCTCCATGCTCAGTTTGCCTTTCGTGAATACCTGTTCCTCTGTCATTAGATTTTTTCCCTCGAATTTGCGTAGCGTTTGTTCGTAGATGACAGAGTCTGAATCGATGTGCGTATCCTCGATGCAATCACCGTTTTGGTCGTAGCGCATGATTCTCTTCTTCCAGGAGCAAGTGTATTCCGTAAGCTGTTTTTCCTTGTTGAACTTCCATGTGTTTATCACCTGACCCTTTTGAGGCTGGTCCTTCACCCATTTCACGGAGTATTGGGTCACCGATTTTATGTTTCCGACGAACCCGGCTCTTTCGACGTCGTTCTCCTTTTCGGGGTGGGGGAATTCGGACTGCGCATTTATCGATGTGCAAAACGCGAATACGGAAAGAATGAATAAATATCTGAAATCCATAATAAATGCTTTTTTCAATGGGTATTAGAAACCTTAACGTAATAGTGCAAATGTAAGGAAAAGGTTTGGAAACTCAATAAAAGGTGGGACCACCTTCTTTTTGTGAGTTGTATATTATTGATAATGAACAATTTAAAAATATATTACAGATTGATATGATAAGAGAGATTAATCACTCTATATATTTTTGTCACAATAGAAACGTAATTATATCAACCAAACATAAATTCATTAATAGATCTCTGATAAGGTGAATTTTTCACATGCATATATTTGCATTTTAATAAATTTTAAGTTATCTTCGTTATAGTTGAGTGAAAATAAAGAACAAGATGAACGATATATGGATGTATATATGAATGTAACATGATCTAGGCAATAAATGAAACGTGAAGTTTACGAATAAAGGGTATGTATTTTTAATTTTTTAGTTATGAGGTTTAATTTGTAGGGAGGAGTTTCGATGGCATCGGGACTCCTCCAAAAAGTTTATGGGGGATTTACTATTTAGCTATTTACTATTTGGTACAGGGATAAAAAAAGTGCGGACACCGAAGCGCCCGCACCGCAATTTCTGTAATCAAGAAAGATTATTCAGCGATTTCAACGATGTGAGTGATTTTCTCCTTAGCATCGTCCAACCAGTAGCTAACCTTCTTGTTGTTCAAGATTGATTTCTCGATGTTAGCGAAAGGAATCGTGTCGAACACACCGTCCTTGAGGAGGATAACCTCAGCGTCGTTAGCCAAGAAAATCTTCTTGAGGTCGCCAGTAGTTTCGCCGCTAGCGTCAGTGTCCTTCAAGTTAAGAGTCCATCCGCCGTCAGCCTCTTCGTGCAAACCGAAGGACTTAGCTGCGATGCTGTTCTCCTGCAAGAACTTGTTAACAGCCTCAACCGCGGTAGCTGCAGCGCTTTCAGCAGCCTCAGTAGTGGTCTCGATAGCCTCTTGAGCCTCAGTTTCTACCTTTTTCTGTTCCTTTTTACAACCTGCCATGATGAGAGCCAAGCAACCCATCAAAAGAAAAATCTTTTTCATTGTACTAAAATTTAATGATTTATAAAATTGAATATTGTTTCTGATTATTTAACGAACACTGTGTCGATGGCGCCCTTAGCGATCTTTTGGTTAGAAACCAAAGAAGCGGAAACCAACTTAGTTGTTCCACCCTTCAAGGCGAACAATACTTTAGTAGGGTCAGCCTCAGCGTCAGCCATCTTGATTTCCTTGTAGTCGTTGCTGATGTAAGAAGCGGCTTGGTCAGCCAACTCGATAACGTCGCCGTCCACTTGGATCGTCACAGCGCCTGCCTTTGCGTCCAACACATTGACTTCGCCAGTCTTTCCGAGGTGGTTGAAACGAACCATGGTAGAATCCTTCAGACCTGATAATTCCAATTCCTTGCTGCCTTGAGCGAAAGTAGTCTCGTTAGCAGGACCGCTGATAGCGGAGTTTGAGCTCTCAGTAGGAGAGATGAGGGTTGTAGACTTTGCGCCTAACGCCAACAATACGCCGGCAGGGTTTGCCTCAGCCTTTGCCTTGTTGATCGCCTCCAATGAAGTGCTCAAGTAAGAGCATCCGGCGTCTGAAAGATTGATTGTTTTTCCATCGATGATGAAGGTAACATTACCTGCAGCGATTTTGCCCGCTACGATCTTAATTGCTCCTGCATAGTTCGCATTGTTGCATGCGATGATGTCGTTGGCGCCGAATTTTGCTAAATCGATTGAATTTGCCATCTTTATATAAGCGTTTAAAAGTTAAAAAATATATGTTCTTCAATATCGAAATTATCACGTGACTAAATTATGAATATATTATGAGAATTCAAAATTAAAAGAAAGTATTTCTTTTTTTCTGCGAGATTTGTTAAATTCTTGATTCCCAAATTCTGTCTGATCATTTTTCAATATTCAATGTTAATTTTACTTAAAAACAACAAATCATACCATGTATATCGAAAATTTATTTTATTTTTACACAAATTAATTTTTAAATATTGATTCAGCATGAAAATAATTAAAAAGTTCCTAATCACGGCAGTCGCTGCAATGCCTGTCTTTTTGTGTAGTTGTCCGGGAGATAGTTGCGTGGACGAACATGACCCTAGGGGATATGTAGTCAAAATGAAAAATGATTATACGGACAAAGTGTTAGCACGCATGTCTGTATATAAAGAAGACACGAGTTATTGTTGTGTCACTGTAAAAGAACATACATTAAAAATCACAGAGGATTATTATAAGTTAAGATCTCATCCATTTGACATGGTTGTATATACTTCCATATATTCGGAGGAATGGGACAATTCGCTTTTAGACTCTCTTTCCAAATATGTGATTGACACCAACCCGTTTGAAGAGGTTTACGCATTCTACAAAGTGGATTATAGCAGTGAAGAATTAAAGAAAATTATAAACAATGGCGAATTAAATAAATTAGAAAGGGTAAGATAACATGAAAAAGAGACCTGTTTTGATGTTGTTTTTCTTTGTATTGGCAACAATACAAATGTATGGATATGAGCCTGGTACTTGTTTGCTGGGAAGTAGAAATGGGGAAGAAGTGGTGTGGGGACAAGGCAGAAATAACGATGATGGCTGTCATCCTTCCTACAATTATTTCTGTCCAATGGATCTCGATGATGAGGATCAATGCTACTACACTTTGGCGGGTTGCGCGGCGGTGGCGATGGCACAGATTATGTACAAGTGGGGCTATCCGGAAAAGTCCAAGTATAACAGCTACAATTGGGACAGAATTCCGCCTGTTTTAACGGATGGTTGTTCCGATGATTGTCCCCAACTGATTCGTGATTGCGGAGAGGCCTGTAATATGCATTACCAAACCTTCGCAGGAATCCATATCACAGGTTCGTGGGCGGTGCCCTCAAACGTGGCTAAAGGCTTTGCTGACTTCGACTATGGTGCGCATTTGTTCGATTTGAAGGATTGGCAGTTCGGGTCGGCGTGGGCGGATCTGATACGTTCGGAGATAGACTGTGGCCGCCCGGTTCTGATGCATGGACAGAAAAATGTCATAGACATCAAGGACAGGCACTACTTCGTCATCGATGGCTATTCGAAAGAGGACAAAGACCAATTTCATGTGAATTGGGGATGGAGAGGGAAAAACAATGACTATTATGATTTGCAAAGTTGCGGCTACTCGAACGGACAAGATATCATCGTCGGCATAGCTCCAAAACACACGGGAACCCCACACGCACGCATCACATACTCTAAAATAACAGGATTACTAACACCCAAATGTCCCGACGGCATC
>JAGCWA010000052.1 GCA_017962085.1 Paludibacteraceae bacterium
ACAACGCAATTAAATATACCACCTTAAGTTTTGACATGCTTTTTGTAAACCAAGAAACTGGCGAACCTATTAAATTACACTCTGATTCTGAAAAAATCACAGAAGAGATGAAAAAGCAAATAGAAAAGACAAAAACAAATATAAACTGCTACGTAACGAATATTTATGTTTTGGGTGGTGATAGGTTAAAGCGTCAATTACCACCAATAGAAGTGATTGTCAAATAATAATGGATGAAAGGCGACAGATATCATTCTAAAGCCTCACCAATGGGAAGCTCTATAAATTTTTATATTTCCGACAGGATATATCAATGAAAAATAGCCCCATTAATAATTTATGATTATGCGTAATCATTCTTTGTTAATCACATGCTTTGTCGTCTTTCTTCTTACCTCTTTTTCTTTCCTTAAATTTGACAAAGAAAGGAGTGAATACGGCTTGCCATCTGTTTTTTATAGTAGACAAATGCCTTACGGGTTAAGTGTTTCAAAGGAATCTTATTCAAGCTATGCGCTTCTGGATGAAGATGGTTATGAGTTGGCAGGCATAGGGTTCCGTTATGGAATGACGGATTTTAATATGAAAGATTTATTGGCTTGCGCTTACAATGATTCATCCGTTGTCTTGAAGTGCACGGACGATTCAGATTCCATCAGATTCTTAAGTTCATATGAGACAGGTTATAAAAGCAAAAAAGGGAATCCTGAAATAAGTTTTATGGATTTTAAAAATTATAATCTGGCACAAATAGATAAAGACTATAACTGGATTATCTTCGATGAAGAAAAAGCCAATAAGGCATCTTCTTTTAGATTATTATCACTTATTGGAGTCGTATCTTCATTCTTGCTATTCGGATATCGACTTGGCACATTATTACGTGCCCCAAACAGGCAGACAGCGAAATAGGACTTTTCACCCATGGCACTCCCCAAAACTCATACGGCACCAATGTTACAAATAATTGTATATTTGTAAATCTTAAGGGACAAAACTGGTTAGACGATACGGCACAACAAATCGGCAATCAAATTTTAAAGAACAATAGTCGATATGATGAGAAAAATGGCACATACAGGTTTTATATTGAGGATTAGTATAGTTTTTTTGATTATTATGCAGGGTGTATTCTCTTCGTGCGATCACAGATTCAATACCACAAAGAATATATGTGGAATTTGGGCTATACACGAAGATAGTTCCTATATGGAAAGAAGTGTTGTACCAGATTTAGTTGGGAATTTGCTATATATTTACAAGAAAGGTGTGTTACTACCAGCAAATGAATATTCGATAACAGGAGAAGACAACATGTCAATCGAGGAAAGACAAAAGAAGAGACAAGAACTAAATGTGTTAAGTGAAAAAGAGTCTGAAGGCACTTGGGATGTCATAGGTTCTACTCCAGATTCAGTGATTTTCATAGCTCCAAATCATCCTTTAAGTGGCAGATATAAAGTCCATATCTTTCAGGAGGATTTACACGAATATATGATATTATCAAATGATTCGACCTATCTATCCTGTTACAGGGCTGGTTACTAAAGGGGTCGTCCCATTATGGTATTAAGGGAACCAGTTGAGAAGTTAAGAGATTGGTGCCATGAATTCAGACAAATAAACAATTATTAAAGCAATTAACCGTCATGTACAAAGTCGTAGGTGTGATTATATGGTTGGTCCTATTTTGTGTTTTCTGCTTTAAACATTACACGTTCAAGCGGGAAATATATGATGTTAGATGTCAAATGCAACAGGATGGATTAATTCCCAAGAATGTAGATCTAAAAAAACTGTTTTATAGCAGTCTATGTTTTTGGTTCATTCCAGTGTCGGGGTTTGAAGATCTGTCCAATGAAGAGCATAATAGTTTAGTGGGAAAATGCAATCGGTTAACTTATATACTGATAGGATTATTTTTGATTGTTTTTTGCGTGGTTGTGATATGAATGAGAGCCGAAGGTAATGTTGAGATCCCACTTGTGTTGACATCATATACATACAGAGCCGACACCAGTGGATAAACAGGGCGCATAGACACCAGCCAGAGACCCAGTCCCCAAAACATTTTCACAAAAAAACCACTCCATTTTTTGTTTTTTCAAAAAGAAGCCGTACCTTTGCACCACGATTCAATGCGAATCGGCTACATGCGGGATGGAGCAGTTGGCAGCTCGTTGGGCTCATAACCCAAAGGTCACAAGTTCGAGTCTTGTTCCCGCAACAAAGGCTCTGGAAATACCGGGGTGTGTGCGATACCATGAAGGAGAATCCCCCAACAACGAGGAATAATTTGAAATGGCTTGCGCAACAATTCGTAAAGTATTAACTGATAATACAATTCAAGATGAATAAATTACTGAGATACTTAGGCATTATCATCATCCTCGTTGGAGTATTGCTCCTCATGTTCCACTTCTTCGGAGTGATTGGAGGCAATGGTATTTTGGCCACTGCGGGAATTATGTTCGTTCTCGGCTTGATTGCATACATTATTTGCAACAAGTACTTCCTGAACGATTAACCGAGTGAACAAGAAATAAAAGGGGCGTCGTTTCGATGAAACGACGCCCTTCTTTTTTTGCGCATATCTCTTCGGACGTTCCAAGGGGGAAGAGAAGATCCGTCAAGACAGGTTCGACACAACAATCTCGAAATCAGCGAAACGGATCACGTCGCCATCAACGATTTTGGCACGCTTGCGAAGCTCGACTGCTCCATTGCGCAGCACCATGCCCTCCACGACAACGTCCTGCGCCTCGCTTCCGGAACCGACCACATGGGTCGCCTTCAGCAACTGTATCAACGGGATGAACGATTCGCCTTCCCTCAGTGTGAATTGAATTTGTTTCATCGGACAATTATTTATTCGATGGCGAAATTAAACATTATTGTTGGATTATTTTCTAAATTTGCAGATTGGTTAGTATTGGTTTTTAATTATTAATGATATGAAGATAGCATTTATCGGCGCCGGTAATATGGGAGGCGCCATCGTCAAAGGCTTATATCTCAGTAAAGCGTGCAAAGCGGACGAGCTTTTCGTCGCTGACGCCAGTGAAGAGACACTGAAGAACATCTCAAAAATCAATAAGAACATTTTCACCACGACGGATAACCGAGAGGCGGTAAAGAAGGCCGACTACGTCCTCATCGCAGTGAAACCATGGTTGGTGGACACCGTCCTCGACGGCATCAAAGGCGCCATCAACCCGAAGCAGACCATCATTTCCATCGCCGCCGGCGTGGACCTCAGCCATATCGCCGAGAAGATCGGCAAGGAATACTCCCTATTCAGGGTATTGCCTAACACGGCGGTCGTCCTGCTCGCGGGCATGAACTTCGTATGCTCGCTCAACGCCAGCAAGGAACAGGAGGAGTTCGTCCTCGGCCTCTTCAACAAGTTGGGAAGGGCCATCATCATTCCTGAGAAGCAGATGAGCGCCTTCACGTCAGTCTCCTCCTGCGGAATCGCCTACGCATTGCGTTACCTGCGCGCCGCCACCGAGGGTGCTGTCGAACTGGGCATCCGTCCGGACATCGCTCAAGAGGTCATCGCACAGACGATGGTGGGCGCGGCGGAACTCATCCTCAAGAACAAGACCAACGCGGAGTACGAGATCGACAAGGTGACCACCCCTGGCGGATGGACCATCAAGGGACTCAACGCCATGGAGGAATACGGATTCACCAACGCGGTCATCAAAGGCATCAAGGCCAATAACTAATTCACAAAGAAGATTAACCTTATCAACGAACAATATGGTAAACGAGCAAATCAAACAAATCGCCTCCCGCATGAAATGCTTGCGCGAGGACATCGGAATGACAACGGTAGAACTGGCGGAAGCTTGTTCCATTACCCCAGCTGAATACATCGCCTACGAAAGCGGCGAAAAAGATATCCCTGTTAGTATTTTGCACTGCATTTCACAAAAATGCGGAGTCGAGATGACCTCCCTCCTCTTCGGAGAGGACCCTCATATGAAGACCTACTACCTCACCCGCAAGGGAAAGGGTACAGCCATGGAACGTACCAAAGCGTACAAATACCAATCCTTGGCCGCCGGCTTCATCGACAGGAAAGGTGACCCGTTCATCGTGACCGTGGAGCCCAACGACGCTCCTATCCACCTCAACTCACACCCGGGACAAGAGTTCAACATGGTACTTGAAGGTAGCATGCTCATTAGCATTAATGGAAAAGAATTAACACTCGAAGAGGGCGACAGCATCTACTTCGACGCTAACAAACTCCATGGAATGAAGGCGCTCAACAACAAGACCGTCAAGTTCCTCGCTATCATCATGTAATAAAGCACTATACTTCAAATACCAAAAATCATGGTAGAAAAATTCGTAAACAGGGTGAAGTTCGACTCTTACGAGGACTTCAAAAACAATTTCAAACTAAATGTTCCTGAGCATTTCAACTTCGGCTACGATGTAGTCGACGCATGGGCGAAAGAAAACCCAAACAAGGTGGCCCTTCGTTGGACCAACGACCAAGGCGAGCACATAGACTTCACGTTCGCGGACATGAAGCGCGAGACGGACAAGACCGCCGCCTATCTTCAATCTCTCGGCATCGGGAAGGGTGACATGGTCATGCTGATCCTGAAACGCCGCTATGAGTTCTGGTTCTCCATCATCGCCCTCCACAAAATCGGAGCGGTAGTGATCCCAGCCACCCACCTCCTCACCAACAAAGATATCATCTATCGATGCAACGCCGCCGACATCAAGGCGATCATCGCTTGCGGCGACGACATCATCATCAACCACATCAACGATTCCGTAGCGGAGTCTCCTTCGCTGAAGTATCGTATATCCATCGGCCCTTCCATTCCGGAAGGCTGGCTCGACTTCCACAAGGGAATCAACTCCGCCGCACCGTTCGTAGCTCCTGCCCGCAACGACAACGACGACATCATGCTGCTCTACTTCACCTCGGGTACCACCGGTCATCCGAAGATGGTGGCGCACACGTTCACCTACCCATTAGGCCACATCGTCACGGGTAAATACTGGCACAACCTCGACGAGGATTGCCTGCACCTCACGGTGGCGGACAGCGGTTGGGGAAAGTGCGTATGGGGCAAGCTCTACGGACAATGGATCTCAGGCGCTACCGTATTCGTCTACGACCACGAGAAGTTCAACGCGGCGGACATGCTCGCCATGATCGAGAAGTACAAGATCAACTCCTTCTGCGCACCGCCGACCATCTTCCGTTTCATGATGAAAGAAGGTTTGGAGAAATATGACCTCTCTTCCTTGAGGCAATGCTACATCGCCGGTGAGCCGCTGAACCCAGTCATCTACGAGGATTTCCGCAGAGAGACGGGTATCAAGCTGATGGAGGGATTCGGACAGACCGAGACGACCGTCTCCATCGCCACCTTCCCTTGGATGGAACCTAAACCAGGCTCCATGGGCAGACCAAGTCCTGTGTTCGACATCGACCTGATCGCCCCGGACGGACACTCCGTGGAGGACGGTGAACAGGGTGAAATCATCATCCGATTAGGGAAAGAACGCCCTGTCGGACTCTTCAAGGAATATTACCGCGACGCCGAAAAGACGGCCGAATGTCTCAGGGGTGGCGTATACCACACGGGAGACGTCGCATGGCGTGACGAGGACGGATACCTCTGGTTCGTCGGACGTACCGACGATGTCATCAAGAGCTCCGGTTACCGTATCGGTCCTTTCGAGGTGGAAAGCGCATTGCTCACCCACCCTGCCGTGCTCGAATGTGCCATCACCGGTGTGCCGGACGAGATCCGCGGACAGGTGGTCAAGGCAACCATCGTGCTCACCAAAGAATACAAAGGGAAAGAGAGCGACGCCTTGATCAAGGACATCCAAGACCACGTCAAACGTACTACCGCACCTTACAAATACCCTCGTGTGGTGGAATTCGTAGACGAAATGCCTAAGACAATCAGCGGAAAGATTAAACGTTCAGAACTTCGAAACAACCAAAAATAGATAGTTAGAGTACAAACCTAAGAAATGATAGAACGATTTGTTAATAGAGTAGAATTCAGCTCTTACGAAGATTTCAAGGACAACTTTAAAATCATCGTGCCCGAACACTTCAACTTCGGGTACGATGTAGTTGACGCATGGGCGGAAGAGCAACCCAACAAAGTAGCGCTTTGCTGGACGAACGACAAAGGGGAACACATAGATTTCACCTTTGCGGACATGAAAAGGGAAACAGACAAGACAGCCGCCTTCTTCCAATCCATCGGTATTGGGAAGGGTGATATGGTAATGCTTATCCTGAAACGTCGCTACGAGTTCTGGATTACGATCATCGCGCTCCACAAGATCGGAGCCATCGCTATTCCAGCCACGTATCTGCTGACGAACAAGGACATCATCTACCGTTGCAACGCGGCGGACATCAAGGCGATTGTAGCCGTAGGCGAAGATGTCATCACGAAGCACATCGACGACTCCGTGGCGGAGTCTCCTTCGCTCAAGTACCGCATCTCCATCGGCCCGGACATCCCGGAAGGATGGCTCGATTTCCACAAGGAGGTGGAAAAGGCTCCTGCCTTCGTGGCACCAGCCCGCAACGACAACGACGACCTGATGTTGTTGTACTTCACGTCAGGAACGACTGGTCACCCGAAGATGGTGGTGCACACCTACACCTACCCGCTCGGACACATCGTCACGGGAAAGTATTGGCACAACCTGAACGAACAGAGCCTGCACCTCACGGTGGCCGATACCGGTTGGGCGAAATGCGCATGGGGCAAGCTCTACGGGCAATGGATCTCAGGCGCCACGCTCTTCGTGTACGACCATGCGAAATTCAATGCGGCAGATATGCTGAAAGTCATCGAGAAATACAAAATCAACTCGTTCTGCGCACCTCCGACCGTCTTCCGCTTCATGATGAAGGAAGGCTTGGAGAAATATGACCTCTCCTCCCTGAAGCAGTGCTTCATCGCCGGAGAGCCACTGAACCCTGTCATCTACGAGGATTTCCGCAGAGAGACGGGCATCAAACTAATGGAGGGATTCGGACAGACCGAGACGACCGTCTCCATCGCCACCTTCCCTTGGCTCGAACCTAAACCGGGCTCCATGGGCAAGCCGAACCCTAACTTCCAAATAGACTTGGTGACGCCGGACGGCCAGCCAGTGGAAGAGGGTGAACAAGGGGAAGTCATCATCCGTACCGAGCCTACCAAACCGGTCGGACTGTTCAAGGAATATTACCGCAACCCAGAGAAAACCGCCGAGGTCTTTTACGACGGAGCCTACCACACCGGCGACATCGCATGGCGCGACGAGGATGGCTACTACTGGTTCGTCGGACGTACCGACGATGTCATCAAGAGCTCCGGCTACCGTATCGGTCCTTTCGAGGTGGAGAGCGCATTGCTCACCCACCCTGCCGTGCTCGAATGCGCCATCACAGGCGTGCCGGACGAGATTCGCGGACAGGTGGTCAAGGCGACCATCGTCCTCACCAAAGAGTACAAGGACAAAGCGGGAGACGAATTGGTCAAGGAGATCCAAGACCACGTGAAACATACCACGGCCCCTTACAAATACCCACGTGTGGTGGAGTTTGTGGATGAGATGCCAAAGACCATCAGCGGCAAAATCAAGAGGTCTGAAATACGCGAAGAAGACAAAAAGAGATGAAGAAACGGATCGCCATCAAAATAGGAAGCAACGTGCTCGCCCTGAAAGAGGGGGGATTGGACCTGAAACGCATCAAGCAACTGGTCTCCCAAGTCTCCGCCCTGCACAGACAGGGATTCGAGATCATCATGATCTCCTCGGGAGCCGTAGCCGCAGGCCGCGCGCTCATAACGGACGACAAGCTGGACGCGGTATCGGCCCGTCAGCTCTTCTCCGCGATAGGACAGGCGAAACTCATCAACCATTACCATGAGTTCTTCGCCAAGGAGGGCATTCTCTGCGGACAGGTACTGACCACCAAAGAGAGTCTCAGCACACGCTCCCACTACCTCAACCAGCGCAACTGCATGGAGGTGATGCTACAGCATGGCGTGGTGCCTATCGTCAACGAGAACGACACCATCTCCGTCACCGAACTGATGTTCACCGACAACGACGAGCTCTCCGGCATGGTGGCCACCATGATGAACGCAGAGAAACTGATCATCCTCAGCAACATCGACGGAATCTACAACGGCAACCCGTCCGACCCGCAATCGACGGTCATTCGGGAGGTGCTCCCTGGCAAAAGGGACCTATCCTCCCACATCCAAACCTCGAAGTCATCCTTCGGTAGGGGTGGCATGCAGACCAAGACGAATATCGCCAGCAAAGTGGCCGACGAGGGACTGGAGGTCATCATCGCCAACGGCAAGAAAGACGACATACTCCTCAAACTGCTGACCAGCGACGAGGACATCGTATGCACCAGGTTCCTGCCAAGCACCGCACCTACCACCAGCGTCAAGAAATGGATCGCGCACAGCGAAGGATTCGCCAAGGGAGAGATCCACCTCGACGCCAAGGCGGCGGAAGCCCTTCGGGAAGGGAATAACTCCGTGCTCATGGTCGGCGTCACCGCCATCAAGGGCAACTTCGAGAAGGACGATATCGTTAAGATATTCGACGATCAGCAGAACCAGTTAGGTGTGGGGAAAACCCAATACTCCAACGAGGACGCCACCAAACTGATCGGCAAGAAGGGCAAGCGTCCGATTGTCCACTACGACTACATGTATCTATTCTAAAAACACCATCAAGAGGGAGGTTTTATGAGCGAAACGAAAAAAAATAGCATACAACAAGGCATAGACAAAGAGATGCTAATGCATTGGGGACTACGCATCCTCTTCTTCCTATTCGCATGGCTCTATTTAGGCGTTGTGAAGGAGGATTTCCTCTTCAAACTGCAGGAATCCAGCTACTTCCTTTATGACCATCTCTTCCTCAAAGGTCTGCTCTCCAGCAAGTCGGGACTCATCGTCCTCGCATCCCGCTACGTGCTTCAGTACTGTTACTACCCTCTGTTGGGAGCCGCCATCATCGCATTGCTCCTATCAGGCATCGAATTACTCGCCAACTGGATATTCAAGATCGGGAAGAAATGGTTTGTCATAGGGTTCATTCCCTCCGCCATTCTCCTCTATCTGTTCAACTCGGTCACTTACGAGATATACGATTCGTTTGAGATATCCTACGGTATATGCAATATCATAGGGTGCTACATCAGCCTACTGTTGTTCTTGCTATACAAAAAATTAGAGAACTCACCCGTAGCCATCGGAGTCCTCACCTTGGCGACAGCCATCTGCTCCGTTTGGATAGGGCCTTACCCGATGGTGGCACTGCTGATGTTCGGCACGGATGCGTTGTTCACGAAGAGATACATCAATGCGGGGATTGTCCTCCCCTTGGGAGCCCTCGTCACCTACCTCGCCACACGCTACGCAGCCTACCACGTCACCCCTGGATACCCATCCTACTCCCTGCTGCATCCATGGCCGATAGACTTCTTCTTCACATTGTTCCTCAAGACACTCATTTGGCATATTGTCATCGTCATAGTCCTGACAAGCCACCAATTGTACAAGGAGCGTATCATCCACAAAATACAACCCTATGCGAACACGGTGGCTGGAGTAATCCTCATTGTGGCACTTTATGCCGGCTGCGCCTACCCTAAAGCATACGGGGATGAGCTCAGGCTCCAACACCTCTCCCACAAGGGGGAATGGAAACAGATGGTGAAGGAGATGGGCAAGATGCAGACATCCACGAGGGTCATTGCGGCATACCGCACCGTAGCGCTTATCGGGACGGACCAACTAATCGAAAAGATATTCAACTACGATTATAACTACTACCATCCTAACTTTAAGAATTACTGCGAAGAGGTGTCCTATTACCCAGAGCTGATGTTAGCCGTTTCCATGCCCCAAGTAAGTTACAGATGGAGCATGGAGTTCCTCACGGACACCAACAAAAAGATATACCTAATCCAGATCATGGCATTATGTTCTTTCATAAACGAGGAATATGTATTAGCCCAAAGATATCTAAGGATTCTCAAAGAAACCCGATTCTACAAGCAGTGGGCGGACGAAATGACCCAATGCCTGGATAACCCTGACAAGTATTACAAGAAATATCCATACCTTGTGAAAGTAAAAGCGGGAATGCCAACCATGGAGAGAAGCGGAATCTTCAGGGGCACCACAACCCTCTACGACAGGTTCACCTCATTACCCAACATCACCGCCATCAAAAGGCTTTACACACGCCTATACAGAAGGCAACTGGATCACATGGAGAAGGAGACGCTGAGATCCCCTATGTTGAGAACCGGCCGCCTTCCGAGATATGTGCAAGAAGGCTTAGTGTTGAAGGCGGTCCTCTCCAATGACATGAGCTCACTACAGAAATTCCCTATAGAGAAGGAGGTCTACGAATACGTGCGGAACTTTGTAGACTATTACGTGAAACATCACCAGGAAGAGAACCTGGACAAAAAAATGAAGAAGAAATTCGGCTATTCCTACTGCTACTATTTCGCCTTCGGAATCGGTGCAAACCTAAAAATCGAGAAAGAATGAAAAAGAGAAGTTTGTTCCAAAACTATTGCGTCACAGTGGGGTTATGCATACTATCCTGCTGTACGGCACAATTGCCCAAAGAGGCCAAAGAGGTTGACCAGGAAGTTGTCACCTACCCCGACGTGAAAGGTGTGACCATCCCCCAAAGCCTCGCACCCCTCAACTTCATCATCGAAAACAAGTCCGACGAATCAATCGTGGAAATAACGAACGAGAAGGGTGGGTCTATCATACAGAAGGCCACCAGCGACAACGAAATCCTTTTTGACGAAAAGGAATGGAAGAAACTCTTGACGGAGACGGGGAACGGCAAGCTGCAATGTACCCCTTACCTGAAGACAGGCGATCGTTGGGAGAAACTAAAGCCATTCACCATCAACGTATTGGACGAGCCTATAGACTCCTTCGTGACCTACCGTCTCATCGAACCTTCCTTCATGAGTACAGGCCAGATCGGTTTGTACGAATTCAACATGACGACGGGAGAAGAGAAAGTCATCATGCGCAGGTGCCAGAACTTCACCACAGAGAAGATGCACGAGCAGAGCTGCGTGAACTGCCATTGCGCACAGAAGAAAAACCCGAAAAACAAGATGTTCTACTACCGTGGGAAGGACGGCGGATTGTTCCTCACCTACAACGGCAAGATCTCCAAAATCGAGACCAAGGTGAGCTGCATGTTCAGGGGCACGACCTACCCTGCATGGCATCCTACGCTGCCTTTCATCGTCTTCTCCGAGAACGAGGTGCAGCAAGACTTCCCTACCATGATGAAGGGGAAAGTACAGATATACGACTGGCAGTCGGACCTTGTCCTCTACGACATCGAAAAGAACGAGATATTCGTGGTCGCCGAGACCAAGAAGATGGAGACCAACCCGACATGGAGCCCGGACGGACAATATGTCTATTTCGCCCATTCCGACTCCGTGATGAGTAGAAATAATTACCCTGAATTCGAGTATCCTAAGCTGAAATATGATATCGCAAGGATTAAATTCGACCCGGAAAACAAAACATTCACCCAACCGGAGATCGTGCTGAACATGAGCCAACACAACAGAAGCGCCACCTTCCCGAGGATCTCCCCGGACAACAAGTTCCTTCTGGTAGCCATATCTAACTTCGGTGCCTCGCCACATACACACAAGGAATCGGACCTCTATGTCATGAACATGGAGACGAAGGAACTCATCCGGTGCGACGAGGCCAACAGCGACGAGGCGGAGAGCTACCACGACTTCTCCTCCCAGGCGAACTGGTTCGTCTTCTACTCCCGCAGGGAAGACGGCAACTACGGCAGGGCTTACATCTCATACATCGATAGCACTGGAAAGTGCACCAAGCCATTCCAATTGCCCCATAAAGACCCGCAAACCGACCACAAGAGACTTAAGCTCTACAACATGATCGAGTTCGCCAACGCAGGCGTGGTCTACAACGAGTCGGACTTCTACGATGTGCTGTGGAACCAAGAAATCATCCAAGCCGCCAACGACCCAAGAAACAGGCAAGAGACCGACGCCACCACAGGCGCCACAACGAAAAGCGGAGACCAAAAGGGTACGGACGGCAACACGGGTGCCAGCGTGAAGAATGAAGGAGGCAACAAATACGATGGACAGAACGCCACCCACGGAGAATAGTTGCTCACTTCATAATTCTTAATTGACTACGTCGAACTAACGTTTCATAATTATCATTGGTTCATCGGGTGGAATCGGTTGACCTGATCCCGCAATAGGTTCACATCCACATGGGTGTAGATTTCTGTCGTAAGGATGGATTTATGTCCGAGCATCTCCTGGATCGCGCGCAGATTAGCGCCCCCCTCTAGCAGATGCGTCGCGAAAGAGTGGCGGAAAGTATGCGGGCTGATGCTCTTCTGTATACCAGCCAACTCTGCGTAATACTTCACCAGATGAAAGACCATGTTACGGGTAAGACGCATGCCACGCCTATTGAGGAACACAATGTCCTCCTCCCCCTTTTTAGGCTCAATGAAGGAACGGTCCTGCATCCAATAATCCAACTCCTTGATCGCGCAACGTGAGATAGGCACGATACGCTGTTTATCGCCCTTTCCTATGACAACGATATACTCCTCCTTCAGATAGAGGTTGGAGATCTGCAGGTTGATCAGTTCCGAGACACGCAATCCACAGCTGTACAAGACCTCCAACATCGCCCTGTTACGATGCCCTTGGGGAGAGGAGAGGTCAATCGCGTCCAATATGGAATCGATTTCCCCTATGGTCAACACCTCAGGCAATTTCAGGCCAATCTTAGGAGACTCCAACAACTCGGTCGGATCCTCCTCCAACTTGCCATCAAGGATAAGATAATGATAAAAAGACTTTATGCCAGAAACGACACGGGCCTGCGAGCGGCCACAGATGCCGATATCGCTCAGTCCGACGAGGAAATCGCGCAACACGTCCAGGTCCACATCGAGATAGTCGATATGCGCTTCCCGCAAATAGATCAGCAACTTGGAAAGGTCCTCTAAATAAGCCGACGAAGTGTTCTCCGAAAAAGAACGCTCAAGCAACAAATAGGTACGGTACCCTGATATATTACGGTCGGAGAGGAACGGATCAATGTTCATCTTCCTGCTGTTCCTTATTGGCGTTGATGAGCGCCTCGATCGCAAGACGATAGGAATCTAACCCGAATCCTGCGATGACACCCATGCAGACCGGAGAGAGGTAAGAGAAATGACGGAACTCCTCGCGCTTATGCACATTGGAGATATGAACCTCCACCACAGGGCACTTCACCGAACGAATCGCATCCGCTATCGCCACGGAGGTGTGCGTGTAGGCCGCCGCGTTCAGGACGATCCCGTCCGAAATGAAGCCGGTCTCCTGTATGATATTCACCAACTCCCCCTCGATGTTAGACTGGTAATATGAAATAGTGATGTCAGGATACTTTTCTTGTAGACTTTCCAAATAATCCTCAAACGAACAGCAGCCATAAATCTCCGGCTCCCGCTTGCCCAACAAATTCAGATTGGGCCCGTTAATGATAATTATATTCATAAACTATTTATTTGAAATAATAAAAGAAACCTCTTTAAACGCATATTTGCGGACCTCACCGTTCACCAAGCGAAGGGAGAGAATGCCATCGTCCGCCACAGAATCGATTTTAGCCGCGAATGAGCCCTTTTCGTCCGTGTAATAATAGAAGTTACCACCATGATACATGGAAGCGAAATATTGCGCTCTAATCGTCGAAAAATCGTTTTTTATGAGCTGTAGGTATCTCGACTTGATGCTCTCCACCAATTTAGGCAACTCAACCTCCAAATTGAAGGTGCGTTTCGTGGCCAAAGCCATCGACACCGGATTAGGCGCATCGGAAAGGAACTTCTTCTGATTAACATTCAGGCCAATCCCCACAACGGTATGGGAGATGGAAGAACCGACAAGCAAATTCTCAATCAGTATGCCGCAGATCTTCTTGTTTTTCCAATATATGTCATTGGGCCATTTTATCGTGACATCCGACAGGCCCACACTGTTCTTCAGGTAATCCACAATTCCCAAGGAGACAAACTGGGATAGCAGGAACTGCTCCGCCACAGGGACGCAAGAGGGGAAGAACAACATGCTGAAAGTCAAATTCTGACCCGCCTCAGACTCCCACGTGTTGGAAATCTGACCTTTCCCTTCCGTCTGGAAATCGGACCATACCACCAAACCCTCCGTCAACGAATCATCGCATGCGATTAGATGATGCATATAATCGTTGGTAGAAGATGTCGATGCAAGATGAATTAGGTTATCTCTCATTATATCTCCTTATATTCGACAATCGATAGGTCATACACACCCAAGAACCACTCTACCCGTCAAGGGGATGAAGGCAAAGATAGAGATGTCGCCAAGCCCGCGCCCTAGGAGCAACGCCTGACAGCATCTCTATCGCCTATATTATCTACAGAAGTGCTTCGTCACACACCAAGTGTAACCCAGCATGATTTCGTGCGAACCGCCGTTCTTACGTTGGAACTGCGTCAGACCCAACTGGTAGGCATAGCCCACGTGGAATCCCTTGTAGCGGATACCTCCCATCGCGTAGAACGCCAACGGAGCTGGATTGTTCTCGCTCTTATCCAAAGTGTGGCGGTAAGAAAGCTGCAACCAGTAGGAGAAATCCTTATTGTCAGGAATGGTCTGCATGTACTTCAGGTTGAGGTCCAACTGTCTGTTCTTGATCGTGTTGAACTTGAACATCGCGGAAGGCTCGAGGGTGATCTCGTTCACAAGATCGAAGTCGTAGCCTAAGAATCCGAACATGGTGAGCGGACGTTTCGGCTCCTCCAGACCCAACTCGGTCAGCTCGGTCGGCACAATATCCTTGGCGGAGAAACCTGCGAAGAAGTTATCCCACAGGAAGTAGACACCGGCATTCGCATTGAGGTACATACCCTTGTTGGAACCACCGTTACCCAAGGTAGGGTCCTCGAATCCGTAGTCCTCGAACAAGTGTTTGTCGAAGTTGTAGTGGTTCAGCATCAAGGAGAGACCGAACGACAACTGGCGGTCGATGGACTGTGTCTTCATCATGTAATGGCTATTCTCCGACAACGGAATATGGTAGGCGAAAGTCACCTCACCACCCTGGCGGTAGGAATTACCATTCTTGTCATTGTAGGCGTAAACACCCAATCCGACGTTCTTCAAGACACGGGTACGGAAACTCAACGTCTGGGTCATCGGAGGATCTTCCAATTCCGGACCCGTCCATTGGAACTTACCCGTCAGCATCAAGTGGCTGCAACGCTCAGCACCCGCCACCGCAGGATTGACCAGATAATAGTTGAAGTGATACTGGTCACATACGATATCATCTTGGGCGTATGCATAATTGCAAGCGAGCGCCATCATCAAAACTATAACTAATCTATCAAAAACTCTCTTCATAAGCACACATTTATATTAACATGCATGGGAGAAAATACCGGAAATACCATAGGCATTGTCTTTGTACCCCAACATATCATTATCGTTTAATGTCTCTGTCCTATAATTGTAGAAGTCAAAGGTAATAAAAAATAAATAAACAAATGCAAAGCGAGGGTATAGTTTTTTCAAGTGGGTTAAATAAAAGCAATAAACCAAATCATTTTTGAATTAAGAGTTAAAAAATAACGGTTAAAAATGTGTTTGGGAAACGGATTCATACCTGACACGCACCATCCCCAGCCTCCACAGAGGGGCGATTTTGGGACACGGTCCTATGTGATCGGGTTGGGGCAGAGAGGGAAATCTCCCCCAAGAATCCTTAAAAAAGAGTTATAGGGACTCCTCTGAATCCCTATAACTCCAAAATTCAATCCTTATTTTCTAATTATCTACGTATCAACGTGAAGTGACCCACATACTGCCTGTTGATCTCCTCGATGTCGATTTGGTACCAATAGTCGGTGGAAGGCATCTTCTCACCATTGTACGTACCGTCCCAACCGCCTGAATTAGCGCCAAAGAACTGCGCCACGAGTTTACCGTAACGGTCGTAGATGGACAC
This sequence comes from Paludibacteraceae bacterium, assembly GCA_017962085.1. Classification (GTDB taxonomy): domain Bacteria; phylum Bacteroidota; class Bacteroidia; order Bacteroidales; family Paludibacteraceae; genus UBA1181. The sequence continues at coordinate 16,128 of JAGCWA010000052.1, forward strand.
GACAGAGGCAGGATATAGCTCTGCCAAGCCTGGAATAATCCATCGGTCGTTCGTTCCGTCGCTATTAGGCGAGAAGTACTCTGGGATGAAGATCTCCGGAGGATCCAAATGGAAGATCATGGAGGTCTCGCAATTATAGAAGTCCTTCACGTGCATCGTATGCGTACCGAACGGAATATTGTCGAAATGGGTAATATTTTCGGCCGTGGAAGAAATGTTGTCGTACCAAATCATGAACGGAGCGTTGCCCGTACCCGACTCGAGGGTCACTTCCCTGCTGTGGTAGCCGACTGAATCGATGGAGGCGATTACCGGCAGGCTCTTCACCTCAACCGTGAAGCTCTCCTTCGTCGAACACTTGCCGCGGGTCATGTCCGCGTAGTAGATCGTCGAGTGGCTTGGATGCAA
>JAGCWA010000053.1 GCA_017962085.1 Paludibacteraceae bacterium
AAATATCAGACATATTGGCGAAGAAAATATGCAAACAACTTGGCATACCTGTAGTTGGAAACAATTAACAAACAAAAAACATACTCTCAGAAAAGAGATTCTAATCCCCCAAAAACAGAATGCGCCATCATTACAGACGCGAAAACATCTCCTGAAACCCCTGTTTTTGCCCCCCACAACGTTTCCAACCATTGTTTCCCCTTCCACAACAATCTCCCCAAAGATGAGGATCCTCCAAAATAGCAAATCGTAAATAGCTAAATAGTAAATCAAACGCCCAAATAGTAAATCGCAAATAGCTAAATAGTAAATCAAACGCCCAAATAGTAAATCGCAAATAGCTAAATAGTAAATCAAGCACCCAAACAGTAAATCGTAAATAGCTAAATAGCAAATATTTACAATCCATCCACAAGCCAAACAAAAAATCCTCCACCCACTCCCACGAAACAGAAAATATTGGCAATAATTATTCCATGTTTTTTTGTAACTTTGCACTCCGTTTCTGCATGCGATAGAAAAAGAATAAATAATTAATAACGATATGGATAAGAAATTCAAAAGAACAACGGTCACATCGGCCCTGCCATACGCCAACGGTCCCGTACACATCGGTCACCTAGCGGGTGTATACGTGCCTGCGGACATCTACGTCCGCTATCTCCGTCTGAAGGGTGAGGAGGTGGTCTTCATCGGTGGATCCGACGAGCACGGCGTGCCAGTCACCATCCGCGCGAAGAAAGAGGGATGCACCCCGCAGGACGTAGTGGACCGCTACCACAAGATCATCAAGGACTCCTTCCAGGAGTTCGGCATCTCGTTCGACGTCTATTCCCGAACGACTTCCGCCACACACCACAAACTCGCGTCAGACTTCTTCCGCACGCTCTACGACAAGGGCGAGTTCATCGAGAAGGAGAGCGAGCAATACTACGACGAGGAGGCGAAGCAGTTCTTGGCGGATCGCTACATCGTGGGCGAATGTCCACGCTGCCATGCGCAAGGCGCTTACGGCGACCAATGCGAGAAGTGCGGTAGCGCCCTCTCCCCTGAGGAGCTGATCAACCCAGTCAGCAAACTCTCCGGCGCCAAACCAGTCATGCGCAAGACGAAGCACTGGTACCTGCCATTGGACAAGCATGAGGGATGGCTCCGCAAATGGATCCTCGACGACCACAAGGAGTGGAGAACGAACGTCTACGGACAATGCAAGAGCTGGTTGGACAACGGTCTGCAACCCCGCGCCGTGAGCCGCGACTTGGATTGGGGTATCCCTGTGCCTGTGGAAGGCGCCGAGGGCAAAGTGCTCTACGTGTGGTTCGACGCCCCTATCGGCTACATCAGCAACACCAAGGAGCTGTGCGACAACAACCCTGAGAAGTTCGGCAACTGGGAGAAGTGGTGGAAAGACCCTGAGACTCGTCTCGTACACTTCATCGGCAAGGACAACATCGTATTCCACTGCATCGTCTTCCCTTCCATGCTGAAGGCGGAGGGCAGCTACATCCTGCCGGACAACGTGCCAAGCAACGAGTTCCTCAACCTGGAGGGCGACAAGATATCCACCTCCCGCAACTGGGCGGTTTGGTTGAACGAATACCTAGTGGACTTCCCGGGCAAGCAAGACACCTTGCGCTACGTGCTGACGGCCAATGCGCCTGAGACGAAGGACAACGACTTCACGTGGAAGGATTTCCAAGCCCGCAACAACAACGAACTAGTTGCCATCTACGGCAACTTCGTGAACCGCGCGCTGGTGCTGACACAGAAGTATTTCGAAGGGAAAGTGCCTGAACTGAAGGGTCTGACCGACTACGACAAGGCCACTTTGCAAGAGTTCGCCGACGTGAAGGAGAAGTTGGAGCAACTGCTCGACAACTTCAAGTTCCGCGACGCACAGAAGGAGGCGATGAACCTGGCCCGCATCGGAAACAAATACTTGGCGGAGACCGAGCCTTGGAAACTCTCCAAGACGGACATGGACCGCACATCGTCCATCCTCCACATCGGTCTGCAGATCGCAGCCAACCTCGCCATCGCATTCGAGCCATTCCTGCCATTCTCTTCGGAGAAACTTCGCAAGATGCTGAACATGAACTCATTCGATTGGAACCAATTGGGCAAGATCGATTTGCTGCAGACGGGTGCGCAACTCGGCAAGGCGGAGCTTCTCTTCGAGAAGATCGAGGACGAGGCCATCGATGCACAAATGAAGCGTCTGGAGAACATCAAGAAGGAGAACGAGGCCAGCAACTGGCAGCCTGAGCCAATCGAGGGACAAAGCACCATCGACGACTTCGCCAAGCTGGACATCCGTGTCGGCACCATCCTGGAGTGCCAGAAAGTGCCTAAGTCAGACAAGCTGCTTCAGTTCAAGATCGACGACGGTTTGGGCGGACGCACCATTCTTTCCGGCATCGCCAAGTCGTACCCGGATCCGCAAGAGTTGGTGGGATTACAGGTTCTCTTCGTAGCGAACTTCCCTCCTCGTAAGATGATGGGTCTCGAGAGCCAAGGCATGATCATGTCGGCTGTCGACCAAGACGGCAAGCTGGTTGTCACCTCCGTTTCCAAGAAGGTGGCGAATGGTTCCAGAGTGGGATAATAAAACGTCCGATTCGCCGAAAGGCAACCGGACTGAATCATACGAAAGGTGAGGCTTCGGTCTCACCTTTTTTGTTATGAAATCATCCATTTAATTTTAGGGAAAAACTTTTTTTGTACTTTTGAGGAAAATATAAAAATAGCACAATGAAAACGAAGTATTTAGCAATACCCCTCTTGTTCTTGAGTGAAATGGTTTGTGGAGCAGACCTTATTGTCACAACTGATCAAAATAAAATTGAGGCAAACATCGAAGAAGTATCCTCGGAACATATCAAATACAGAAAAGTGTCGAATCCCAATGGACCACAATTCATAATTGAAACATCCAAAGTGGTCACTGTGATTTACAACAACGGTGAAGTGCAAAATTTTGGCGGAAACACCTCAAACAGAGACGAGTCAAAGCAAGTGGGAGTAACTGCTAACGGACAATTCATATATAATGAAAAGACGTACCCACAAGGGAAAGAAACAAAGGATTGGAACGATTGGTTAGACTACATCAACATTGTCTCTACCCTCAACTTGAACAAATTCTCCAATCTCTATATAATGAAAGTGGATGATTCTAAAATAACCTACCCAGACAAAAGTGATAACCAATACGAACCATTAGTGAAGGGTGTGCAATCTTTCAATGCAAGGATTGAGGAGGCTATACGCAAGAGATTCCCGAACATCAACATCTATCAAGTAAAAAATTTCGATGAACTATCAATGGGTGATAATTCATTGCTTTTTGTCCCGAAATTCGACTACGTAGACATGGGTAGCAGAGCCGCCCGCGCATGGGTGGGATTCGGCGCAGGTGCACAAACTATGCGTGTCTCAGGATATGCCATAGACAACACTGGCAAGTTCTATTTCAATTTTTGGCACCAACGTAAGACATCGAGCTCAAAAAAATACCAAAAAGCCGTCAATGACGAATTGGATAATCTTTCGAAAGACATTGCGAACATTTTCGCAAAAATCAGATAACACGAGACCATCACTATGCAAAACATAAATTCATTAAACAATTAACAAATCGATAAATCATGAAGAAAAAAATATTCCTCTTGCTGCTCATGGTTGGGCAGTTCATGGCAAGTTCGGCGAAGGATGTAATCGTCATGAAGAACACTACGCCCATTGAAGCAAAGGTACTAGAAGTCACTCCCACAGAGGTCAAGTATAAAAAAATCAGCAATTTGGAAGGACCCACATACGTCATCTACAAATCAGAAATCAACACCATCGTTTACGAGAATGGAGAGGTCGAATCCTTCGTACAGGAGTCAGAAACGAATACCGATAAGACTAACACCCCTCAACAAACTAATGTCTCAGAGAATAACACAAACAAGGAACTTCAACTCTACCCGACACTCGACCGTGTAAACGGGCAATACGTATTGGGGAATGTGACAATGAGCAAGAAAGAATACGGAGATTTCTTACACGCCAATTGCCCTGTAGCTTATGAGAAATGGCAAAGAGGGACAAAGAGAGTGAGATGCGGATGGATATTTGCCATAACAGGTTTGACATGCGAGGTAATGTCAACTGTTTCGTTTATTTCCTATGCGGATTCCGAGCATTACAACAGTCGAGGCTATTACACGTACGATGACGGAGCATTGGCTATGGGCATTGCGACCTTGGTGCCAGCGATTCTGTTAGAGACAACCGCTATTCCTCTATTAGCCACAGGCTACAGTTCAAGACGCAAGTCCATTGGTCTGTACAACGAACAATGTGCGCCGAAGAACTCAGCGTTCGATCTTCGGTTGAACCTGAAGGGGAACGGGTTGGGTCTGTCATTGAACTTCTAATAGAAACGCAACCCAAAGAATTATAGATTTTCAGGAGATTGCGATGTCCTAATTTATATTTTGTACTTTTGAGGAAAATATAAAAGCAACAAGCATATAGATTGATCATGAAGAAAAAAATATTTCTCTTGCTGCTCATGGCGGGGCAGTTCATGGCAGGTTCGGCGAAGGATGTAATCGTCATGAAGAGCTCAGATTCTATCAAGGCGAAGATTCTTGAGGTAACCCCGACAGAAGTCAAATACAAGAAAATGAACTACTTGGATGGCCCCACCTTCATCATCCTCAAATCAGAGATAAGCAAAATCACCTACGGGAACGGAGATGTTGAATCCTTCGTACAGAAAGAGGAGAAGAGCGCCGTCTTGGAAAGCACAAGCGACATCGCGAATACAGGCACAGAGGCCGACACAAGCACCACTGCAGCCAATACAGAGGCCAATACAACTGTTAGCACAAGCACAATTCTTCCTGTCGATAGTGCGGAGAGTGTTTCGGAAGAGGAAGAGCCGTCATACCCGATGCTAGACCGCATAAAAGGGAAATACGTGTTGGGAGACATGGTCATGGACAAGAAGGAGTATGGGAAATTCTTGGATGCTAACTGTCCTATCGCCTATGAGAAGTGGCGCTCCGGTTCAAAACGGGTGAAAAGCGGATGGACATTGGCCATAACCGGTTTTACCTGCGAGATGATATCCACCATCTCATTCATCTCCTATGCGAAATCCGAGCGTTACCATGCAAGAGGAGGTTACTACACATACAACGACGGGGCATTGGCGCTAGGCATCGCCACCTTGGTACCGGCAGTGCTGCTTGAGGCGACCGCCGTCCCACTATTAGTTACAGGCTACGTTTCAAGACGCAAGTCCATCGGTCTATACAACGAACAATGTGCGCCCAAAAACTCAGCGTTCGAACTTCGGCTGAACCTGAAGGGGAACGGTTTGGGACTAACATTGAACTTCTAACTGAGGTCTTGTGGGATGCCTGTCATCCCACAAGGCACTTTGTCAACACTCATCTATGACTCTACCGATTTCGCTGAAATTTAAATATCGACACCTGAGAGATATTCATCACAGCAGTTTTTCACCAAAAGAACACCCCACCCCCATCATAGAGATAATCGTCGGAGAGTGAGACGGGTTCCAGACCGGCCGCCTCCACAAAACGGAGAAGTGCAGGGCCATCCTTGTGCCTCAACGGATTGCCCAAGAAGAATAATCTATCGCCCCAACGTCCGCACGTACCGCCTAAGAATCCATACGCATGCACGGGGATCCGTATCTCCGCAGGGGAAAAGAGGAACGAGGAGAACCCCACACGCTCCAAGGCTTTGTGGATGCCGGCGTCCGAGGTGATGAAGGCTTGGTCGGAAAGGGGAAACATCGAGCAACGTGTATACGATTGCGGGAGCTCAACGAAGCGTTTGCCACGGTTCAAGGCGAGCAACGCCTCGTCTGTGTAGCCTCTCCGATGGAAGAGGCAGGTGTCGGTCGACACACAATTGTACAGGCTGGAATCCTTCAACGACTCCCCCACCGGCGAACCTCCCCAATGGAAGGGCACAGCAAGGGAAGCGAGCTTCTCCGCCAACGCCTGGGGCACATTCGGTGCCAAAAGTGTGGTGGTGGAATCTTGGTAGACAAACACATCCGGGTGGCAGGAGACCGATTCATAGGTGACGCCTTGCGTACGGAAGAGAAAGAGCTCCTCCGCATACTCGCCCAAGCGGGACAAGAGATCTGCGTCACACCGCGCGTCAACGACAGCCAACCTGCACTTCATACTTTCCTAGATGATCATCCGTGAGCAACTTCACACGCAAATCCTTCTGTTCGAAGAAGCGTTTGTTTTTCCCGGCATATCCCCACACGAAATTCACTTGCGAGGGATGCACCTTCAATATCATATCCTGATGGTTATAACCATTCAGTTTTTCGGCTAATATATCCGCCCATATCTCCGTCATCATCAGCTCCTTGAACGACCTATGGTAAGGACCCGCCAGCAGGGAGCGTTCGGGGGTCAGTTCCTCGGAAGCGTGTAGCCCCACACGCAGGACATTCACGCCAGCCGCCTCGAAGCGCAGGTAGAAATCCTTCGCCCAAGAGAGTGCGGTCGGCAAATCCAACGGCACATAGTGGCCCGATTCGTAGCGCTTGGCCAGCTGAGTGCCCTTGATGACTAACGTCGGGTAGATGCGGGTATTATCCGCACCAAGCGAGATGATATCCTCCACCGTCTGGCGGGAACGTTCGTAGGTGTCGTGCGGCAAGCCGATCATCATCTGCAGACCGAGACGGAAACCGTTCTCCAAGATCCTTTCGGAAGCCCTGCGGATCGCATCCGCCTTATGTCCCCTGCCAGAAGCCAAGAGGACATCGTCGTTGGTAGACTGCGCACCCAGTTCGATGGTGGTCACGCCATAGCGCTTCAGCAGGTCCAGCACAGCGTCATTGATGTAGTCTGGGCGAGTAGAGAGGCGGATGCCGCAGATCCTGCCCTCCCGCAGATAGCGGTGCGCCTCGGCGAGGTAGCGTTCCTGCAGGTCAAGAGGAATGCCCGTGAAGGAGCCTCCGAAGAAAGCCACCTCCACCTCCCGTCCGTCGTTCATCGTCGAAAGGTATGTATCAATGATTGCGGGGATCTCCTCCGGCGTCGGAACACTCATCTGTCCGCTGATCTTCGCCTGGTTGCAGAAGACGCACTGGTGCGGGCAGGCCAATTCAGGGATGAATATGGGTATGTTCGAGTGTTTCATGCCAAGAAGGGAGGGAGCCCTATTTCTTTTTCTTAGACTTACTCTTCCCAGCGTCCGATTTCACGATATCGCTCAGTTTGATCTCCGTGTAGACCCCGTCGATGAGGGCATAGAGGAATCCGTTGCGGATGGAGGCCTCCGTGATGCTCTTCGTCTCGGCGATGAAGTCGCCCGTCTGGTTGGATACGAAGACGGAGGAGCCATTTTTCGTATAGAGGGAGAATTGGTCCGCGACGAGCACCTTCACCCAAATGTTATTCATATCGTAGCGGTTGACGGTGGAGAAGCTGGTCTTATTCACGGCGCACAGCTCATCGTCCCGCAGCACGAAGATGCATGCGGTGTCGTTGATTGGTTTGAATGCGCCGAACTCACCCTCATAGAGTGCGGAGGCGTCCAGGAAAACGTTCAGGTTATGTTTTCCTCCGCTAGCGGACTTCACGATGATATCCTGCTCCACCCAGCAACTATCCTTGTAGATGCGTGCGAAACGGTCTTTCGTCAAGGCATAGATCCTATCCCCTTGTTCGAGTGTGGCAACGAATTCCATGCCACGGGCCTCACCGTTATGGACGATGTGGCCATCCTCCTTGGCGACCACGACGAAGTAGGGTTCCACCGTGCCCCAACTGCTATGGACACCCTTGTTCATGTAGAAGAGCGTGGTGTCATCATGGGCGAAGAGCAATGCGTCACCGTTCGTGTTGGTGGAGAGTTGGGACTTCCACACGAGCTTACCGGTAGGTTTTTCTATCTTGTAGACAAAATTCGCAGCGGCGTAATAGATGAAGTCGCCTTCCGCCACGTATTGCGACATATAGTCGGAACCATCCTCTCCCTGGCCCTTGATGAAGGAGGCCATCAGGTTGCTTGCGGCACCGAAGACACTCTCCATACCCGTGACCACCGTATTCTGCTTAGAGGCGTTCTTGATGCGCTGTTTCTTATCCACCTCGTACTCCCAGCCCTGGCCGTCCGACAAATCTATATGCCTCAGGGTAGTCGTCACAGCGAGCAAGGAAGCGTTTCCCTCCATGAAGTATTCGCTGAAGCGCACACCGTCCCGCAATGGACGGCTCCAGAGGAGGTTACCCTTCCAGCGGTCCAAGCAGACGATATCCGAGCCGAAAGTGATGATTTTATCACCGAAGAAATGAACAGGATCCCCTTTCTTCACGTCATAGTTCCACAAGACGGAATCCTTAGAGAAGGAGTAGTCCGCCAACCCGTTGCGGGTCCGCATCAGCAGTGTGCCGGAGGCGGCGTCATAGCGTGAGAACACAATCTTTTCAGAGCCCAAGGAATACTGTTTGCCCTTCAATGGGGCGTCATTTTGGCTAAACGTACCAACCCTTGCCGTCTTCACACTCATCCATAGGACATCACCGTAATTATCCGCCGCGAAAAGCGAAGAGGCAAGCGCACAAGCCACCAGTGTAGTCAATAATCTTCTCATTACAATCAAAATTTACATCATATTTGTAAATATACGAAAAAAAACAAAAGAGCAAATATAGATGCGCGATTTTTAGGGGGTAACCGACAAATCACGTAGGGGCGAAAAATTTTTCGCCCCTACGAAAATTTTTCGCCCCCACAATATCATTCGCGCCTTTGGCAGGATTATTTACCCTTCACGACATATTTCTTTCCGTTCAATAAATAGACGCCACGAGGCAATTCGTCGGCAATCTTGGAGGCATCCACGTTCTTGCGCAAGACACGTCCGTTGAGGTCCACCACCGTCACCTTCCCTTGTAGCCCCGAAGGAGAAACGCCTTGTGAAGGCAAGAGGGGAGCCATACCAGTCAAATCAGGCGAAGACATTTTGTCCAGGAGATGAGCGCCGATTTTATCAGCGATTATCCTATAGCCCGCCTCGTTCGGATGCGTTCCATCCGCAGTGTAGAGGCTAGTCCAATTCGAAGCGGTAAAGCCCATCTCATGATAAGCGTCGATAGCGTCCGCACCACATCGTTGCGCCACGTTAATCATCGTCTCCGCCACCTCATACAGATAGAGTTCGCTTCTCGGATTACGGTAATAATCGCTGAAGGTTGTCGTGTCCTCGTACTCCAATTGACGGACAATTGGGGTAACGATTAGGATATGTAGCTTCGGATTGAGCTCATACAACGTCGATATAATAGTTCTCAACGACACCGTATAATTTTGCAATGGGCTAGTATCTTCCCATTTGCCCAATCTCCTTGCCGCATTGTTCCAGTCGTTCGTGCCGGCGTCGATGCATACGATATCATAGTCGGTGGCCTTCGTGGTCTTGATGGTCTCCTGCACATGGTCCCACCTCGTGCCATACTTGCTCTGGTGCGCCCAAGAGATACTGCTGTCCACCAAAGCGTAATCGCCCGTTCCCCAAGCGTTCACCAAGTTATAGACACCAAGGCCATTGAGACCAGTTCCAGGCTTCAAGGAGGCGGGGGTCAGATGGGTTCCACCCACACCCACGTTCGTGACGACGCATCCATACTCTTCCTGTAAATAATAGGCCCACGATCTGAATTCTCCTCTCACTTTGTTGCCAACACCCTCCGCTTTGGAATCGCCGAAGACAATTACTCTTTTCCCTTCGAGTGTCGGATTCTCTTCAACCACGCCACTTTCCACGACAGTGTCGCCAAGGAGGGAATCAACTCGTTCCCCTTCCCCAATGGCCTCCATCGTATCTGAGGACGCAGGTTGTCCTTCATCGTTCAATGTCACGAGAGGTCCCGAATACGAATCCCCGTCCGCCGCATTCTCGGATTCATCATTCTGGACGACCTCGGCAAACACCACCTGCGACGATAGCATCAAACCCAACATGATTAATAATTTTCTGAAACTACTCATTAACGCTACACTTTAGGTTAAACAATAAATATACGTGTTATAAAACCACCACAAATAGAGACTATATCATCGGGACGTCCTAAAACTTGACGCCCACGCAACCAGTGATGTTGAATCCATCGACTCTGAAGCAATCCGCATCCCAATCTATCCTCCAGAATCCATCATCACTGGTTTTAACCCTGAAACCATAATAGCCTATGCTAGGACCTGCCACGAAGTGCTTGCCAAAGCAAAACAGATACTTCATGTCGATCAGATAGCCAAAGGCGCCCGTCGAGAATCGGTCCTCCATCGACTCACCCGAGCGAGCAGTATACGTCTCATACCTGTCTGAATAACGGGTATAGCCTGCGGACAAATACAATCCCAACAAACCAGGGCCAAAATAATCATGGCAACCAAGAGCCGCCCCGATATATTTCATCTCCACATCTTCAGTCGTCTTATAGACAAGGTCATCGTCTACGGCGGAGAAACCTTTCTTCCAAACAACAAAACCCACGCAAGCGTTCTTCGTAATACATCCCAAAGCGGTGGCTTGGAGAGAATATCCGTTCCTAAGCTGGCGCTGGAAACTGCTGAAATACTGGCTCCATGTGCTATTCAGATCTCCGAAGTTATGGGAATAGCCTCCCTCCACAAACAAAAGCGCATGGACATCCCCCTTAGCGTCCTCTGCCGAAACACCACTCGTCAAACAAGACAGCGATACCAACATCAATAACAATATCTTCCTCATACTCTTTTTTTTCGCAAAGATAAACAACAAAAAGAAGAAATGGCAACATGACTAAATAATATTATCTTTGTCCATCAAGCAAACAGTTCATATAATGAGGAAAATTATTCTATTACTTTTCATATTCCACATCTTCCACCTCTCCGCTCAGGAGGCCATTTGGTGGAAGACACCTACCGTCTCCCCGGAGATATACGACAACCACATGGTGACCTTCCGATTGGTCGCACCGCGCGCCAAGGAGGTCCTGTTGGTGGGCGACTTCCTGCCGCCCTCCTATGTCGTGAGGGATGGCATCACGACGCAGATGACGGGGACTGCGACCCTAAGGAAGGGGGCTGATGGCGTCTGGACCTACACGACACTCCGGCCCATGGAGCCTGGCTACTACAACTACAACTTCGTCGTGGACGGGCTTACCATCACGGACCCTTCCAATATACACATGACCCGCGACGTGGTGAAAACCAGCAGCATATTCTTCATCGAAGGGGGATGGAGTGACTACTACAAAGACCAGGACGTCCCCCACGGGACCCTTTCCCATGTCTGGTACCATTGCGACAAAACAGAACGGAACCGAAGGCTAACGGTCTACACACCAGCCGGATACGAGGATGGACTGCGTTACCCGGTTCTTTACCTGCTACACGGCATGGGAGGCGACGAGGATTCCTGGGTCACCTTGGGACGCGCCGCCCAGATTTTGGACAACCTCATCGCACAGGGGAAGGCCAAACCGATGATTGTGGTCATGACCAACAGTTACATGGACCTACAGGCAGCACCCGGCCACGGTCCGGAAGGATTCATCAAGCCCGACCTTGAACTGTCACCCTCCTACGACGGTGTGTTCGAGGAGTCATTTCCTAGCATCATACGCTACGTGGACAAGGCATACCATACCATCCCGAGAAAGCAGTCGCGCGCGATCGCCGGCCTCTCCATGGGAGGGTTCCACGCCATGCAGATCTCCAGGGCATACCCTGACTACTTCGATTACGTCGGACTCTTCTCCGCAGCGGTGGGACATGAAGCGGGAGACATCCAGATCTACCAAAACCCCATGGAGAAGCTCCGCACACAATTTTCCAAGAAGCCCGCACTCTACTGGATCGCCATCGGCAAGGAGGATTTCCTCTACGACGCCAATGCGGAGTATGTGCAACTACTGGAGACCAACCGATTCCGCTACGAATACTTCGAAACGGACGGCGGCCATACTTGGTACAACTGGCGGTTCTATCTGACGGAGTTCTTACGGAGACTGTTTTAGAGAGGTGGAAGAGCAAGACCGGCTATCTACGCTCCCTCTCCAACTGGCTGAATTCAAAGAAAACAGGCATCCGGTTGCCATTTAGGATAAACGTGGAGGTTTGGCTCTTCAGCGTGTTTTGTCCGATGCACAAGGTGTCGGCGATGACACCCGCGCGGATATCCGCCATATCCAGCAGGGAATGGAAGACAACCTCTGACGTGATGTTCTTATCCTTATTGGCGATCAGGGTTTCCACCTTCTCCGGATACTTCGCCTTATACCCGTCGGAATAGGCGACGATGAAAGGGATGTGCGCCTCATATTCCGTCACGACAAGGGAACCATGCAGAACGACATTCCGCTCATCATCATACAGGTTCTCCCCATGGTCGGACAAATAGATCATGGACCACACAGGGCAACGGGCATTCAGTTTGCCGATAAGGGAGGAGAGGAAATAGTCCGTGTAGAGGATGGAATTATCGTAGGCATTCACCAGATACGCCACATTCTCGGACGTGATGGAGGTGAAGTCCATGCTCTTATCGAAGCTAGGCTTGTATTTATCAAACTGTTCCGGGTAGCGTTGGTTGTATCGGAAATGGCTTCCCATCGCATGGACCACCATGAAATTGGAATGTCCGCCTATCCCTAGTATCGAATCGATCGCCGGGAGCAGGTCCATGTCGTATAAGTGTTCGGTGGTGATGATCTTGCCTTGTTGGAAACTATTGTCGCAAGCGGCGATGATCCGTTCCTGATAGGGCGTGACCTCCTGGGCAGTCACCCACGACGTGCTGAAACCAGCCTCCGAGAAGGCCTCGCAAACGGACTTCTCCATGTCCGCCAACTCCGTGTTCGTCGAATTGGCGCGGGTTAGGATCAACGGCACCGAGTTGCTGGTCAGATTGGCCAACGTCACCGCATGGCTATAGGAAACGACATTGGAGTCTTGGGAAAGCAACGGGGTAGTATTCCTCCCATACCCATTCAACCCGAAGCTCTTCCACCGGGCAGTCTCCCCGATGACCAACACGACGGTCTCCCTCACCGAATCCTCCTTGGCAGTGATATTGAACGAAAAATCGGACAACCGTTTTTGCCGCTCCCTGACCTCCGCGTTTCTTTTCAGCACATCAGCGGTGGAGAGGTAGACATCGAAAGGATATATCTTGTCAAACTTTATGACGATCAAATCCTTCATATCCTCTAGGTTATCCAGGAAGGTGGTCTTTTCGCTGGTGTTTGTCAAGCGGGTTAACCGGAAGAAATAGACGCAGCCCACAAGCAAGGTGATCGGTATCGCGACGAAGAACACCCTCTGGACCTTCCGCAGGAAGAACTTCTCGTTCGGGATGAACCTGAAAAGCAGGCAATAATAGACGACCCACACCACGACGACCACCACAACGACAGAAGGCACCGAGAGCAGAAGCTCCGTCGCCTCCCCCCAGTTGGTGTTCAGGATAGTGTCGATCATCATAAAATGGGTGGTCATCCGACTAAGATACAGACTCGCTATTTCGATGGGAGCGAAGGTCAGGCTGAGAATCCCCTCCACGATAAAATAGACTTTTTTCTTCAGAAAGACCGCAGGTAAAAGCAACAGAATAAGCGAGACGGCGAGATAACCGGCCTGCTTCACGACGAAGCCCGCCAAATCCTCGGAGTAGAGCAATGTAGCTATGTTAGGTATAAAAAGGATGAATAACAACAGACCCGTCACCACGTTGGTCAGGGTAGCTTTATCTTTCAAACGACTTAAACCCATGGCATAAAGAATATAGCTATTTACAAAGGCAAAGGTACGTCTTTTATCGTCCGCACCACCCGCATCGTCCTAAAAAATAAAACGAACCTATCTCTTCCGCTTCCTCGAAGCGGAGCTGGCTCGGATCGCGTCGGCTCGCATCTTCTCCCTCATGCGCTTACACTCTTCACAATTCGATTTGATTGAACTCTTCTGTCGTTTATTATATACCCTATGATCGCTACCATCCCTGCCAATTCCTTTTATCACATAGATCGTGTCCGCATGGGGGTTATATTCCTTCACAGCCAGCAAATGTTCATGTCCTTCCGTAAAATAGAAGGGGTAAAGTACCCCGCAGAAAGGCTCCCATGGGGCAGTGTTACGTTGCCTAATCTGATAGCACAACGAGTCGTTGACCAGGATTTGGCATTGGTGGACTTTCATGATTTCACCTCGGGGCGCGCTCTTCTTCTTCAACTGCACAGCTTTCCTCTCAAGTGCCTCTTTGCTGACCCAAGGGTAAGAGGTCGCACTTAACACAAATAGAGTGTCCGCTTGGGGATCGTACTTTTCCACGGCCAAGGTATACATCTTGCCTTCCTCAAAATTGAGGTTCTTGAACACACCGCAAAAAGGTTCCTTGCGAAGAGTCCCTTCATCCTCTTTCCTATACCCCGGACCGACTTCGTAACAGAGCGAATCGTTGACCCTAATCTTGTACGGATAGACCTTCATGAATTGGGGCTCTGCGCTGGAGATGTGACGGTTGGCAGCTGGGGTTTTCTTCGCCTTCTGCTTCATGAGGCGATTAAGGAGTATCTCTTGGGAAACATCCACACGGACATCAGAACTGGCCATTGTTTGGGTGACAAACATGGAGTCCGCCTCCGGGTCGTACTTTCTCACGTACACAGTATATTCATATCCTTCCCTGTACACGAAGTTGCGGAACTGCCCGCAAAAGGGTTCCCAAACGATTCGTTTATTGTTTCCTTCCCTGACCTGATAGCACAACGAATCGTTAATCTTGACTTTATACGGATGGACTTTCATGTATTGTCCCTGGTCATCTTGCGCATAGCCGAGGCTGGCGATTGGAAGGAGAAGGAGGGATGTGGCTAGTGTTTTGAGCATAGTGTATGTATCGTTTATATTGTTTCGCATAAGACCTGCATTTTTCTATTCTCCGTTCGAAGCAGGGGGTGTCTGGATAGAATCATTGTTATTCGTTTGCATCCCCATACGTTTTCTGGCCTGGAGGTTCCTCAATTTATCTTCGAAGGAGGTATTCCTAGAACACTCTTTTATCACGGACATGGTGTCCGCATGAAGATCGTATTTTTTCACAATCACCTCACGTTCATACCCCCATATAAAATAGAAGTTGTCAAGCACGCCACAGAAAGGCTTCCAATCCTTAGAACGGCCAAAACGTGGTTTGACCTGATAGCACAGCGAGTCATTGACCATGATTTTCTCTGCATTGACCAACATATATTGGCTCTTTTTATACTGGTAATTTTTTGGAACATCATACCTTGCAACAGACTTTATCACATGTATCGTATCCGCATGAGGATTGTATTCCTTCACACACAGGGTGTATCCATATCCCTCCTCATACCAAAGGTTACTGAATTTTCCACAGAAAGGTTCCCAAGGGGTCTTGTCGCGCCTACTAAAACCCTTCCTGACCTGATAACAGAGCGAATCGTTGACCTTGATTCTCTCGCTATGGAGCCTCATGAATTGTCCCTGTTCCTCTTGCGCAGAGCCGAGGCTGACGGTGAAGAGAATCTGCAGGATTGTTAGGAGAGATTTGCGCATACGAAAACTATTATAATTGATTGGATATGAACAACATACTACAAATATAATCAATAGTTCAGTAAATCACAAGGGGCGACCACCCTTTGGTCGAGGTCCATGCCTCTTTTCTTGAGGACATCCTCCATGCCTTCGATGCGATACTCACGGATCTTCCGAGGTTTGCAAAGTTCTATGCCTAATTGTGTCTTGTAGATGTCGTAGATTAGTTCCGAGCAATACCACTTGCCGTTGTCGAATTGAAAGGCAAGGTCGTATGGTTTGCCGAGGTATTTCTTGTATTTGATTTTCACCGGTTCCTTCTTCACGCGCATCTTCTTCACCTTCCCGTCTTTCCCTCGCTTGATCCACTCCTGCAAGGGTGTCAGCTTGACCACCTTGGAGGCTTCCAGCACATACATCTTCTTGCCCTTCTCAACCACGACACCGCAATGGGACCATTTCGAGCCGGTGGCTTTCTGAATCAATGGGGACTGACCGCTCTTCGAAACCTGGAAGAGGATATCACCCTCCTTGTAACCCTCCTGATGACATACACAGTAGGCACCAACAACCACGGATAGAAGGAGAAGGATTAGGATGGATAATTTCTTTTTCATGGTGGGTATATGGGGAAAAACCAATGCCTATCTACCCGCAATCTCCGCTTTTATATCATTGACGATATAAGTATCGGACATGATTTGGTAGCCATATTTGGGGTCATGCATCTGCTCCCCCACCTTAGAGCGATAAAACAGCAACATTGCCCGTTTAGGGGAGATGTCTAACTCATCGGCCAATTGGAGGATGACACGAGCTATCTTGTAGTATAGAATATAATCTTTCATGCTTTTCGTATGTATAAATCATGATAACTGATTATGATTCCTTGACAGACTCATTCGCCTCATAGTTTTGCAAGGTTTCAATAATATCATCCGCCACGTATTCCACGCTCTGCGTGTGCAACACATCATAGAAACGGATCAAACGTCCGTCGATGAGATCCTGACGTTCCAATCGCTCCACAAGTTCGGAAGGCGAGATGCCCATTTTGCGGGCAGCCGCTTCAATAACAAAGACCATATAACGCATCTGGTCGCCTTCGGGTGTTCTTGCCTGTCCTTCCATGCTTCGCAATTTTTACAAGGGCGAACCATTAAGCAATGATTCGCCCCCCATATTTAACATTCAAGCTTACGCTTTCTTCACCTCGATATTCACCTTGAAGTCATCGAAGTCCAACTCGGTCGGGTTGGCCACCTTCTCCACCAAGGAGATCTTGTTGGCGAGCACCTGCGAGGAGATGTACTCCTTGAACTGCTCTACCGCCGCATTCACATTGTCTGACTGCTCGATGTCGATAACAATCTTATCGGTTATCTCGAAACCGCTTGTCTTACGGATGTTCTGGATACGGTTGATGAACTCACGCGCGATACCCTCCCGTTGCAACTCAGGCGTGATGGTCACGTCGAGCGCGATGGTGATCGTTCCGTTGTTGGCTACCAACCAGCCTGGGATATCCTCCGAAAGGATCTCCACGTCGGCCTTGTCCACAACGACGCAGCATCCGTCGAGACAGATCTCATAGCTACCGTTCTTCTCGAACTGAGCGATCTGCTCCTGCGAAAGGCCTTGCAACTGTGCCGCAACCGTCTTCATGTTCTTACCGCACTTAGGACCGAGTTTCTTGAAGTCTGGCTTGATCTTCTTCACAAGGATGCCGGCTGAGTCACGCACGAAATTGATCTCCTTCACGTTGACCTCGTTCATGATCAAGTCCTTCACCGCCTCGACATTCTCCTGCTCATGCTCCGCCAAGATAGGTACCATGATTTGCTTCAACGGTTGACGAACCTTGATGTTCTCTTTCTTACGGAGAGAGAGGGTCATGGATGAGATGTCTTGCGCCAACTGCATGCGCTCCTCCAAGGTCTTGTCGATCAAGGATTCGTCGTACTTAGGGAAGTTAGCCAAGTGGACAGACTCGCTCTTGTCGCAGCCTGTGGCATTGTTCAGATCCAAGAAGAGTTGGTCCGCATAGAACGGAGAGATAGGCGCCATCAGACGTGCCACTGTGTCCAAACAGGTGTAGAGCGTCTGGTAAGCGGCGAGCTTATCCTCTGTCAATGTGCCACCCCAGAAACGTTTACGGTTCAGACGAACGTACCAGTTACTCAGGTGATCGTTCACGAATATAGAGATTGCGCGACCTGCCTTGGTCGGCTCATAGTCATTGTAGCTCTCGTCCACCTCCTTGATGAGGGAGTTGAGCAGAGAGATGATCCAACGGTCAATCTCAGGGCGCTTGTTCATTGGCACCTGTGGCTGACTGTTGGTGAAGTTATCCACGTTCGCATAGAGGGCGAAGAAGGAATAGGTGTTGTAGAGCGTGCCGAAGAATTTACGACGTACCTCCTCGACACCATCTGTATCGAACTTCAGGTTGTCCCAAGGCGATGCATTGGTGATCATGTACCAACGGAGCGGATCGGAACCATATTGCTCGATAGCACCGAACGGATCGACTGCATTGCCGAGACGTTTGGACATCTTATTACCGTTCTTGTCGAGCACCAAACCATTGGAGATAACCGCCTTGAAGGCTACGCTATCCTTGATCATGGTGGAGATGGCGTGCAATGTGAAGAACCAACCACGGGTCTGGTCCACACCCTCCGCGATGAAGTCGGCAGGGTAGAACTCACCGTTATCGACCACCTCCTTGTTCTCGAACGGATAGTGTTGCTGAGCGAATGGCATGGCGCCCGAATCGAACCACACGTCGATCAAGTCCGCCTCACGCTTCATCGGCTTGCCACTATCGGAAACCAGGATGACGCTGTCGATATATGGACGGTGGAGGTCAATGTTCTTCGGATCATAGTTCTCCTTCGAGTAATCGCCCACCTTGAAGTTCTTCCAAGGGTTCTCCTTCATGAAACCTGCCTTGATGGACTTGTCGATCTCCTCGAACAACTCCGCGATGGAGCCGATGCACTTCTCCTCCGTACCCTCCTCGGTTCTCCAAATCGGGAGCGGTGTGCCCCAGTAGCGGGAGCGAGAGAGGTTCCAGTCGTTCAGGTTCTCCAACCATTTGCCGAAGCGGCCGGTACCCGTCGACTCAGGCTTCCATTGGATGGTCTTGTTCAACTCCATCATTCTCTCGCGAGCCTTGGTGGATTTGATGAACCAGCTATCCAGCGGGTAGTAGAGGACCGGCTTGTCCGTACGCCAGCAGTGAGGGTAGTTGTGGACGTGCTTCTCGATCTTGAAGGCCTTGTCGGTCACCTTCATGTCCATGCAGATGGAGATATCGAGCGTCTCGTCCTTGTCCGTCAGGTTAGGATCGTATGCGTTCTTCACGAAGCGGCCTTCGAATTTCTTGTAGGCCTCCACGTTGATGCGTGATTTCACGAAATCAGCGTCCAAGTCTGAGAGCAGATAGAACTTACCCGTCAGATCCACGGAAGGACGCAAGTTGCCGAACTTATCGACCAACTGCAACGGAGGGATGCCAGCGGCCTTCGCCACCTTCGCGTCGTCCGCACCAAAGGTAGGGGCGATATGGACGATACCCGTACCATCTTCCGTAGTGACGTAGTCGCCCGGGATGACACGGAAAGCTTGGTCAGCGTTCTCCGGCGTGATCCAGTCGAAGAGTTGTTCATATTTCATGCCTACAAGGTCAGTACCCTTGTATTCGGCGATGACTTTATAAGGGACGAGCTTGTCGCCCTCTTTGTAGTCCTCCAAGGCCAATTCGGCGGCCTTAGGGTTGAAATGAGCGTTCACCAAATCCTTCGCCAGCACATAGGTGGCAGGCTTGCCCGTGTAAGGGTTGTAGGATTGAACAGCCACGTAAGTGATGTTCGGGCCGACGCAAAGAGCCGTGTTGGACGAGAGGGTCCAAGGCGTAGTGGTCCATGCCAGGAAGTACGGAGTACCGAACTGCGCCATCTCAGGCTTCGGATCCACCATCTTGAACTGCGCCACGACGGTCGTATCCTTCACGTCACGGTAGCAGCCCGGCTGGTTCAGCTCGTGGGAGCTAAGACCCGTACCCGCCGCAGGAGAATATGGTTGGATGGTGTAACCCTTGTAGAGGTAACCCTTCTTGTAGAGCTCCTTCAAGAGGTACCACAACGTTTCGATATACTTGTTGTCGTAGGTGATATAAGGGTTCTCGAGGTCCACCCAATAACCCATCTTCTTGGTGAGGTCGGTCCACTCCTTGGTGAACTTCATCACGTTGGTACGGCAAGCCTTGTTATAGTCATCGACAGAGATTTTCTTTCCGATGTCCTCTTTTGTGATGCCCAACTCCTTCTCGACGCCCAGCTCGACAGGCAATCCGTGGGTATCCCAACCCGCCTTACGCTTCACGTGGAAGCCCTTCATGGTCTTGTAGCGGCAGAAGATATCCTTAATAGAGCGCGCCATCACGTGGTGGATGCCCGGCATTCCGTTAGCGGACGGAGGCCCCTCGAAGAAGACGAAGGAAGGAGCACCCTCCCTGATTTTCACACTCTTATGAAACAAATCTTTTTCCTCCCATTGTTTCAGAACCTCCTTGTTGATATCCGAGAGGTTGAAACTGGAATGTTCAGCGAATTTCTTAGCCATCTTATTATGATACTATATCTTTTGTTCAAATTAGAGGATTAACATAGCGTCTCCGTAAGGGCCGAACTTATAGCCCTCCTTCAATGCCACGTCGTAAGCGTTCATCACATAGTCATACTCGCCGAAGGCGCACACCATCATGAGGAAGGTGGAGTATGGCATGTGGAAATTGGTCACCAGGCGATCCGCCACGGTGAAATTGTATGGAGGGAAGATGAACTTATTCGTCCAGCCCTCTGACGGCTTAATCAAGCCATCCGTACCCACGCTGCTCTCAACGGCGCGCAGCACAGTCGTACCGACGGCGCAGATATGTTGTCTCGCCTCGTGCGCACGGTTCACGATCTTCGTGCACTCCTCGGTGATGTACATCTCCTCGGAATCCATCTTATGCTTCGTGAGGTCCTCCACGTCGATCTCGCGGAAGTTGCCCAAGCCAGCGTGCAGGGTCAGGAAAGCGAAGTCGCAACCCTTGATCTCCAAGCGCTTCATCAGCTCGCGGCTGAAGTGCATACCAGCGGTCGGAGCGACCACGGCGCCCTCGTTCTTGGCGAAGATCGTTTGGTAACGCTCAGCGTCCTCCGGCTCGACCGGACGGTTGATGAACTTCGGCAACGGTGTCTCGCCCAGTTTGTAGAGGGTCTCGCGGAACTCCTCATAGGAACCCTCGTAGAGGAAACGGAGCGTACGTCCGCGGGAGGTGGTGTTGTCGATCACCTCGGCCACCAGCGACTCGTCCTCACCGAAATAGAGTTTATTTCCGATACGTATCTTGCGGGCAGGATCCACAAGGACATCCCAGAACTTCAGTTCATGGTTCAATTCACGGAGCAGGAAGACCTCGATCTTCGCACCGTTCTTCTCCTTGATACCATAGAGACGAGCAGGGAACACCTTCGTGTCGTTGAAGATGAACACATCCTTGTCGTCGAAATACTGGAGGATTTCCTTAAAGATTTTGTGTTCTATCTCACCCGTTTTACGGTTGAGTACCAGCAATCTAGCCTCATCCCTGTTATGGGCAGGGTAAAGAGCGATCTGCTCTTCCGGCAAGTTGAATTTGAATTTTGATAATTTCATGCAATATCGGAATTTATCTGTTCTTGTTCATTTACAATGTTTTGGAATTGTTCGAGGGAGATGCAATTCTCCACCTTGAACTCCCCCACCCTCGTACGACGCAGCGAAGTGAGGTGCGCACCGCTCTTCAGTGCGACGCCAATGTCGCGCGCCAGGGCACGGATATAGGTGCCTTTGCTGCAAACCACGCGTATCGTGATGTACGGCAACTGGCAATCCAGCAGTTCTATCTCATCGATGACGAGCAGCTTAGGCTTCAGCTCCACCTCGTTGCCCTTGCGGGCGTAGTCGTAGGCGCGCTTCCCGTTCACCTTCACGGCCGAATAGACGGGCGGGATCTGCTGGATCTCCCCGAGGAAACTCTTCAGCGTCTCCTCCACCATCTCACGGGTGACATGTTCCGTAGGATATTCCGCATCAATCTCCTGCTCCAAGTCGAAGGAAGGCGTGGTGGCGCCCAGCCTCAACGTGGCGACATACTCCTTCGTCTGGTATTGCAGCTCCTCAATTCGTTTAGTCGCCTTACCCGTACAAACCACCAGCACACCAGTCGCCAGAGGATCCAACGTGCCGGCATGTCCGATTTTGAACTTCTTCACACCCAGCTTGCGCTTGATCATGTAGCGCACCTTATTGACCAGGTCGAAGGAGGTCCACTCCAAAGGTTTGTCGAAGTATAATATTTCGCCGTCCAAGAAATTCATTCCCTCACGAGCATTACGAGCACATCACACAGATTGCTCCGATGATGAAGCAATAGACAGCGAAATAAATGAGTTTACCCTTCTTCACAATATTGATCATCCACTTGCAGGCGAGGCAACCGAAGATGAACGCAGTGACAAAACCCACTCCCAACGCAAGGGGAGAGATGCCGCAAGCCACCGCCTCATATCCGTTCTTCGCCACCTTGAGACAATCCAGCAAAGCCTCCCCCACGATCGGTGGAATCACCATCAGGAAGGAGAACTGCGCCAAATTTTCTTTCTTATTGCCCAACAAAAGACCCGTAGCGATCGTAGAACCGGAACGGGACAAGCCCGGCATCACCGCGCAAGCCTGCGCCAAACCGATGATGAAGGCGTCCAATTTAGAGATATTCTCCTTCTGACGAGGCTTGGCGAAATACGCGAAAGCCAGCAACGAAGCTGTCAGGAAGAGCATCAGTCCGACAAGGAACAGACCGGAGCCGAAGAACTCCTCCACCGTGTCCTTGAAGAACAAACCCACGATGCCTATAGGGATCATAGAGATAAGGATGTTGACAAAGTATTTCATCTCGTCGTTCCATTTGAACTTCAAGACGCCTTTAAAGAGCCATACCACTTCTTTCCACAAAATGACCAGGGTGCTCAACACAGTGGCGACGTGCACCACAATGGTAAACATCAGGTTGGACTCGCCGTCCTCCAATCCGAAAAGGTAGGAACCGATGGTCAAGTGACCACTACTGCTGACCGGAAGATACTCGGTCAAGCCTTGGATCAAACCCAAGATAAAAGCCTGAAACGCATCCATCTCTTACTATCTCCTCCTTTGTTTTTTTGAACCTTCAAGTGCGAACTTCTTCTCGTTTTCAGGAAGTTCAACTTTCCTATCCGCAACATTATCCAAATCAATGCGTCTGCTGTCATCATAGGTGGAGAGACCCTTCTCCATCTCAGTCTCATCATTATTCTTATCCTTCCCACCACGAAGCCACACAATGGCGACAATCTCGAAGAAGAAACCGATGACAAGGATAATCGGTGCCACCGTAATCCTCATCGGACTGAATATCTCCGGGTTATAGGAGACTCCGTCCGTACTTCCTCCACCAATCATACAGATACAACCGATCAGAATGACGACAAAACCAACCCCTAAGAGAAGCAAGTTCTCTTTAGGCAACGCATAATTTTCTCTTAAAGCCATTTTTTTATTTGTTATTATTTATTTCCCAAAAATCAGATGTAATACAAATCGTCCACCTGCTGCTTCAGATACTTGCTCACCGCACGATGGGTAGCCACGCACGTGATGATGACACTGAATACGAAAATGCTTCCCAACACGACGATGTAGAGCATCGGGTCACTCGTCATACCCTCCATGCTCGGCGGGAAGTCATCCTTCAGCAGATACCCCAGCCCCAGCAGGTAAATCGTGGCCAGCACGAACGCCACCACCGCGATGATGAGGCTCTCCAAAATATACGGACGACGCACGAAACGCTTCGTGGCACCCACCAAAGTCATCGTATGTATCAAGAAACGATCCGAGTGGATCAACAATTGTATCGTATTGCTAATCAGCACATAGGAAATCAGCAGTAACACCGCCGCCGTACAAATCAACACGGAAACCAGCTTTTGGATGTTATTGCCGATACGGTCTATCATGCTCTCCTGATAATCCACACGGTCCACGCACTCGAAGAGCTGGATGGTCTTCACGATCGGGAGGATGCTGTCATTGTTCGCATAGGCCGCATTCATGCTCACCTCGATCATATCGTTGATGCGGTCGATCTCCATATCCTTGTACTCCTCGGGATCCTCACCGATGTCCTGACAAAGCTCCTCAATGGCAGTCGCCTTATCGATGAACTTCTCCTTCTTGGTATAGGGTTGCGCCGCCAGATACTTCTCCAAGTTCACACGGGCCTCCTCCGTCGTGTTCTTCTGCAAGAAAACGGTCAACGAGACACTCTCTAAAACGTAGGTAGACAACGTCTTAGACATGAAACCGACAAATATGATACATCCTAGGAGAAAGAGTACGATCGAAATACTAATCGCCGAAGTTAACTTCGAATTGAAAAATCTATGTTTCGCTTTCTTTTTCATCAGATACTATACACCCAAATTTTCCGCAAAAAAAGCAACAAATAACCTCTCTTGGAAATAATTAATGTTAAAAAAGTTTAATTGCGGACTTTTTCAGGCGCAAGGATTCCCTCGAGACACTAAGGAACGCATCAGGCAAAGGAGGGCAGAGCGGCCTTACTTCAGGTCCTCCACCGAAACATGCGGAGGGAGGAAGGTGGTGATATCCTTTCCGTAGCGGATCAGGTCACGCACAACGGTAGAGCTGATGAAAGAGTGTTGAGGTTCCGTGAAGAGGAGCACCGTGTCAATACCCGACAGACGGCGGTTGGCGTCAGCGATGGTCTTCTCATACTCGAAGTCCTGGATGGAGCGGATGCCCCTGAGGATGATGTCGGCATTGACCTCCCGGGCGAAGTCCACCGTCAAGGAGTCATAGCTCTTCACGGAGACATGCGGCTCGTCACAAAACGCTTTGGAGATAATCTTATATCGTTGTTCAACGGAGAAGAGTGTCTTCTTCGCATCGTTCACACCAATTGCTATCACCACTTCGTCCACGAAATTCAGCGCACGCTTCACGACAGAATAGTGTCCTATCGTAAAAGGATCGAAACTACCAGGAAATACAGCTATTCTCATCTTCTTTTTTTTGCAAAGGTACAAATAATATGTTAAAAAACATACAATCAGGAAGAAACATCACACGGGACATCCCTTCTTTGTTCACATCCCGCTGATAGGCTTGCATCGCTTAGAATTTCTCACAGAAAAAAATGCCAACGGAGGGATGCAAGCTACCTTACACTAGCTCGACAAACCATACAACAATAAACGCGCCAATCTTCAGACATAAAAAAGAAGAGGCATCAGACTTACCTGACGCCTCTTCTCTACCATGCATATCACAATTAATCGTCGAATTTCACTGCCTTCGTATTGCCCACGATGTAAACACCCTTTGGCAATCCCTTAAGAGCATCAGCCCTCGTCACCGACTTCTTAATCAAGAGGCCTGTTGGGGTATAAACATCAACAATTGCTGACGGGTCATATGCCTCGACATCATCAACGCCGACAATTTCTAATTTCTTAACCACAGATTTCAGCTCAACCTTTTCACAATCCGCACAACTCATCTGGGTGAAATCCAAATTGAAATAACAGTTGCTATCAAATCCATTTAACATCGACGAGTACACGTGTGCCGAAGATCCTATCCATCGAACGCCCAGACCATTTTCGTCCAATACAGGTGATTCAAAGATCGCACTGTTCGCTTTCAGCATCCTACAATCATACGTGAACATAGAAACATAGCCATTGAGTTCCATTCCCAACAGATAATTCTTCCCTGCAGCAAGAGCCGCGCCACATTTCACCGTGAGAACAGTTCCTTTATCATCCACATCAACAAACGTCTGTTCTTTCCCCTTCCACACCAAACTATCAGCATCATAAGTGCCATAATCCGCATTATACGACAAGCTATACAACATAGGCGTCACCGTAACATTTTCAGAAGACGAATACGCAGACACTTTCACATCAAAGCTATTCAATAAAACTGAGTTGTCAGTAGAGAGCAAAAGACCATTTTTCACGAAAGACGTTTTACCCTTCAGATCCACATTCTTCACAAGGGAAGTCCGCAATTCTTTGTCCGCCCAAACGGAAGCGACCTGATTATCAAGAGAGGCGTACTTGCCCGATACGTGGGCTAAGCCATCACCGCCCTCGTGTTTAATCGTATCAATAGGCTGAGCACCGTTCTTGTCGGCATACAAATAGATATCCGCCGCATCCGAATTGAAGCGGAAGGATAGGCTTTCCTCCGCCAAATTAGCAGGGTTCTCCACGTAAGAAGTATCACCCAAATCCACTATGCCTAGATTCTTGATGCGGACGTGCACATAATCGCTGGATTGTCCACAACGGCTTCTCAGTTCTACCGTATAGAAGCCCTCTCCCTGAACAGGGAATTCCCTATTCGAGGAATTCGACAGATCTCCATTATAACTCCACTGCAAACCGCACTCGTCGTTATCTGTTGCCGTGACGATAGCGGTCAACACGCTTCCCGTAGGACATAGCTCCACCGTATCCTTCATTCCCAATGTGACGGACGGACAAGGGTCTGACATATCACATGGCAAAGTGAAAGGATGCAGGTAGTGGATTTCCTTCTCATCCGAACCAACACCACACTGTCCCATATCGTTTAATCCGAAAGCGAAATACTCACTCTTCTTGTTAACGACAAAAGCGAAGTTGTCTCCAGCGATGATGTCCACCGCATCATCAACCACTTTACCATCCTTATATATCAAGAACTCAGGAGCCGGAGTGGACCTTTCTTCCGAACCATTGCCAATCGCACCACCACCGTCTACGTTATTGCCCCAATACAAGAGATGACCGTCGAACGTCATGGCCATACCATAGCCTCTACCTGCAACAACCTTCTTGACAGAGGTCATAAAATCATTTCCGCTAATGGACTTGTAATCGCCCGCCAAGACACGTCTTGCACGCTTATGAATAACGTGGCCACCAGTGCCGGTAGCATTACCCCAGCCACCATTACCCCAGCCATACAGATTTCCCTCCTTGGTCAAGGCAAATGCGCACACATCACCTGAAGCCATATCGATAACATTATCAAGAGGCCTTTGCGTTTCCTCCAAGAGAAGTGGTTTTAGCACAAAATCAGCGAGTCTACCATCAGCTCCGGCATCATTTCCATTCCATTCCCCAACCGAATAAAGACGTCCATCAGGCCGCAACACTCTAAATGAATTATCACCCGCAGACACCTTTACGACATCATCCACTACACCATTTTCGTCCATGAGGAATCTGCCCTCACCACGTGCGAGATGGTCATACGACACCAAGGCACGTCCATCGTTGAACAACACGATGACACCCGTGGTACTACCCTTCACACTCTTGACATTACCAATGTATTGTCCACCAGGGATTCCATCCTCGTTATAACCCACCATCTCAGGGAGGCACCTTACAGGTGTAAGCTTATCATAATATCGGACATTTCCCCAAAGAGCTTGTCCCCAAGTATAGAGAACGCCCCTATCAGAAACTCCCCAGGAAGTAAAACCGGAGCCTGCGTCAATTTGGGTTAGTTTGACTCCGTTGGTATTGACCAACTGAGGCGTCGCATAGAAACTCTTCTGCACAAATCCCGCCACAGTCGTATCGAGTCCCAAGAAGTTCTCCACACCATAAGCCGAGCTATCCGTTCCCCAAGTATAGACCTTGTGATCGTCGCAGAGAAGGATTCCATTAGCACTACCGGCACTGATATTCGGAGCCATAGCGGCAATAGCAAAGGTGTCACCCAAAGACTTGACCAACGAATTCAGCTGAACCCTTTCGCAATCCATACAACTTCTCTGGGCGAAGACCAAATTGAAGTAGCAGTTTTCATCAGAATCATACGACGTTGAATCATACGAACCCATCGTTTCTCCTATCCATCGAATGCCCAATCCTTTTTCATCCAAAATAGGGGATCCGAAGACCGGATTGTGTGTGCCTGTCGCCCCGGCACAAGTGAATTCGTACAGATTGAGCATTCCTGTAGTATTCATGCCTAACACATACACTCCATTTCCGTCAATATTCGCACCGCACTCCACAGAGATGACGGTAGAATCTGCGTCAACAAGGAATGACTGTTTTTTGCCTTCCCACACCTTTTCACCGACAACATAGCAACCCAAGGATCCGCTCATCACCGCCTTATACAGCGCAGGAGTAACCGTAAATTCAGAAGTGACAGGATCGAAGTTCTTTATCTTCAAATCAAAGCTCTTCAGCACAGAAGGAATTTCCGTAGTAAGCATCATGCCCTTCTTAAGGAAAGACCTTTCAATACCCTTACCCACATTCTTCACAAGGGAAGTACGCACTTCTCCATCCGCCCAAACGGAAGCGATCTGATGATCAAGAGAGGCGTATTTACCCAAAACGGAGATTCTGCCATCACCGCCCTTATGTTTAATCGTATCGATAGGTTGAGTGCTTTCCTTGTCGGCATACAAACAGATATCCGTCGCCTCCGAACGGAAGCTGAACATAAGATTATCCTTCGACACATCTGTCGGGTTCTTCACATACGAAACATCGCCCAAGTTCTCTATGCCAAGTTTCTTAATGCGTACGTAAACAGAATCGCTGACTTTTCCGCAACGACCACTCAACTCCACCGTATAGAGGCCCTCGTAGAGAACCGGGAATTCCGTGTTCTTATCGGCACTCCTAAAAATTCCGTCGTAGCCCCACCTCATACTGTACTTTTCGCCATCAACAGCCGTGATGAAGGCGGTCAACGCACTTCCTGTAGGACAAAGGTCCACCGTGTCCTTCATTCCCAAAGTGACAGACGGACAAGGAGCAGGCACCTCACAAGACCAATGGAGAGGATGCAAGTAGTGGATTTCATCCTCGTTGGAGCCAACACCGCACTGACCCATATCATTTAGTCCGAAAGCGAAATATTCACCCTTCTTGTTGATGACAAAAGCAAAGTTGTCTCCAGCGACAATATCCACCGCATCGTCGACCACCTTGCCGTCCTTATACACAAGAAACTCAGGGGATAAGACGTACCTCGTATTCGAGCTGTTGCCCATCACACCGCCATTACCATCGTTATTGCCCCAATACAACAAATATCCGTCAAATGTCATGGCCATGCCATAGGCTCTACCCGTCACCACCTTCTTGACAGAGGTCAGATATTCATCTCCGCTAATGGTTTTGTAAGCCCCAGACACAACACGATAAGCATTTGTGTTTTCACTTGAAGACATGGAACCGATGCCGGTGCAACCTCCCCAATCACCATTGCCCCAACCATACAGATGCCCCTCCTTGGTCAAAGCAAATGCGCACACATCGCCAGAGGCCACATCAATAATATCTTCGAGAGGTTTCTTTGTTTCCCCCAGGAGAAGCGGTTTAATACTATAATCATCAAGATCAGATGTCGACCTCGTATTATTTCCATTCCAATCTCCCATCGAATACAGACGTCCGTCAGACCGTAACACTCTGAACGAGTTATCGCCCGCAGACACCTTTATGATATCATCCACTACACCCTTCTCGTCCTCGACAAGTCTGCCTTTGCCATCCGAGAAAAAGGTATACGACACCAAAGCGCGTCCGTCGTTGAACAACACAATGGCACCCGTAGTACTACCCTTCACGCATTTCACATTGCCTATGTATTTGCCGCCAAGAGAACCGTCCTCGTTATAACCATCCAACCCGGCAGTGCTTCTGACCGGTGTGGGGTACTCATATACAGTCGTTTCGCCTTCGGAAATAGCTTGCCCCCAAGAATATAACACACCCTTTTCAGACACGCCCCAGAAAGTAAAACCGGAGCCAGCATCGACTTGAGCCAACTTAACTCCCCTATTGTCAACCAATTGGGGAGTTATATAATACTTCTTCCGCTCGAATCCCGCCATCGACGTGTCGAGACACAAGAAGTTCTTCACTCCATAATCCGAACTATCAGTTCCCCATGCATAAATTTGATGGTCTTCGCACAGGACAATTCCATTAGCGCTACCGGCACTGAGATTCGGATTGGCATTACCGCCAACACTGCACAAAAACACAGGTGATAATAAAAGTAAATTTCTTATTCTCATACCACTACTCATTATTTGTTTATATATACCTCAAAATTTGGTTTCCACAAAACATCTTTAGAGACCCACTAAAGACAACATTTTTACAATATGCAAATATATAACAAATATACGTAAATGTTATCAAATACACAAAAAAATATACACTTGGCTGGTTATCAACAATTTGGAAACGTGTTATATATTTAATCATTTATCATCATCATCTCCTCCATCACCGCATCCGAGACGAAAAGACCCTGCTCGGTCAGGAAGAGACGGTCAGACGTGCGACAAAGCAGTCCACGATCAATGAAAGGTTGCGCCTGCCTCATACAATAGGAAACATACGGTTCGCCGAACCGCTCCGAAAGGTGTTTCAAGTCCATTCCCGCAAGGGTGCGCAACGAAGTGATGACATAGTCATTGTAGGAGGAGGTTTCATCCAGCACCTCCATCTCATAGTAAGGTTCGCCCGAACGGATGGCTTCGATATAGCGGCGGGTGTTGGAGATATTCCAACGTCTATCCTTGCCGTCGAACGAATGGGCGGCCGGACCCGCGCCCAAATAAGGCGTGCCGTCCCAATAGGAGGAGTTGTGCCGCGCATGACATCCCGGCCGGGCGAAATTGGAGATCTCATATTGCTGGATACCAGCCTCTTGCAGCATGGAGCGAAGCAGATAGAACATCTCGACGCTCAGCTCCTCGTCCACCTCACGCACCTCACCCTTCTGCAGCATCCTGTAGATCTTCGTTCCCTCCTCATAGGTCAGATGGTAGGCGGAGATGTGCGGGACATCCAGTTCGATAGCCTGGCGCAGGTTATCCTCCCAAGCGGAGAGGGTCTGGTTCGGCAGTCCGTAGATCAGGTCGATACTGATGTTCGGGAAGCCGTGCGACTGGCAACGACGCACCGCCGCTTTCGCCTCCTCCGCCGTATGCCTGCGGTTCAAGAGGGTCAGGTCATCGTCGTGGAAGCTCTGTATGCCTATGCTCAAACGGTTAATGGGGAAGCGTTTCAGCGACGACAGGAAATCATCGGAAAGGTCGTCCGGGTTTGCCTCCAGCGTCACCTCCTCGAGAGTGCAAGGGTAATTCGCCTCCACGGCAGAGAAGATTTCGGAAAGCTCGTCCGGGCGCAGGAGCGAAGGCGTGCCACCCCCGAAATAGAGCGTCTTCACAGTCTCCCCCCGCAGGTAGTCCCGCCGCTCGGTCAACTCCGCGCAGATAGCATCGACCAGTTCGGAACGGTTGCCGTCGAACGTGGAGGAGTAGAAGTCGCAATAGACGCAACGGCTTCTGCAGAGCGGAATATGGATGTAGATGCCTGCCATGGCGCAAAGATAGTAAAAATGGAGGAGGCCCCCAGCGAGGAAAACGCTTTATTATAATGACTTAAGCTCCTCGACGAAAGCGTACAAAGGCAAATTCGTCATCCAGTCTTGCCTGTCTAAATCCTTCATCGACAATCGAATGGCCTTCAAATCGGGATGCTTATTAACAATCGCCTTTAATGATTTGGAATGGACATTTTCCTCCGCCTTCACTTCAACAGGGGAAACAGAAGTCTTTCCTTGAATCACAAAATCCACCTCCAAATGGGCATCCTCCGACGAATAATAAAAAGGATTTATACCATTGCAAATCAACGAATCACACACAAATAATTCCGTAAAAGCACCCTTATACTCCTTGAAAATAGCATTGTTTGTAAGAACAGCCTCCGCCGAAGCGCCTACCATCGCACCCATCAAACCGACATCCAATATGAACAATTTGAACGAAGAAAAATCTTCGTAGAATTTCAAAGGAGACTCTATTTTATTAACCCTATTCACCTTATAAACTAGGCCAGCATCAACAAGCCACTGGATAGCAAGGTCAAAATCATTGGCACGAGCTCCCTTTTTCATCGCACCATATATGAATTTCTTGTTTTCCTTAGCGAGCTGGGAAGGGATGGAATTCCAAACCATATTAATTCGTGGGACCTGATTCACAGGCGCATGTTTCGAAAAATCCCGCGCATAGTCGAAAAGAATCTGTTCCTGCATCTCACGAACAGCACGAGGTCCATTCCCCGAGACGAATCCTTGAACCACCGCCGGCATTCCACCAACATAATAATATTGCCGCAAAAGATCAACAAATTCTCCCTTAAGCAGGTTGACAACCTCCCAATTGTTATTCCGCAACACATCAACGAGTTGGGCCTTCCCCATAGCGGACAAGAACTCCTCGAACGACATCGGATACATTTTCAACATGTCAACCTTCCCTACCGGAAACGAATAATTTCCATGGAGCGAAATTCCCAACAACGAACCCGCCACCGCAATAGGATAGTCCGGAGCATCTTCGCAAAAAAACTTCAGCGAATTGAGTGCCGCAGGAGATTCCTGAATCTCATCAACCACAATGAGTGTGTCGTTAGGGGTAATGTCAACCCCAGAAAGAGCAGAAAGAGCCATGATGATAGATTGGACACTCGAACCACTCTCCAATATATGCCTAGCTTGAGCATTTCTATCCAAAGAAAAATAGACATGTTTCGTAAATTCACGTTCGGCAAATTCACGAAGGACAAATGTTTTTCCCACCTGCCTCGCCCCATTTACAATCAGGGGTTTTCTGTTTTTTTTCAACTTCCACTCAATCAGTGATTTATAAATTACTCTTTCCATTGTATTTACACTTTTCGGGACAACAAATCGTCACAAATATACACTTTTCGGGACGATATTGCAAGAATTACAACACTTTTCGGGACGATAAACCACTCCAACCCCACACTTTTCGGGACGAATACCACAAAAAAAAATATAGCAGGGTAAGTAATCTATCCTTATTTGCGCAACCGAAATTTTTCCATAACTTTGCATCAAATTCAATTAATTACTAACCTGTTTATTTGTGAAATCATGGCAGAACATAACGAATTAGGCCTATTAGGCGAAGAAAAAGCAGTGGAATACCTCTCGGCGAAAGGGTACAAAATTAGGCATCGCAACTGGCGGAGCGGCAAGCTGGAACTGGACATCGTGGCGGAAAAGGATGGCACCTTGGTGGTCGTGGAAGTGCGGACCCGGCGGGACAACTTCCTCCTCGCCCCAGCGGAGACAGTGAACAAGACGAAGATGCGCAACACCATCTCGGCGGCGGAAGCCTACATCTTCAAGTTCAACATCATGATGCCTACCCAATTCGACATCCTCTCCGTCGTCGTCGGCGCCCAGAACAGTTCATTCAAAATCGAACACATAGAAGATGCATTTTTACCATAAGGAGGTATTGGATTGGCACTTTTTTAATACATTCGCGCAAAATATAAAAAACGATAGCAAGATGAGTATCAACATAGAAAAAATCAGGGAGGACTTCCCTATTCTGAAGAAAGAGATATACGGTAAACCGCTTGTCTACATGGACAATGCGGCGACGACCCAAAAACCGCTCTGCGTGGTGGAGAAGATCAGCGAGAACTATCTGAACCACAACGCAAACATCCATCGCGGCGTGCATTTCCTGAGCCAAGAGGCGACAGAAGCGCACGAAGCGGCCCGCGAAACCGTGAGGAAGTTCATCAACGCGAAATATGCCCGCGAGATCATCTTCACCCGCGGCACGACCGAAGCCATCAACCTGGTGGTCTCCTCCTTCTGCAGAAGCCAATGCAAGGACGGTGACGAGGTCATCATCACGCAGATGGAGCACCACTCCAACATTGTCCCTTGGCAACTGCAGCAACAAGATCGGGACATCCGCTTGAAGGTCATCCCTTTCGATGCGGACGGTGTGTTGCAAGTAGACCAGCTGGACCAACTCATCACGGAAAAGACAAAATTCATATCCGTGACGCACGTCTCCAACGCACTCGGAACGGTGAACCCTGTGAGGGAAATCATACGGAAAGCGCATGCACACGGCATCCCCGTGCTGGTGGACGGCGCACAATCGGTGCCGCACATGCCGATCGACGTGCAGGAGCTCGACGCAGACTTCTACGTCTTCTCCGGGCATAAGATCTACGGACCGACAGGCATCGGCGTGCTCTACGGCAAAGAGGCTTGGCTCGACAAACTACCTCCTTACCAGGGCGGTGGCGAGATGATCAAGAAGGTGACCTTCGAAAAGACCACCTTCAACGAGCTGCCATTCAAGTTCGAGGCCGGCACACCCGACTACATCGGCTCCACAGCCTTGGCGGCGGCGTTGAACTACGTCAGCCAAATAGGCATGGCGAACATCGCGGAGCATGAGCAACAACTGGTCAGGTACGCCAAGGAGAAGCTGAGCGGAATCGAGCACATACGGTTCATCGGCAACGCGAAGGAGCGGAGCGGACTCATCTCGTTCCTCGTCGGCGACATCCACCCGTACGACCTAGGCTCCATCCTCGACAAGCTCGGCATCGCGGTGCGCACCGGACATCACTGTGCTGAGCCCGTCATGACAGCGTTCGGCATCGAAGGAACCGTGCGGGCATCCTTCGGACTCTATAACACCGAAGCGGAAATCGACACCCTCGTGGCAGGCGTGGAACGTGCCGCGAAAATGTTCGGAAGAAGATAAAGAAGACTAAACACATACACCATGACAATAGCGGAGAAACAAGAAGAGATCATCTCGGAGTTCGAATTCCTCGACGATTGGTTGGACAAGTACCAGCAGATCATCGACAAGGGCATGTCTAACCCAGGCATCGACCCGCAATACAAAACGGACGAGTACCTCATCGAGGGATGTCAGAGCAAGGTGTGGGTCTATGCGGAATACAAGGACGGCTTGGTCTATTACCAAGGCGAGAGCAACACCGACATCGCCGGGGGCATCGTCGCCATGCTGGTCGAAGTGATGTCCGGGCACACCCCTGACGAGATACTGGAGACCGACCTCTACTTCATCGACAAGATAGGGTTGAAAGAGCACCTTTCCCCCACCCGATCCAACGGAATGCTCGCCATGGTGAAGCAGATGAGGATGTACGCCTTGGCCTTCAAATCGAAGAGATGCGAGGATTGAGGAACTTTTCGACCGAATCAACGCCAGAAAAATAGGGTCAAATCCGCTTTCAAGACATTTGTCATTTCACATTTTGTTAATAACTCAGTTCCTAAAAATTTCATATCTCCACCGCAGATGACTATATTAGCGGGAACGAATATGAACTAACAAAACGCCAAAACAATGG
The DNA here is from genome assembly GCA_017962085.1 of Paludibacteraceae bacterium. GTDB lineage: Bacteria > Bacteroidota > Bacteroidia > Bacteroidales > Paludibacteraceae > UBA1181. The sequence goes on from JAGCWA010000053.1 coordinate 34,989, forward strand.
AAAAGGAACTAGAGCCTATTACAAGGAAAAGCGCGGCAGACATCGCTAGGGAAATCGATCGGTTGTTGGCAGACATGAAGCAGAAATTCAATATCCTGCAGTTTGAGCAAAAACAGATCCAACCCCTCACCAATGACATCGCGAACGTCAGTCCATCAGACTGTGACTCTCCTGAAACCATGGTCGTAACGAAAGACTTGGTATGCAGACTCACCCAAGCGGACAAGACCCTCAAAGAGGCCTTCTACATGATTCAAGACGCCCTATCCTCCATCGCGACAGGTTGCAAGAACTACAAAGGGAACGACCAGTTGCAGAAGAAGGTAGGATAGCGGGATCCGCAGGGGAAAGAAAACACCAAGGAATCATTTATTAACTTAACAAGAAAGCGATGGCAAAACCGTCGCTTTTTTTTGAGCCATCCGCCCCCGCACATGGGAAGGGAAGAACTCAATTGACAATAACTAAGAAATACAAGACGGTACCGAATTCGCACATGAGATTTTTCCGCATCCGAATTGTTTTCTGTACATTTGGCGAATTAATTGCCCTTCAGCAATAAATGGAATACAAGGTTTTCACATCAACCGAATTATTCACAAAATTCGGAACAAATCAGGAATGAATATGAAACATGTATACACGATTCTATGGATGTCTTTGATAAACACCTGCCTCTCCTTTGCCATGAACGGAACGGGCACACAGGAAGATCCCTACCAGATTAGCACAGCGGACGAGCTTTATGAATTTGCGCAAATCATTAATGGCACCCATCCGACCATCGAACCAAACTGGGATGTTTGTGCGATTCTGACCTCAGACATTGTCGTCAATGACACACTATTGGGCAACGACGGGAATGTCCGAACGAATGAAATCCGCGAATGGACACCGATAGGTGATCTTAGCAAAGCGACCGGTTTCCGTGGCGTTTTCGACGGAAAGGGACATACCATCAGCGGTCTATACTGCTCCTCCAACACGACGGACGGTCTAGGCCTCTTCGCCTATTCAACAGGAGAGATCCGAAACATCGGAGTGCTGGACTCCTACTTTGAAGGAGCCGACAATATAGGTGGCATCTGCGGATACAATGCAGGGGCGATCTCCTATTGCTACTGCGTCTCAACCGTATTGGGAAATGAAAACGTAGGCGGTATCGTAGGATGGTCCAACGACCCAATATCCTTTTGCTACGCCATCGGTAAAATAGCCGACCGCACAGGGCGGAACGCAGCCTATGGGTCTCTCTCCTCCGGGGAAAACTGCTACGACTTGAAGAACAGCAAGGCGCAAGATTTCAAGAGCGGACATATCGCCTATTTGCTGCAAGAAGGAGAGCAAGAGCACGTGTGGGGACAGAAAATCGGCGTGGACACCTTCCCTATCCTATTCAGCACCGACACCGTCTACATCTCATCGAAATGCAAGGCTCAATACACGAACGACACAATCAATCCGACAGACCATGTGCCGGCGAACTGCAAATGCATCTATTGCGGGGAGGCAGCCCACACTTACAAGAACTGCATATGTGCGGTTTGTAAGATAGAGAAGCCCGACTGCGAGCATGAGCACCTCTTCGAATACGGATTTTGCCTGTGCGGAGAGGAAGATCCGAACTTCTGTTTAGACATTGAGACGGTAGAAGATCTATATGGCTTCGCCGAAGCGGTTGCCACCATAAACGACCACCTGAACGCAAGGCTTTTGAACGACATCGTCATCAACAAGAATGTGTTGGACAGTGCGGGGAACCTTACGGAAGGCAATTTCAGGAGATGGGCCCCTATCCAAGCATACAAAGGCACGTTCGATGGCATGGGGCACACGATCCATGGCATATACATCAAAGAAGACTCCACCGATTACCTCGGTCTATTCGCCCTTATCGAGCAAGCGGGCGTAGTTAAAAATCTGGGGATCAAAGACTCCTGGATTAAGGGAAGGATCCACAATGGATTTATCGCAGGGCATAACAAAGGAGTAATCACCAACTGCAGCAATGGAGGAACGATCGAATACCCTCGCAACTACTCTGGCGGCATTGTAGGACTTAACGAAGGGACGGTCTCCTCTTGCAGCAATTACGGAGTCATAATGGCGGAAGGCGGCATTTGCGGCATGAACAACAAAGGAACAATAGAGGGTTGCGTGAATTACGGAACTGTCTTCACAGGAAGTTACTATGCGGGCATCTGCGGCACGCAGGAGGCTGGCGCCATTGTCAACTGCATCAACACGGGCGTCATTGGGCATCAAGGATCCAGGTATGCGGGAATATGCGCCGAGCTAAATGGCGGAGAAATACGCTCTTGCCTATCAACACAAACAGAATCTATCACATACGCAGGGAGGAAAAACATTACTCATTCCGTATACCAAGGAAATAAATTCGCAAAAAACTCAGATAGCACCTATACCGTCACCATTAACCAGCTCAGAAGCGGATTAGCGTGTCATATATTGAACGGCAACCGAGACGGAGAGGGGTTATCCTGGGGACAAACAATAGGCGTAGATACACTTCCTGTGCTTGGTGGTGCGGCAATCTACCCAGCCTCCACCGTCTGTCCATATCGTTTCTCGAACGAAGAGGGACAGGATTTACCCCACGACGCTCAAGGATATTATAGCTGCGTTTACTGCGGAAAATACATAGTAGATATTGACACCATTAAGATCTATACCGTGGACGATTTATATAGATTTGCGGACTATGTATACAACCACAAACCTACTGTAAATGCGATATTGATGAACGACATCGTCATCAACGAGAACGTATTAGACGAGACGGGGAAACTGAATAATGGGAAATTTCGGGAATGGATCTGCAAGAGGAAAGACGGAGACTCTTACCAAGGAGTCTTCGAAGGAAACAAACATGTCATCAAGGGAATATACATAGAGAAAGGAGGAGACAGAGCTGGCTTTTTCTCTACGATTAGTAATGGAGAGGTGAGAAACCTTGGAATCGAGGACTCATACATTTCCTCCGGCAACGGCAGGTGTGGTGGCATCTGCGGACAAAGTTGGGCAACAACCATCAACAACTGCTATTTCATAGGTGTAATAAAATGCGGAGGAGGAGAAGTGGGTGGCATCTGTTCCACAGCCGGGACCAATTCAACCATCTCCAACTGCTTTGCCATTTGCCAGATAAGTGGGCAAAAACCAACGGACAGCATCTGTCCTATCAATAAGAACTCAGAAATCACGAATTGTTACGCCATGACTCTCACGGAGCCATCCGATTCGGAGAGAAGACATTCGTTCGAAAACGGTAGATTCACCTATCTTCTTCAAAATGGGCAGAAGGAGTATGTTTGGGGGCAAAAAATAGGGACAGACCCTCACCCTGTTTTCAATGGGGATACAGTTTATTCATCGGAATGTCCGTATTATTTCTCGAACGATGCCAACGCCCCTGAGTTAAGCACTTACCCTCACATATACGATCATTGCGTCTGCACCCAATGTGGATACCGAGACACCACCTGTGTTTGTGAACACGTAGAGAAAAACGGCATCTGCATATACTGTGGCATCATGACACACGAATTCGACAATTGTTATTGCGTGAACTGCAATGCTAAGGACATAACCTGTACAGATCATGAGCACCGCTTCGATTACTGTTTATGTGTGTGCGGAGAGCGTGACACGACCACCCAATGTTGCTTCGACATCTACACATTAGACGACCTCTATGAATTTGCCAAGAAGGTGAACAAAGGGAATAGATGGCTGAACGCACGGTTGATGAACGATATCGTGGTGAACGAAACGCCTTTGGAGGGAATGGACTATTTCGTTGAAATGACACACAACAAAAGACATGAAGAACTGGATATGCTTGAATACTCTTTTGAATGGGAGGAATGGGATGAGTACATAAGAAACCAGCCTGTGAAATGGCAAAGCGGAGCGAAAGATTCCTACAATAACATCATTGAGGGCAATCTATACAATGGTGTCTACAGCGGAGTCTTTGACGGACAGGGGCATGTCATCAACGGTCTAATAATAGGATATGACCAATACCATGGTTCTTATGTGTACTGTGGCTTATTCAGTACGGTCAATGGTGCAGAATTTAAAAATTTAGGATTAGAAAACTGCATTGTCTATGGACCTCATACGGACAATTACCAAGTGATTATCGGAACATTCTGTGGATATGCGCTGAATAGTTCATTTACAAACTGTCACACCTCCGGCAACATATATGTGGGAACTTATGAGGCCAAAGGACTTGGAGGATTAGTGGGACAAGCGTATGGATGCACATTCCAAAACTGCTACAACCTGGCTGACATATGGGGATTCAGAAACGTAGCCGGTATTGTGGGTAACATTGCAGACATAGGTTGGATATCGGACGCAGAATGTGGCTATGCGGGAACAAGCATGGACGATATGATAAAATTTCCTGGAGAGGTAGTTGTGATGAAGAACTGTTGGAACGCAGGAAACATCACGTCTTCCGACCCTCTATGTGGAGGATTACTCAACATCACTCCAAAAGCATCATTATCATTGTCCAACTGCTTCAACATCGGAGATGTCATTTCCTACTCGAGCAATGAAAATAATTCCGGAGGATTGATTGGATATGGATTCAGCCCATTCCTGATAAAATTGGAAAATTGTTACAATGCAGGATCTGTCTATTATGAAAGACACCCTTATTCCGCAGATTTGGTCACATCTCACTATAATGACAGAATCATTGAGTACAACATAGCCGACATCAATCCAGACACACTTTCCGAAACAAAACAATATTTACTTTATAGCAACTGCTATTATTTGGCGGACAGCACACTTATACGCTCTCCCTACACTACAGCCGAGAAAAGGAATCGCACATCCGAAATCGACATCCACCCGATGACCCTCGAACAATTTGCCAACGGAGAAGTCTGCTACCGACTGAATCAAGGCGTAACAGACGGCACACAACCATTCTACCAAGACCTGAACGATGTGCGTGTGCGCCCTACATCCGCCCGTCCGGCACCAGTCACGATAGACCCATATCCTGTGCTGGACAATACCCATCGCACCGTCTATACAGACGGAACGTCCTACTTCAACTACCAGACAACCACCTCCACGGAGGATGCGGGGAACGATTCCTCCGCCCCAAGAATCTATGTGGAAGAACACACCATCTTCGTATGCAATGTGGATGGACGAGTGATTCTCTCCGACATGAACGGGCACACCATCTTCTCGCAAAAAGTGCAGAAACTATGCGCAACATCGTGTGCGGAGATACAGGTAAACAACACAGGCGTTTATCTTTTGGTTGTGGATGGCAAGCCTTATAAGGTTACGGTGCGATGAAGATGAAGAAATAACGCGTCATTGGCGGCAGCTTACCGGTTGGCCGCCAGCACATCTTCATAGCAGGAGACGAGGAACCGTCCCACCTCATCGTATCCATAGCAACGGGCCTTCTCGCGGAGGCGCTCCGCATCATAGTCCGCATGATGGTCGATCATCCAATCCATCCTATCGCAAAGGGCCTCCTCGTCGCCCGGGTTGATCAGGCAGCCCGATTCGTCATCCACCATTTCAGGGATACCCCCCACGTTGGTGGATATGACCGGCGTGCCCGTAGCCAAAGCTTCGGAGATCACCACCGGCGCATTCTCGGCATTGGAAAACAGCACAAAAGCATCCGTCTCGGTAAAACGGCGGCACACCTCATCCGGAGGCAATTCCCCAAGGAAAGAGAGAAGCTCCTCGGAGAGGCACAGCTCCTTCGCATAATTTCTAACCATCTCATAATCAGGTCCGACGCCCACCATCGTCATCGAAAAATCAGTCCGTTTCTCCGACAAGCGCTTCACCGCCCGCAAGATACCGCAAACATTCTTCGCGGACTCGCTGAAGCAAGAGATATGCAGGAACCTGAACCTACCAGGAGGAATCAGAGGCATTTTTTCAGCATCATAAAAGAAATCATCCACCACATTATGCACCACACGGTAACGGTCGCTTTTCAATCCCTGCTGGCGCATCACGTTCGACAGATGTTCGGAGACAGGAAGCACATACGAAGCGCTCCTCACCACCCATTCGCTGACCCGTTTGCGGAAGAATCCCCTATACTCGTCTTTGGAGGGAAGATACCTCGTCCAATGCTCCACGACCACATAAGGGATACCGAACCTCTTCTTTAGCCAATAGGAGAGCGCTCCGCAGCGGGTCAAGACATTCGTCTGGGTAACATCAGGCCTGCCGAAGCGTTCCTCGACCAAAGCGTAGCCCTTCCTGAAAGCCCGCAGGAAACCGAAAGCCTTGGTCAACTGCCGCAAGAAAGGGAAATTGGAGAAAGGATAATAGACATACAACTCACGCACGCCATTGGTCACCTGATCCACCACCTCATACTCCCTCACCTTCTCGTCCGCGAACAGATAGAGCACGCAGACGCCGCAATATCGGGCGACCGCCTCCGCATGTTTGCGGACGAACAAGCCCAACATCGCATCGTAACGATGAGGATACCAAGGGGAAAGATAAAGGACCTTCAGCATAGCGGAGACGTCAAGATTAAAAAAGGGGAGAAGAAAACTCCACTCCCCCAATTATATTCTAAAAGAGGACGATGCAAAGATTACAGGGGACACCCGCACCCAAGCACCACATCACCTCTCAAAAAATCATTTAGCCTCTTCCGATGGAGCGTCCGCGCTCTTCTTCTCCTCGAAATCATCACGTCCGCTCTCGACCAAGATATTATACCAAGTGATCAGTTTTTTGATATCAGAAGAGTAAACCCTATCACGGTCGAAGTTAGGGAGAACAGCGGCCAAGTAATCGGCGAGTTGTTTGCCATCCGCCTTCTTCAGGTCCATGGCGACCTTCTTTCCGCCCTCCTTCTCCTTCATGGATCTCAACACATTCAACAAAGGAACTTCACCTTCTTCCGTGTATATAGCGATATCACCAAGCGAAAGAATCTTCTCGTGCGTGTAAGCAGGAACACGTTTCTTTTCCGTGAGAGACTCTAAAATCAACATATTCTTTCCCTGAGAAACCAACTCAAACAAACCCGGTTTCCCGGAAATCGACAAAATTCTCTTCAACATAATTTTCAATACAAATAAGCGTTTATACTATTAGTGTTAAACTTATACCAAATTCAGACGCAAAAGAAATAAAAACATTTTATTTAAAATAGTTAAAAATGGATGTTTTTCTTTTATCTTTTGAACGTTTTTACCTATTTTCGCGGATTAGATTTAAGATGGGAAAGACAGTTAGACATATAACGTTAATAATCACCGCATTGGGGCTTCTCTCATGCGGAGGTTACAATAAAGTGCTCAAAAGTACGGACAACGACTATAAGTACGAGAAGGCGATGGAGTACTACCAAGCGGAGGAATACTACAAAGCCCACTCCATCCTGGAGACCGTCGGATCCGCCTTCAGAGGCACAGAAAAGGGGGAGAACGTGATCTACACCATCGCGATGTCCCACTACAAGACAAAGGATTTCGAGTCCGCGAAGAGCTACTTCTCCTCCTACGGACGCAGTTATCCGCAAGGGAAACATGCCGAGGAGTGCAAATTCCTCGCCGGCGTGTGTCTCTACAAGGTGTCGCCGGACGTCAAGCTCGACCAGACAAGCACTTCGGAGGCAATAGACGAACTGCTCGAGTTCACCACTTTATATCCGAAGAGCAAGGAACTTCCGGTGGCGCTGAAATACATAGAAGAGTTGCAGGAGAAGTTGGCGGAGAAGGAATACCTCAACGCCAAGCTGTACTATAACCTCGGCGACTACATGGGCAACAATTACCAGTCGGCCGTAGTGACCGCCACCAACGCACTGAAGCACTACCCTGACACGAAGAGGAAAGAGGACCTTCACTTCCTCATCCTCGACGCGAAATACATGCAGGCGGAAAAGAGTGTGGAGAAGAAGATGGAAGACCGCTACAGGGACACCATCGACGAGTACTTCAACTACATCGGGGAATTCCCTGACGGCAAGCATCGCAAAGAGGCGGAAAAAATCCACGAAAAGGCGAAGAAGTACATCGACCATTTAGAAGCGAAAAGAACAAATTAAAAACATATATAAATCATGGACTACAAAAAAGTAACAGCTCCGCTTAACACCATCACGAGAGACATGAACCAGCTTTGCGCTGACACAGGTAATGTCTATGAGACGGTGAACATCATCGCCCGTCGCGCTAACCAAATCGCTGTGGAGATGAAGTCGGAATTGGACAAGAAATTACAAGAGTTCGCCTCCTTCAACGACAACTTGGAGGAAGTGTTCGAGAACCGTGAACAAATCGAGATCTCCCGTTTCTACGAGAAACTCCCGAAACCAACCTTGATCGCGGCGCAAGAGTACGTGGACGGTAAAATCTTCTGGAAGAACCCTTCCAAAGACAAGATGAAATATTAAAAACACGCTTCCTTTCCTTGGGAGCGAAACACCACAAAGGGGCATGTCATTCGGCATACCCCTTTTTATTTACAGAAAATAATGGATATAAAGATTCTGCTCATCTATTTCGTGGTGATCAACATCATCACCTTCATCGCCTATGCGCGGGACAAACGGCTCGCGAAAAAGCCCAACGCAAGACGCATCCCCGAGAAGACACTGCTCCTTCTCGCCGCCATCGGAGGCTCCATCGGCGCACTCATCGCCATGTACACCCTCCGTCACAAAACCCTCCACAAGAAATTCTTTCTCGGCGTACCCGCCATCCTGCTCGCCCAAATCGCATTGGTCGCCTACCTTTGCCTAAAAATAAGCCACTGATATTCAACGACGAAGAAAAAATGTTCGTTTGCAGAGAAAAAAGTGGGCGAAAAAGTTTGCAGATACACGAAAAGGTAGTACATTTGCACCGCATTTGAGAACGAGGTGTAGCGCAGTCCGGTTAGCGCATCTGGTTTGGGACCAGAGGGTCGGGGGTTCGAATCCCTTCACCTCGACTGATGCGAGGAAGTGGCGTAAGTTACTTCCTTTTTTTGTTTAATCCATGGGGGACGGAAGAGATTGGGGCTTCCAAGACCCGTTGTTCTACCCTGCCCCTCCGAATTAATCTTTGCACGACATGAATCATTTGATCGCTCCTTCTGTTCTTTCAGCGGACTTCTCCAACCTGCGCGCGGACGTGGAGATGGTGAACAACAGCCAGGCGGATTGGTTCCACCTCGACGTGATGGACGGCGTGTTCGTACCGAACATCTCCTTCGGAATGCCCATCACCGCAGCCATCCACAAATACGCGAAGAAACCATTGGATGTCCACCTGATGATTGTGGAACCGGACAAGTTCATCGAGGAGTTCCACAAGTTGGGAGCGGAAGTGCTGAACGTGCACTACGAGGCCTGCACCCACCTGCACCGGTCCATCCAAAGGATCAAGGCATTGGGCATGAAGGCGGGCGTGACCCTCAACCCACACACACCTGTGTCCGTCCTCGAGGAGATCATCACCGACGTGGACGTGGCCATGCTGATGTCCGTCAACCCAGGCTTCGGCGGCCAAAAATTCATCGAGAACACCATCGACAAGACACAACGCCTGAAAGAGTTGATCCTCAAACGCAACTCGAAGGCACTGATCGAAATCGACGGAGGCGTCAACTACGAGACGGGAGCCCGGCTGCTCAAGGCAGGTGCGGACGTGCTCGTGGCAGGCAGTTTCGTGTTCGGCGCGGAGAACCCGACCGAGACGATCGCCAAGCTGAAAGCGCTTTAAATCACAGGCGCCATAGGTCGTAGGCTTATGGCGCCCCATTATAAACCTGTTTTTCTTTGCATTATGGAGACAATATACCGTTTGCCATTCCTTCGCATTTGTCTATTCCTCATCGCAGGAATCCTCTTCGGCATCACATGTCCAAGGGTCCACCTTCCCGACTGGCTACCCTTTCCCACCATCCTCCCGCTCATCGGGACCCTTTTCATACCTCCCAAGCTACAATACAAGCTACGATGGGTCTCCGGAGCGTCACTGTGCCTCCTCCTCTTCCTGGTCGGAGCCATACGCACGCAAGAGACCACGCCCGCATACTGGGAAGCGAACGAGGAAGAGACATCCTACGTGATAGGCGAGATAGAGGGCACCCCGCAAAGAAAGAAAGCCACCTACGGAGTCACCCTGCGGCTGTTCGGGGAGGGCATTCCGCCGAAATCCAAGGCGATGGCCTACATCGCGCAAGACTCCGCCTCCGGCACGTTGGCGGAAGGGGACATCCTGCTCTTCCCCACCCATCTCGCCACGGGCAAGAAAGAGGCGTCCGAGTATGAGGCTTACCTGCGCCGCTCAGGCTATTCGGGGAGTTTCTACATCCCTCAAGGGAAATGGAGGAAAGCGGGGAGAGTCGACCAATTCTCCCTAAGCAGGAAAGCAAGGGAAGCCAGGCAATGGGCGGAGGAGAGATATCTATCGAGCGGACTACAAGGGGAGGAACTCGCCATCGCCTGTGCCCTGACACTAGGCGACAAGAGCCAGCTCGACAGGGAACTGAGGAGCAGCTACTCCGCAACCGGAGCCAGCCACGTGCTCGCCGTCAGCGGGTTGCACGTAGGCATTATCTACCTCGTCATCGTCAGCCTGCTCAGCATACCCTTCAGAGGGAACAAACTCAAGTGGCTGAGGATCACGCTCGCCCTCATCGCCCTATGGGCATATGCGTTCGTGGCGGGGCTATCCGCCTCGGTGGTACGGGCCTCCGTCATGTTCTCGCTCGTCTCGGTGGGGGAACTACTGGGAAGGAGGTCGCTCACCATCAACACCGTATTCGCCTCCGCCTTCATCATGTTGCTATACGAGCCAAGGTACCTCACCGACGTGGGTTTCCAGCTCAGCTACACAGCAGTGCTCGCCATCCTACTCTTTCAGGAGAGCGTCTACAAAAGCATACAAGTGCGCACCTACCTGCTCGACAAGGCTTGGTCGCTCACCTCCGTCTCCATCGCCGCCCAGCTCGGCACCATGCCCGTCATGCTCTACCACTTCCACCAGTTCAGCAACTGCTTCTGGCTGTCGGGGCTCATCGTCATACCGGCGGCCACCCTGCTCATATACGGGTGCGCGTTATTGCTTCTATTCACCCCCGCCCCAACCATTTCAGGGGCGATAGGCGACCTGTTGTCCCGCCTCATCGGAGGGATGAACACCTGCATACGATGGTTGGAAGGACTGCCGCACTCCAACGTGACGAACATCGCCTTCAACGGTATGGACGTCCTGTTGCTCTACGCCCTGATCGCCTCGTTGCTCGCCGTCATGCAGGACCGTTCCTTCCTCCGTATCTGCGTCATGCTCTCCCTGCTCCTCACATACACCTGCTACTCGACGCTGACAAAGGCGATGGTTTGGTTTCACAATTAATTATAAATCAATACATTACAATTCACCCGAACTAATATCGGAGAATTAACGCAAAAAGCCACGCACAAGAATTCAATCGAGCCTCCGTTATAAGGGAAATGCCAAACTTTTTTTGTAACTTAGCGACGTCTTTAACGAAGAGGTTTATGATTACTAAAATTATTGACGAAGACTTGATACAAGAGGCGAAATCCCTGATAGAGGACGCTGAAAACATAGTCATCACGACGCACGTATCCCCAGACGGAGACGCGATAGGATCTTCATTAGCCCTTTGCAATTTTCTAAAGACAATCGGCAAGGAGGCATATGTGGTTGTTCCGAACGATCTTCCCGGTTTCCTGAAATGGATGTCGGGCGCATCGGACATCATCGTCTACGAGAAGAAAAAGAACATGGCGGACGCCCTGATCGAGAAGGCCGACCTGATCTGCGCATTGGACTTCAACGTCCTGAAGCGCATCGAGAACGTGGCCATCAGTGTAGCGGACTCAGCCGCCAAGAAGCTGATGCTCGACCATCATCTGAATCCGGGGAACTTCGCCAACGTGGTGATTTCCTACCCGCAGTTCGCCTCCACCTCCGAGATGGTGTTCCGCCTCATCTGTAGGATGGGTTACTTCACCGAGATGACGAAAGAGTGCGCCGAGTGCATCTACACCGGCATGATGACCGACACAGGAGGCTTCACCTACAACTCCAACAACGCGGAGGTCTACATCATCATCTCCGAGCTCATCAAGAAGGGCATCGACAAGGACGCCATCTACGACAAAGTGTACAACAACTACTCGGAGAGCAGATACCGCCTCATGGGCTACATGCTCTACGAGAAGATGAAGATATACCCGGAATACGGGGCAGCCATGATATCACTCACCAGCGAGGAGCTCTCCAAGTACGACTTCAAGAAGGGCGACACGGAAGGGTTCGTCAACATGCCGCTCTCCATCAAGGGTGTGATTTTCTCCGCCTTCTTCAAGGAGGAGGGAGGCAAGATCAAATGCTCGTTCCGTTCCCAAGGGGATGTGGCGACCAATGTATTCGCCGAGAAGTACTTCAACGGCGGCGGACACAAGAACGCTTCGGGCGGAGAATCCTACCAAACCATGCAGGAGACCGTCGCCAAGTTCGAGGAGAACCTCCCATCCCTCAAAGAGGAGATAGACGCTGAACTTAAGAGACGCACCAATGGCTAAATTCGCGATCCACATAACCGGCATACTGTTCATCCTCCTCAGCGCATGTGGGAAGGAGCAGGTTCAGATACCCGTGAACAAAAATCAGCAGGAGGATATCCGTGAGGATTTCATGGAGATGAACAAGCAGTTTGTCGAATTGGAGGAGGCGGAAATCAACCATTACATCGATTCCACGAAGATGGAGATGAACCGTTGCATATCGGGGCTCCGCTACCACATCATCGAGAAGGGTGAAGGTGACTCCATCGTCGAGAATGACAAGGTGACGTTCCAATACACGATAGCCCCGTTGGGCGGAGAGCCCTGCGAGAACCTGACCGACGTGGTCAAGACCGTCACCATGGGGCATACCGACATCGAGAAGGGCATCCGGGAAGCCATTCCGTTGCTCCGTCTCTCCGGCAAGGGCGAGTTCATCGTACCAGCCATGCTGGGATATGGCGTCGTCGGGAAAGGAAGGTGCATCAACAGTTGGACGCCCCTTTTCATGAAGCTCTCCATCATAGAGGTCGAGAGAGCCAACAATAACTGAGTATTAACCAAACAACAATAAAAACTAAAAAAGCAAAATGACCCCAATCAATCGCATAAGGACTGTGGTTGTCACACTTTCCACCGCGCTCATAGCCGCATTGTCAAGTTGTGGAGACACCATGACATACTCAGACTACCAAGACAAAGAAGAGGAATCAATCGAGAACTTCATCAAAGCGAAGAAAATTTCCATAGCCGGTAGCATGCCTGAAACCGACGGCGAATGGCTCAACGGAGAGGGGAATGAGATCTATTTCCTCTACACCTCAGGGAAATCCAAGGGATTGTACTACCACCAGATCAAGCAGGGTGAAGGGGAAACGATTCCACAAGACAACTGGACCGCATACATACGCTATGCAGGCTACGACATGAGCGGCAACATGATATACAACTGCACCGCACAATACGCACCTGACCCACAAAGCTTCAAACTCAATTCCAAAGCGAGCGAAGCGACCTACGGCATAGGATTTCAACAGGCTGTAAGGAACATGCGTGTGGGCGGGAAATGCAAGGTGATCATTCCATTCAACATCGGCAATTCGGACAACACCACGATCAAAGGTCACGTCACCTCCGACGCGGCGGAATACCGCACGATGTATTACGAAATCGAATTGGTCGGGTTAGAATAACAGGCAAGGAATGACGCTGAGCAAGAACAAGATACGGGCAATCACCGCCCTCTCGAAGAAGAAGGAGAGGGACGAGGCAGGACTCTTCCTTGCGGAGGGGGGCAAATTGGTTTCCGACCTGCTGCCGGCCTTCCATTGCCGCACCTTGGTATGCACAAGCTCATTCATGGAGGAGCACCCTCACACAAAGGCGGAAGAGACCATCCTGGCCGAGAAAGAGGAGATAGCCAAAGCGTCGCTGCTACAATCCCCTCCCTCCGCACTGGCGGTTTTCGAGAAACCACGCCACGCCATAGACAAAGGGAGGATAGCGAAACACCTCACCTTGGCATTGGACACCATACAAGACCCCGGCAACCTAGGCACCATCATCCGTGTGGCGGATTGGTTCGGCATCGAGGACATCATCTGCTCCTTGGAGACGGCGGATGTCTACAACCCCAAAGTGGTGCAAGCCACGATGGGCGCCATCGCTCGGGTTCGGGTACACTACGCGGAACTGGATAGATTCCTCCAGGAAAACGAGGAGGTGCCAACCTACGGAACATTCCTCGACGGGAAAAACATATACGAGCAAGAGCTCACACCCAATGGCATCATCGTGATGGGGAACGAGGGGAACGGCATATCTGACAAGATAGGCAAACTCATTCAAAGGAGGTTGTTCATCCCCAACTACCCCACGGGAAGAGCCACCTCGGAGTCTCTCAACGTAGCCATGGCCACAGGCATCGTATGTTCAGAATTTAGAAGAAGAGTATTGTAATCATGGAGAATAAGTTAGATAATTTCTTAAAGAAGATTCGTTTCAAATACAAGATTTCCATCTTGAACGAGAACACGCTGGAAGAGGTGTTCCATATTCGACTGTCGAAGGGAACCGTGCTCGGAGCAGGCTTTCTCATCGCCATCGTCTACTTCTTCCTCATCGCCTTCCTGATCATCAAGACACCGCTACGAGGGTTCCTCCCAGGATACACGGAGAACATCAACCTCAGGCGACAGCTGATGCAAGACGCCCTCGTCGTGGACTCCCTCTCCGAGCAATTAGACCTGCAGATACAATACATGGATGGACTCAGGGCCGTCATGTCCGGCAAAGTGTTGCTGGACTCCGCCTCAACGACGCAAGCACTGAGCAACATCACTTCGGACAAGGTCTCCCTCGAACCTTCCGAAAGGGAAATCGCCTACCGTGACTCCTTCGAAGCCAGCGAGTTAGAGAACCTCAACTCCATCAACTCCACCTCAGAGGAGGTCGAGACGACCTACCTGATGTGCTCTCCCGCCAAAGGCCGCGTGATCGACACGTTCAACATACGGAAAAGGGTTTACGGAACCACTATCGTGGCGGTGCAGAACACCAGCGTGCTCTCCGTCTTGGACGGTATCGTCATCTCGTCGGACTACTCGTTCCGTAACCTTTACGTCCTTTGCATCCAACATGCGGATAATATAGTGACAGTATACAAGACACGTCAGCCTTTCATGAAGCAGAAAGGCACGAAGGTTCATGCGGGAGAGATCCTGACCACCTTCCGAAATGGTATGGACTCCTACTTCGAGTTCGAGCTCTGGAAGGATGGCGTGGCGGTGAACCCGCTGACTTACATATCATTCTAACGAAAGGATATTCATCATGAAGAAACAGATAGCTGTATTAGGTTCCACCGGTTCCATCGGCACCCAAGCGTTGGAGGTCATCGAGGAGCAGTCCGACCTTTTTGAGGTCTATGCCTTGACGGCGAACAACAGCGACGAATTGCTCATCCAACAGGCAAGGAAATTCAAGCCGGAAGTGGTGGTCATCGCCAACGAAGCGAAATACCAGGGCGTGAAAGAGGCGTTGGCAGACCTGCCCATCAAGGTGTTCGCCGGTGCGCAATCCATCGCGGACGTAGCCGCCATGGGACCTGTAGACATCGTGCTGACCGCCATGGTGGGTTATTCAGGACTACAGCCGACCATCGCCGCCCTCAAGGCGGGGAAGGCCATCGCCTTGGCGAACAAGGAGACCATGGTCGTGGCGGGCGAACTGGTGTGCGACCTCGCCATCAAGAACAGATGCCCCATCCTGCCGGTCGATTCCGAGCACTCCGCCATCTTCCAATGTTTGGTGGGCGAGACCAGTCCGATCGAGCGCATCATACTGACCGCCTCGGGAGGACCGTTCAGAGGCAAGGACAGGAAATTCCTGGAGACCGTCACCGCCAAGGACGCCCTGAAGCACCCGAACTGGAGCATGGGCGCCAAGATCACGATAGACTCCGCCTCCATGATGAACAAAGGATTCGAGGTCATCGAGGCGAAATGGCTCTTCAGCGTGAAGCCTGAGCAGATCGTGCCGGTGGTGCACCCGCAATCGATCATCCACTCCATGGTGCAGTTCCAGGACGGATCAGTCAAGGCGCAGATGGGCCTGCCGGACATGAAGTTGCCTATCCAATACGCCTTCGGCTTCCCGAACCGCCTCAAGAATGACTTCAAACGTTTGGACTTCTTCGAGTGCAAGGACCTCACCTTCGAGAAACCGGACATGGAGGTGTTCCGCAACCTCGCCTTCGCCTTCGATGCGATGGACAAGGGCGGCAACATGCCTTGCATCCTGAACGCGGCCAACGAGATTGTGGTCGCGGCGTTCCTGAAAGAGCAAATCGGGTTCCTGCAGATGTCCGACATCATCGAGCAGACGATGCAGAAAGCATCCTTCACCAAGCAGACATCCTACGAGGTCTATGTGGAGAGCGACAAGGAAGCACGTCGCATCGCTTCAGAATTGGTCCAGAAACAAAAATGATTCATCATCAATCCTTGAAAAAAATACAATGGCATTTATCGTCACACTCCTACAATTTCTCCTAAGTCTCACAATCTTGGTCGTTATCCATGAGTTCGGGCACTTCCTTTTAGCCCGTCTATTCAAGATTCGAGTGGAAAAATTCTATGTTTTCTTCAACCCATGGTTCTCCCTCTTTAAGTATAAGCCGAAGAACTGTGACACGACCTTCGGTATCGGGTGGCTCCCTGTGGGTGGATATGTGAAAATAGCGGGTATGATCGATGAATCCATGGACACGGAGCAGATGAAACATCCCGTGCAGGACTGGGAGTTCCGCTCCAAACCGGCATGGCAGAGATTCCTCGTGATGATTGCGGGTGTGACCTTCAATTTCATATTGGCCATCATCATCTATTCCGCCATCTCCTTCCATTACGGTGACCAATACATCGCCATGCAAGACGTCAAGACGGGCATGGAGTTCAGTCCGGCCGCGAAGAAAGCGGGGTTCCGGGATGGTGATATCCTACTCCGTGCGGACGATACGCATTTGGAGGCGTTCAACGAAGAGACGTTCAGGGCCATCATCAATGCGGAACAAGTCACTGTCCTGCGAGACGGGAAGGAAGTCAGCCTCAACATGCCGGACGACCTCATGCAACAAATCATGCAAGGGAATAAAGGCTTCGCGAATTTCAGGGTACCGTTCGTGGTGGACTCCGTCATCGCTGGCTCACGGGCCGAAATGGCAGGTCTTAAGGCGAAGGACAGCATCATCTCCGTTGGAGACTCCACCTCAGCCTACATGGCGCATTGCATAGACGTCTTCTCGCAGCACAAGAACCTCAACCTGAATATCACCGTCATGCGTGCGGGCGTACCCGTCCACTTGCAGATAACCCCTGACCACGACGGAAAGATTGGGGTCTACATGAAAAGGATAAATAAATTCTACCCCGTCAGGACCAAGAAATACACGTTTTGGGAATCCATACCCCATGGTATCCAAAGGGGTGTGAAGAAGCTCACAGGCTATGCGAGCGACATGAAATATGTCTTCACCCAAGAGGGTGCGCAGAACCTAGGAGGATTCATTTCCATCGGCAGATTATTCCCCTACCCTTTCGATGCGGAGATCTTTTGGGAGATGACCGCCTACATTTCCATCATCTTAGCATTCATAAACCTCCTGCCTATTCCGGGGTTGGACGGCGGACATATCATGTTTGTCCTCTACGAAATGATCACGAGGAAAAAACCTAGTCAGAAGGCCCTCATCCGGGCGCAAATGATCGGCATGTTTCTCCTATTCATGTTGCTTATCTACGTCAATATGAACGACGTCTTCAGGCTATTCAATTGATCCGCCTTCAGAGTCGACAGCCGTATCATCCTCCACATCGGCCACATCCAGGTTCTTGGCACGCTTCGCCCATAGGGCCTTGGCGAAGGCTTGCATGTCCGTTTGGGCATCGCTCTCGTCCGTGATTTCCAAGCCGAGGATGGTCTCCACGACATCCTCCATCGTCACGATACCCTCCATGCCTCCATGCTCATCGATGACCAGGGCGATGTGCTCCTTGCGCGTCACCAAAAGGTCGTAGAACTTAGGCAATGAGGTGTTTTCGTAACAAACCATGATGTCACGTTTGATGGATTTAAGCTTAATCTTTTTCCTGCCGTTCGCCAGGTTCATCAGGATATCCGTCTTCAGCACAAAGCCTGTGATATCGTCGATATCCTCCGTGTAAACAGGTATTCTGGAATAACACAAATAACGTCTTTTCCTGAAAAATTCCTCCAAGGTCATATCCTCCTGCGCCGCCAAGACCACCGTTCGAGGGGTCATGATGGAATGTACCTTGACCGTCTCCATCTTCACCAAGTTATTGATGATTTTGCTCTCGTTCTTCATGAAGACGCCTTCCCGCTCACCGATCTTCGTGAGCGCCGCCACCTCCTCACGGCTCACCGTCTGCGGCTGTTTCTTAGCGATCAGCTTCGTCAGCAAACGGGAGGCCACCACCAACGGGAAGCACAAGTAATAGACACCATTGATCAGATAGGCGACCGGCACACATAGCTTCCGCCAATAGGTGGAACCGATGGTTTTAGGGATGATCTCCGAAAAAACCAATACCAGCACCGTCAGCACGGCAGAGACAAAGCCCAGAAGCTCATTGCCCAACACCTCCGCCGCCTGCGCACCCACGAGAGAGGCACCCGCCGTGTTGGCGATCGTGTTCAAGGAGAGGATGGCCGCGATGGAGTTCTCTATGTTATACTTCAGATTCTTCAGCAGACGGACGCCCTTCCCATCCTCCAACGACTCGATGTACGAAGAGGTGGTGGAATAGAGCACCGACTCCATCAGGGAGCAGAGGAAGGAGATTCCCAACGTGGCAAAAAGTGATATGATCAGTAGCGTCATACGGTAAATCTTTATTTAATTGTGACCATGGTCGCACCATAACCATACTCGAGGAAGGAAGCGTCCTGCACGTAGCAAGAAGCATACTTCTTCTTCAGTTGGCTCAAGATCTCCTTACGGAGCACACCGTCGCCCTTGCCATGGATAAAGACGATCTTCTGCCCCTTCTGCTTCGCGTATTGCCCCATCACCTCGTTGAACTTGTCCAACTGGTACTGCAGTATGTCACCGTTGCTCATGCCCGTCGTATTGTCCAGCAACTGGTTGATGTGCAGGTCTATCTCCACGACATCCTGCTTCGGCTTGCTGGAGACGGAGACCTTGGCGGGGAACTTCGTCTCCTTGCTCTTCAGCACCTCGGAGAAGGACTCCGCCGTCATTTCACGCTCCACCATGCCATCGTTCTTCACGATCGGGAAGAGCAATGCGTCCTCGTCGAAATAATCGTTCTCGACGAAGCTATGCAACTTATAGAACTTCACAGGGTTCACCTTCACCTGCACGTCGAACGCAGGTTTGCCCTTGTAGGCCTTCTTCTGCTTGAAAGGCATCAACTGCACACGCAGGATCTCCAAGTCATTGAGTTGATCCTTGTTGACCTCCTCCAGCAGGAGTTTCGTGTTCGGCTGGATGAAGCCAGCGGAGCGGGAGATGAACATCGAACCGTTTCCGTTCGCCACGTTATAGCCCAGGTAATAATTACTATCGTTGATTAAATAGCAGTCGTAATTCGTCACGGAAAGACGTTTGACGTCATGAGGAAGGTAGGCGAGAAAAACATTCAGGGTCTCCCCCTCCTGCGTCTCCTCTCCCGGCTCGTACTCGTCGTCGTCATCCTCCCCGGCAGGCTCCGGCTTGAGGTTCTCTATCTTATCAGGCACAGGGCGCACCTCCTCCGACTTACTCTCCTTGCGGTCGGCGGCGGCATCCACCACGACACACTCACGTGCCAGCGTAGGCACATCAAAACCGTCCTCATCGGTCACCAGGACCATCTCACGGCTCACAATCTTACTAACCACTCCGCCACCCGTAGCGTTCAGGAAGCGGACTCTATCACCAACCTTCACCATGTCTCAATTATTTTTTCTCAGGAACGACGTATGAAAACTTCAGGTTGTCCGACCCATGGCAATCATGATGGTCGCACGACTCTTGGGAGTCCGACAGCTTGCCCGCCAGATGCTGCGCCAGCACGTCGTCCACCTTCCCGTGGCATCCACGGACCACCTCGATCTGTTGCTCCGACAGCTTGCGGAAGGCGCCCTCGCCCATATTGCCCGCCAGCATCAGGGACACACCCATCTCACTCAACAGGCTGGCGATGTTGGACTTGCAACCACAACCCTGCGGTGAATCAAGGCGCTCCTGAATCACCACCTTGTTATCATCGTTCAGGTGATAGATCGTATAGTACGCACAATGTCCGAAATGATCGTCCACGCTGCCATCCCTCGTAGGTATCGCAATAAGTTTCATACGTGTAATTATCCGTTAAACACTAAAATAATATGTTCCCGCATTCGGCGGGAGACCTTTGCAAAGATAACAAATAATATCTGTGGAATTTACGATTTGACTATTTACTATTTACGATTTCAGACAATGTAAACATTAACCATAATTCTTAATTACCATAGGGCGTTGCCCTAGGCTATATATGTAACGCCCTTTCCGGGCTGGAGGTTGGGCATCATGCAGAGCCGCACGTTCCACAATTGACTTCGTCGAACTGACGTTTCATAATTCACAATTCATAATTCATAATTGACCCCGTCAAACCAACAATTCTTAATTCTTAATTCTTAACTCTTAATTCAATTAACTACCTTTGCGGAGAATTAAAGAAGAAGACATGAAGACTCCGCAAAACATAGCCATAGAAGATTTCAACTACGATCTTCCCGACGAACGGATCGCGAAATTCCCTTTGGAGAAAAGGGACGAATCGAAACTGTTGCTCTACCGAGACGGGGAGATCTCCCACTCGACGTTCAAGAACATCTCCCAATACCTCAACGAGGGGGATCTGCTGGTCTGCAACAACACCCGCGTCATCCAAGCGCGCCTCCTGTTCCACAAGGAGACCGGCGCCCGCATCGAGGTCTTCTGTCTGGAGCCAGTACGCCCCCACGACTACGTGCTCACCTTCCAAGCCATAGGCGAGTGCGTGTGGAAATGCATGATCGGCAACGCCAGCAAGTGGAAGGCGGGCACCATACTGGAACGTGACGTGAAGGTGAACGGTAAGGAGGTGATCCTCAAGGCGGAGAAACTGGAGGCGGAGGGAAACGCCTACCACGTGCGCTTCTTCTGGGACGAGCCAAGCACCAACTTCGCAGACATTCTGGACGCTTTCGGCGTATTGCCTATCCCACCCTATCTGCATCGGGAGACGGTGGACCGCGACAAGGTGACCTACCAGACCGTCTACTCGAAGATCAAGGGTTCTGTGGCGGCGCCTACGGCCGGACTCCACTTCACCCCCGAGGTGTTCGAGTCGCTCCACAAGAAAAACATCAACTGCGAGGAGGTGACGCTCCATGTGGGGGCAGGCACCTTCCAACCGGTCAAGTCGGCAACCATCGGCGACCATGAGATGCACTCCGAATGGATATGCGTCCGCCGTAGTGTCATCGAGAAGATACGCGAGGCGGGCAAGGTCGTGGCGGTCGGCACCACCTCCGTCCGCACGTTGGAGAGCCTCTACTACATCGGCTGCCAGCTGGCGGAGAACATGGAACTGCCAGAGACCGAGCTCAAGGTGACGCAATGGATGCCCTACGAGAGCGGCTACACCCTCTCCACGGAAGAGTCGCTGGATGCCATCCTCCGATACATGGAGAAGCACGAGATGGAGAGCATCAGCGCGGACACCCAAATCATCATCGTGCCTGGCTACCAATTCCACCTGGTGAAGGCCATCATCACCAATTTCCACCAACCGCAGAGCACCCTGTTGCTGCTCATCTCCGCCTTCGTGGGCGACGATTGGAAGAGGATGTACGACTATGCCATGAAGAATGATTTCAGGTTCTTGAGCTATGGGGACAGCTCGTTGCTAATTAAGAATTAAGAATTAAGAATTTTGAATTAAGAAACGTCAGTTCGACGTAGTCAATTGGGGGAAGGGATGTGCGGCTCTGCACGATGCACAAACCCCAGCCCTGAAGGGGCGATACATATATAGTCTAGGGCAACGCCCTAGGAATTTATGAATTTTAATTATTATACGGGCGGACTTGCTTCACATAGAGTTGGCGAGTTGGCCCGTCCAATTTAAATTCCACATCTACCGCAAACTCCTCATACAAGACATTGAGGCGTAACTTTTCATAGAAGAAATCATTGATTATATCCAGTTGCCCCGCCAGCAGATTGATCTCCTCGTCGTTCATGGTCAACTCACCATTCGTCAGGTTGGATTGTGTGATAATATCAATAGGATATTTGTCCGCATACAACTCATCATACCGCTGAGGCACACAGATGAACTGGTCGCAAACGATACCCGGCGACGGCGCCACCACATTTTCATTGCCCACCTGCGCATTCACCGTAAAGCCTGGGTAATCTGCCCTATACAGATTCTTTGTCACAGCCACACCATTCACCTGCTCCGAAGGGAAGGCACGATGGGCCAAGACTCCCATGAAGACACATCTTTGGTCTATCCGATAATAGCAACGCTCCTTATAGGCCGCATACGACCAGAGGCTCGCCCAAACACGCTTCACCGCCCGCTCCATTGTCTTGCTAGAACTGCCAATGACCGCAGACTGCGAGTCATACAAGCCTGCGCCTGAGAACCATGCGGCATCCTCCGCATTGGTGGAGGAACGGAACCGCAACTTCTCGAAAGCGCATCCCTCCACCTGACGGTCGAGCGACTCCACCAAGGAGGAATCCATCGGATAGGAGACGATCACGGCACGTATCTTCTTCAACCACTCCGACACCTTTGGGTCCTCCCAAGAAACACCCTCGTCTATGAGCGTGTCGATCAACCCCTGTGCTCCCGAACGAAGCGCATGCTGCTGGTAAAAATAGAAAGGGATCGCAAAGGCACACTCCGGCACCTTAAACCGAGAGTCCTCCTCCCTGCTGAGTTGGCTGAGGAGGGAGAAATTGCAGGCTTTATGCCCTATATAACGATGGGCGTTTCTACCGAGCGAATCGAGATGGACCAACCGATCCACCGACAGGTCATATCCCAACGACAACATTTTCTTGCGCTTCTTAGCCTGTTTCAATTCCTCTATCTCCTTCAGACGGAACGTGTCCGAGGTCACCTCGAAATGGACCAGTTTGCCATCATAACTACGCAAGAGATCGTTTTGGAACGCATCCTTCAAGGCCGCCACAGGGATCTTTCGGTTCTGACCCAATATGGACAAATGGCTCAACGGGGTCTGGAACTCCGCCACGATAACACCCGCCACCTGCGGCAACACAAGCGGGGAATGTGGCAACACGACCACATCCGTAGGCTCTATCTTCCCCCACATAGAATCAAGGTCCGATACGAAACGCAATCTGCCGTCACAGCTCTTCGGGCTGACGGCTTGGTAAGACAAGGTGCCATAAACCTCCGACGGAGACAACAAAGGGACCTCTCCCTCCAGCTGCGCGCGCATCTTCGCGATATGGCCACTACCAAGCATCAACTTCAGGTTCTTCCCCCAACAGGAAGAGCGGGAGACCTCCTTCCATAACAACAGCACCTGATCACGCGTGAGAACATCCGCCTCGGAGAACTCCAAAGCATACACATCCAATGTTTTATAGTAATTCACATTGGCCAACAGATATTTACGATTGGGGTGCTGGGAATAATTGTATTCATTGAATTGTGACAAATCCGTGGAAGGATTCAGCTGGTCCACACAAAAGTCGTAGTGGAAGGTGTAGTATTTATTATTCAGGAAATATAGACTATTTCCCTTTATCACATAGAAGACCTTCACAGCGCTGACTTGACCATATTTCCCCACCAGCGGGAGCCCGGAGAAGGCTTCGAACGCAGATTTATCCTTTATATCATACGAATATTTCGCACCTAAAGCACTGACTGCGAACGACAAAGAGAAAACCAATGTCGTCAACAACCTTAAGCATGCCATGATTCTTCTCCTTTCCATATATTCCCTGATTTAATTTTTTCTACATGATCAATGCCCCCACCACACCCGAGGCGACGATCAGCCACATCGGATTCACCTTAAAGCAGTAGAGCGCCACGAAGGAGGCCACGAAGATGAGCACGGAGAGGTTACGGTCCGGCCATCCGAAGTCGCAGAAGTTCTCCCTGTTCATCAGCAACATAGCCGCCGCCAAGATGAGACCGCCCAAGACGGGCCGCAACCCCGACAACACATATTTCACGTACCTGTTCTCCTTGTTCTTCATCAGGAAACGCACCACGAAATACATCATCAGGAACGACGGGAGGCACAAAGCGATTGTCGCCACCACCGCACCCGGCAGTCCCGCCACCGCATAGCCCACGTAGGTGGCCGTATTGATGGAAACGGGTCCTGGCGTCATCTGGGAAATCGCCAGCATATCGGAGAACTCACCGAGCGTAGCCCATGCGTAGTGGTCCACCACCTCGAACTGGATCAGGGAGAGCATCGCATAACCACCGCCGAAGCCCAGCATGCCAATCTTAAAGAAGACATAAAACAACTTCAACAGAACCATACTCACCTCCCCTCCATTTTCTTACTGAAATATATTCCATAGAGCAAAGCCGACACGGCCACCACCACGATGATCAGTATCGGTGAGACCTTGAAGAAGCCGATCAATGCGGCGGAAATCAACGGGATAGGCAACATCTTCCACCCCTTGCAATTGTTCCGTATCAGGTTCACGGCAGGCACAAGGATAAGCGCCACCACACAAGGACGGATGCCCCGGAAGATACGCTCGACCAATTCGTTATCCTTCACCTCGGCGAAGAACATGGCAATCAACAAAATAGCGATGAACGAAGGCAATGCGGCCCCCACGGAAGCACACAATGCACCCCGCTTCCCCCGCAGCTTATACCCCACATAGAGAGCAGTATTGATGGCGAAGACGCCAGGCAACGTCTGCACCACCGCTATCATGTCCCAAAACTCCTCCTTGCCGATATACCCCTTCTTCGTCACGATGGAACGCTCCACCATCGCCAACATCGCATAGCCGCCCCCTAACGTGAACGCGCCAATCTGCAAGAATATCGAAAACAAATCCCTTAATGGTACCATAACCGAACATTAAACACCACAAAGATACAAAAAAAGAGGTGCGGCACGTACCCATGCCACACCCCCACTTAATCAAAAAACAAACAAACTTCCCTCAAGCGTTTTTTCAGGGCAATTTTTCAAACGACACCGACAGTTTTTCAATAGAGCCCGAGTTATCCCCTATCCTGAAGAGAGGGGATCAGACCCGGCACTGGTTATCATGAAAAAAACTTAAATAATTACAGTGTTATGTTTGTACATATTATCAACTCTTCATCAAGTACAAAAATAGCGCATACCGCCATCATCATGCAGGAAAATCGAATCAATCCATACGATAATCGTGGCAAACAAGCTGATTTATGGGCCGGAAGTATTAGTTTCGCGTATGAATCATAAAAAATGAGCAGGATGGAAACCTCAACACTCAAAGTCATCGCGCGCATCCACGGCGACCTCCCCACCAAGTTCGGCATTCCAAGGCAGAGCGGGTTGGTGGAGAGCCTACAGGCGAAGATCGTCTTCGAGCCGGAGTACAGGCAAGCGGAGGCGCTCCGTGGTTTGGAGGGTTTCACCCACATCTGGCTCATCTGGGGATTCTCCGAGAACATACGGGAGGATTGGTCGCCGACCGTCCGCCCTCCCCGACTCGGGGGCAACACCCGCATGGGCGTCTTCGCCACCCGATCATCCTTCCGTCCCAACGGGCTAGGCCTCTCCTGCGTGAAGTTGGAGAAGATCACGCACGACAGGGAACAGGGTGATATACTGGTCGTCTCGGGGGCGGACCTCATGGACGGCACCCCCATCTACGACATCAAGCCCTACATCCCTGTCGACTGCCACCCGGAGGCCAGCAAGGGATTCACCTCGCAGAACACAGACTACACGCTTGAAGTGAACATCCCCGAAAATCTACTTAGCCTCATTCCACCCAAGAAGAGGGACACACTACGGGACATCATCGCGCAAGACCCCCGTCCCGCCTACCACGACGACGAGGAACGCACCTACGGATTCCCCTTCGCCGGCTATGAGGTGAAATTTAAAGTCCAGGGCAAAACAGCCACCGTGACGCACATCGAGAAAAAATAGCACCTTTTTTACCATGCCAAACCACAGCGGGTTTATATACCGCATTAGACTTGTGGCATTTACTATTTATCTATTTACTATTTACAATCAGTACAGATACGATAATGTGCCAATTTGTCCATCTTTTCGTCCGAAAAAGTGGACATTTTGTCTACTTAATGACTGATTGTCAGTTAGTTAATTAAAAAATAGCCTTGGCACGCTTATTGAACTATGGATAGTGAACCCGCCGATGAAGCGGGGGCAAAAAATGATTTAAATGTTTACTTAAAATCGGAGGTTACTATGTTACCATTAGTAAGAAATTCAAGAAAGAACGCCAACTCGGGCAGCTGGCTTCCTTCCATTTTTGAAGACTTCTTCAATGATGAATTTATGGGTGTTCCTGCTGTCAAGCAATTCGCCACTCCAGCAGTGAACATCAAGGAATCCGAAAAGGATTACGACATCCAGATTGCTGCACCAGGCATGACCAAGGAGGACTTTAAGATCAACATCAACGAGTACAACGAATTGGTCATCTCCTTGGAGAAGAAGGATGAGAAAAAAGACGAGAAGAAAGACGATGACAAGAAGAAGGGAACATGGATACGGAGAGAATTCTCCTACGCCTCCTACTCTCAGAGCTTTGTCATTCCTGAGAACGTCGACATCGATCAGATCGCCGCAAAGATGGAGAATGGCGTGTTGAACATCTCCTTGCCTAAGAAGGAGATCGTCGAGACGGCGCCTGCCACCAAACAGATAGAGATTCAATAAACCCCTGTCGAACAGAACGAGAGGATTGCTGGGCTACCGGCAATCCTCTTTTTTTTGCCTATATGGTCAAGCGCATAATGCTTTATGTATAATTTCTTCACAAAACATTACGCCAGGTATAGAATTTGCCTATATCTGTCCCGGAAAAACATTCTACACATTTCATTTGACAAAAAAACATACTTTTCCGACGGATGGGGAAACCACACATTACACGGATGGTAGAGACGATGCGCACACCGTCTCTACCAATATTCACCCGTTAAAAATTAAACTGTAAACCTACCGATGCTATCGGGTAGTTGAGTTCCACGAACCGTTTTCCGGGGAGGAAACATGGCAAATTACATTCCGCTTTCACCCCAAAATGTTGGGTGAACATCCACTTCGCACCAAAATAATGGCACAGGAACATCTCGAGATCTCCCGTTACAATCATTTCCCCACCCGCGTGAGGAGTGTCATTGAATCCATAAAAGGAACAACCGAGTTGAGCTCCCGCATAGACATCCAGATTCTTCACGAACTCCCAATGGAACGCACTGCGAACGGAAACCGGCATGGCCCAAGAGGTCCGAGTACATTCCCCCCGATCCTCCATAGTCTGCTCATCCTCGTTATAAACCCAATCGTGGTGATCAAACATGTTCTGCGCATAACCAATATAGAGACCCAAATCAACAGCACCATTGTCTCCGAACCTTTTCGTGTGGCAGAAACCATCCTTCAAGCCTATCATGGCATCCAAGGAAATGAACGGCATACCTTTGCCAAGAATTCTATTGAAGGTCGGGAAACCCGACATAACACCCAAGGAGAATTTACCCGCATTGGCGAACTGAATCTTCTCCACATTCGATGCACTTGCACACATAACCGTGAACAAAGCTGCGATAATCAACAATATTTTTCTCATCTTACTTACATTAAACAATTACTAATCCAACATGATCAAACAACTCGCTAGCGATATGAAAAATAGAGGTTAACCATCTATTGGATTTACGGATTTATGGATTTTTTATTGCATTTAGGTTGATAAATATTTATAAATAGAAATTCATCATCAACGGTCACAAGGCAAAAAACATTTATGAAATACATCATCGAGCACTCCGTTTGTTGGCTCGCCCACTAAGTAGTTGACAAAAATGTTGTATATT
The DNA here is from genome assembly GCA_017962085.1 of Paludibacteraceae bacterium. Lineage (GTDB taxonomy): Bacteria > Bacteroidota > Bacteroidia > Bacteroidales > Paludibacteraceae > UBA1181. The sequence goes on from JAGCWA010000053.1 coordinate 63,228, forward strand.
TGCATGAATGGTAAAAAAATTTGAATGAGATAGGAATCATTCTCAAAAGGATATTTCCAATCATCTGTAATTTTATAATCTATGGAGACAATTAATACCTGAATAGTATGGCAAAAAAGAGTATGATAACGATAAAGGATGTGAATATCAGAATGATGACAGTCAATGGCATTGATTACATCTGTATTCTTCGATGTGCTGTACGAAGCGCATAATAGAATCCGCCTATTGGGGGAAAACGGTATGAGCTACATAATCATAATAAGAAACTACCAAAATCAATATCTATGGCAAAGATAAAAGTTGAAAATACAGAAATAACAGTCGTTAGCGTACAAAACGAAGACTACATCTCCCTAACCGATATGGCACATAGCCAGATGCAAGAGCACATAGTATTCAGATGGATGAGTTTGAAGAGTACTATTGAATATTTGGGCGAATGGGAGATGTTGTATAACCCCAATTTTAATTGTACCGAATTCGATACAATTAGGAATGCGGCAGGAAGCAACAACTTTGTTTTGTCTGTCAAGGCATGGATTGAGCGAACGGGCGCAATCGGCATTATAGCTAAAGCTGGACGTTATGGAGGCACATATGCGCACAGAGACATTGCTTATCACTTCGGCATGTGGATAAGTCCGCGCTTCCAACTTTTACTCGTCAAGGAATATCAAAGGCTCAAAACTGACGAACAGAAGCAACTTACATGGACGGCCAAGCGTGAACTCTCGAAAATCAACTACCGCATCCATACCGATGCCATCAAGCGTCATCTGATTCCAGAAGAGGTGACTCCTGCGCAGTCGAGCACCATCTATGCCGAGGAAGCAGATGTCCTGAATGTGGCGATGTTCGGCATGACTGCCAAGCAATGGCGCGAGGCCAATCCCGACCTCAAAGGCAATATCCGAGACTATGCCACTATCAACGAGCTTATCTGCCTCTCAAATATGGAAAACATCAACGCTGTGCTTATCAATGACGGAATACCTCAGGGCGAAAGGCTTATCAAGCTCAATCAGATAGCCATACAGCAGATGCAAGTGTTGGTGGATAATGAGAGTAGGAAGTTGTTAAAATAAGCAGTTGATCATGTGGACATCAACAAAATACATCATCAAGCACTCCGTTTGTTGGCTCGCCCACTAAGTAGTTGACAAAAATGTTGTATATTTGCATGAATGGTAAAATAATTTGAGTGAGGTTGGAATAGTAAAATACTGACTCGCAGTAATAGACAAAACTAGAACCATGGTGGCAACAACGATTAGCTCTGCAATCGGTACTGCTCATTGGGAACTCGGCAAATTGCTACATGAAAAAAAATTGAGAGCCAACATGTTTGGTAGAGAAGAGGCGCCGAAGTTGGATATCACGCAAGGCTCCAACCGCCATCCTCGATGCGATTGGAGCCCTACAACTATTTTATAACAAGTCAATATTCACCCGCTAAAAATTAAACTGGAAACCGGCGGAAGCCATAGGGACATTCAGGTCATAGCAGCGTTTCCCGAAAACGTATCGACCCATATTAGCTTCAGCCTTCACCCCAAAATGTTTGGTGAACATCCACTTCGCACCCAAATAATGGCAGGAGAAGAAGTTAAGCCTATCTTTTTCTGTGCCAGCTCCCCCGTTACGAGGCGCATCTTTTGAGTGAGAAAAGGAACATCCGAGTTGAAATCCCGCATAGACATCCAAATTCTTCACGAACTCCCAATGGAAGGCACTACGGATGGTTGCCGGTACAATCCACGACGACCAAGTGTATTCTCCCAAATCCTGGGTAGCCTGCAAATCCTCGTTGAAAACCAGATTTTGGTAGTTATACTCGTTCCGCGCATAACCAACATAGAGACCCAAATCAATAGCACCATTGTCTCCGAACTTATTCGTGTGACAGAAACCATCCTTCAAGCCTATCATAGCATCCAAGGAGATGAGCGGCATATTATGCTCAAAGCGAGGGAATCCTGACATGACACCCAAGGAGACCTTACCCGCATTGGCAAACTGAATCTTCTCCACATCCGATGCACTTGCACACATGACCGTGAACAAAGCCGCAATAAGCAACAAAATCTTTCTCATTTTCACTTGCAATAAATAATTACTAATATGATTAAATAACTCATTTACGGTATGCAAATATAGAGGCACACCCTTAGATAAAACCATAATTTTGGGGAACAAATACGACCAAAAAGTTAACTGATGTTTATAAAACAGGTTAATTAATGTATAGATTAAATTATATTAGTTAAAAGAGAACGATAGTTGGCTTATATGCAAACAAAGATTAATTATTTTATAAATATCCAAACGGAAATCACACCTTTTTCTTCACCCCTCTCGTCGCCTCGGCCTCCAGCGGATTCTCCGGCCAATAATGCTTCGGGTAACGTCTACGGAGCTCCTTCCTCACCTCGAAATAGGCATTGTTCCAGAAGCTACGGAGGTCCTGCGTCAGCTGCACCGGCTTGAAGCCCGGGGAAAGCAGCTCCATCAGCACAGGTCGACGGCCATCGTCCACACGTGGCGTGTCGGTCAGTCCGAAGCACTCCTGCAACCTCACGGAAAGGACGGGATACTCCGCTCCCTGACGATAGTCCAGCCGTATCTTGCTGCCCGTAGGCACCACGGCATGGGTCGGCGCCAAACGGTCCACCTCCTGCTGTTGCTCGTATGTCAGCAACGACCACAGGGCGGATGAGAGGTCTATCTTCTTCATCTCGACGGCGGTGGTCATCAACCGCCCATTGTCGTCCAAGTAGAAAGGCAACCACTCCTCCGCACGGGCGAGCACAGCCTCAACGCCCAAGTCAGGCAGCTCCAGTTCGGGATGCCACGACGAGACGCACCGCACCCTTCTTTGCAGGCGTTCCACCTCTTCCGAGAAGTCGAACATGCTCAATCCCTCCTTCACCGCCGCCCCGCAAATCGTCTTGACAAGCAGGGCACGGTCCACATTGCGCAAGGGTTGCGCCGACACGAGCAAAGCACCGACACGCCGCTCCTCCTGGGCGACCACGCACCCGCGCTTCGCATCCCACGAGACAACCTCCCTGCGGGTCGTCAGATGAGGGACCTCCTCTATCGCCAACGGGGAGGCAAGGAAAATCCTACCCGACGCCACATTGACCGAAGCGACCGCCAGCCAAGCGCACGAGGAGAGCGCATCCTCCCGAGCGAGGAAGACATCGTCTCCGCTCGCCATGCGGAACCTGCCACAATCGTCCAAGGCACAGGCGATGCGTTCAGGGTAGGCGGTCGCGATAAGACGGCCAACCTCCTTAGGGTCCGGCACCTCATTGTCCTCCTTCACATGAAGGAAAGAGCGGTACTCCTTCGCCACCTGCGCGACACGTCCCCACCGTCCCAAGGAGCCTCTGTCGCGCGCCGTACGCAGCATCACCAGGCGGGTATTGATATCCACATCATGCTCCTCGTCCGACAGCAGGTCACGCTCCTCGACCACCGCGGCAATGTCCGCCGCCAGCGCCCGGAGCGTATTCGTCTCACCCAACAGCAACATCCTCGACACACGAGGGTGGCAAGGCAAATCGGCCATCCGCCTTCCCAGTTCAGTAATCCTGCCATCCGCATCGACCGCACACAATAGGCGGAGGAGGCGGGAAGCCTGGGAGACACTAAAGGGAGGAGGCGGGGTAAGCCACGGCAGACGCATGACGTCACTCTCTCCCCACGCCGCCACATCGAGCATCGTAGGGGCAAAGTCCGCCTGCAGGATCTCCGGGGAACGGTTCTCCTCCATGCGATGGTCCGTCGCAAGCGTCCATAGGCGATAGCAGACACCCGGTGCGACACGTCCCGCACGTCCCGCGCGCTGCGCCGCCACATCCCGAGTGACACGCACCGTGGCGAGCCTGCTCAGTCCGTTCCGTTGGTCATAAAGCATCGTCCTGCCCCACCCTGAATCGACCACGGCACGGACGCCCTCGATCGTCAGGGAAGTCTCCGCGATGGAGGTTGCGAGGACCACCTTGCGCCGTCCCTCCGGGCTTGGCAGGACCGCACGACGTTGCTCGGCGGAAGAGAGCAAGCCATAGAGCGGACAGATCTCCGCATCCGGCAAAAAATTCAGGAGTGATTCACGGCAACGCAACACCTCCGCCTGTCCCGGCAGGAAAGCGAGGATATCACCCTGCGTCTTCCCGTAGGCCACACGGACCGCATGCGCCACCTGTTCCGCCACATGCGCCGCATCAGACTCCTCCCCGTAGAGGATCTCGACAGGGAAGAGACGACCCTCCGCCTTCACCACAGGAGCATCCAAGGCTGAAGAAAGAGAATCTACATCGATCGTAGCGGACATCAGGACGATGCGCAGGTCAGGGCGCAGAATCTGCTGCGTCTCACGCGTGAAGGCCAAGGCCACATCCGAGGCCAGGCTACGTTCATGGAATTCATCGAAGAGCACGACGGAGACCCCTTCAAGGCCAGGGTCATTGACCAACATTCGGGAGAGAATACCCTCCGTGATGACCTCAATACGGGTTTGGGCGGATACCTTCGTCTCGAAGCGCACCCGATACCCGACCGTCTCGCCCACCCGCTCATGCAACAAATCCGCCATGCGTTCGGCGATCTGCTTGGCGGCCAGACGGCGCGGCTCCAGCATCAGGACCTTTCCTTCGCAAGGGAGGTCGAACAGGATGGTCAGGGGCAATAAGGTAGACTTACCCGCACCAGGAGGTGCCGTCACGATCAGGCGGTTGCCCGTCCGCAGACGGTCATTCACCTCACCCGCGATGGCGAAAGCAGGCAAACGCTTCGCCTCAACTATATCGTATGGAACATTTTGACTCATCGTATCACAGCAGCCACAAGGCTTCAAGCTTCACAAGGGAGGACATCACCTGCGGCGACGTTCCCGACGCTTCTCACGGCGCTCACGGCGGAGTTCCCTGCGAGACTTACGCACATTGGTGCTATCACCCACATTATCAGAATCATCCCTACCGAACAGACGTTTGAAGAATCCCCTCATGGCAGATTCCGTCGTGTCCGCCTGAATCTCCTCCTCTATCGGCTTACAATTAAATTCCTTCTTGATCTTACACTTCGGGGCACCGAACCGTGCCCGATACTGTGCGGAGAGCACGTTATCGTTCAACACCTTCTCCAGAAAGAGACCCACGATCGGCAAGGCGGCGCGGCTTCCCTGACCCAGGTCGCCGTTGCGGAAGTGGATGCTACGGTACTCGCCACCCACCCAGGTACCCGTCACGAGGTTAGGCGTGATGTTCATGTACCAAGCGTCCGAATAGTTGGCGGAGGTACCCGTCTTACCACCGAAGTCCGTACCCTTATGGATCTTATACTTATACAAGCCCTGCGAAGTGCCTCGCTCGTCGCGCAAGCCCTCCTGCAACATATCACGCATCAGGAAGGCCGTCTCCTCGTCCAGCACACGTTCCTTCTTCACTTTAGAGCGGTAGATCACCTTGCCATCCTTGTCCTCGATGCGGGAGACCAAGATCGGGGCATGGAGCATACCCCCGTCCGCGATCACCGAGTAGGCGGTCGCCAGCTCGATCAGGGAGACATCCTCCGTACCCAAGCAGAGGGAAGGAATCGGACGTACCGGGCTCTCGATACCCATGAGGTGGGCCGTCTGGACAATCTTCTCCGGGGTGACCTGCTTCGCCACCTGCACCGCCACACTGTTGACCGAGCGGGCCAAGGCCGTCTTCAGCGTCATCGGCTCGTTCGAGAATACACCGCTGGCGTTCTGTGGCGTCCACAGCTTCATCTCGCCATCCTCCTCCGTCATCCAAGAGACGGCGCTATCGACCTTCGTGTCGCAGCTGCACATACCCTGGCGCAAGGCCTCCGTGTAGACGAAGAGCTTAAACGTGGAGCCCGGCTGACGTTTCGCCGTCACCTTATCGTACTGCCAATAGTAGAAATCGACGTCGCCCACCCAAGCCTTCACAGCGCCCGTATGCGGATCCATGGCGATGAAGCCACAGTGCAGGAACTTCAGGATGTGCGCCAAGGAGTCGCGGGTACTCATCACCGTATCCGTGATGCCCCGTTTGTAGTCGAAGATGCGCATCTTGTGCGGTTTGCGCAGCTCCTGGTCGATGACGATGCCATCCCCCTTGTATTTCTTGTACAAGGCCTTATAGGCCGATGTCTTCTTCAGCATATCGTCGATGAAGCCCTTGATCTCATGTTGTTTCTGGTCGCGCCAAGGATTCTCCTTGCCCCAGTGTTTGTTGAACTGTTTCTGCAGCTCGCCCATCTGCTGAGCGACGCAAGCCTCCGCATAACGTTGCATCCGCGAGTTGACCGTCGTGTAGATCTTCAATCCGTCGTGGTAGAGGTTGACGTTATTCTTCTCGCACCACTCCTGCAGCTCATTGTAGACCGCCTCACGGAAGTAGTGCGCATAACCGCTCAGGATATCCTCCTTGTAGATGTTCAGACCCAGATCCGTCGCGCAAAGAGAGTCGCACTGGGCCGCACTCATCGCACCAGCGTCCGCCAGGAGATGGAGGATGAGGTTACGTCTCTTCTTATTGTTCTCAGGGTTCTTGATCGGGTTGTAGTAGGTGTTCGCCTTCAGGATACCGATGATGCAGGCCGACTGCTCGTAGGTGAGCTTGTCCGGTGTCGTGTTGAAGTAAGTCTTCGCCGCCGACTTAATGCCGAAGGTGTTGTTACCGAACGTCACCGTGTTGAGGTACATCGTGAGGATCTCCTTCTTCGTGTAATGCTTTTCGACGCGCACCGCCCCGATGCACTCCTTCACCTTGACGATCGCCGTCTTTAGTCCAGGCACGTTGCACAACCTACCCTTCGTATACTCCGAGCGCATCTTGAAGAGGTTCTTCACCAACTGTTGCGTGATGGTGCTGGCACCACGGGCACGACCGCGCACCGCATCCTTCGCGGCGGAGAACATACCTTGGTAATCGATGCCTTGATGCTCATAGAAGCGTTGGTCCTCCGTGCAGACCAATGTCTGGATCAGTTCAGGAGAGAGTTCCTCATAGGTGACCGACGAGCGGTTCTCCACGAAGAACTTACCCAAGAGGTCATTATCCTCGCTATAGATTTCAGAAGCCTCCATCTGGATAGGGTTCTTCAGTTGCCCCATCGTAGGCGAAGCGCCGAATAGACCGAACGTGTTCGCATCCACGCAGTAACAGAAAAGGACAAACGCAAGCGGAATCGCCACGATGATTGAAGCGAAGAGCAAGAGCAGGCGTTTCTTCCAAGAGAACTTCTTTTTCGTTTTTCTTCCCCTTTTCCTTTCCTTCATGAAGACAGGTTCAGGCACATCCGCTTCCTGAGCGGGCATCTCCTCCACGACATCCTCCTGGATCTCCTCAGGCGACTCCTCCGATTTTTCCTCAGGAATCTCCTCCGTCGTCACCTCCTCCACGACCTCCTCATGCATTGATTCAGGCACCTCTTCGTGCACCTCTTCAGGAGAGGCCTCCGGTTCAGGCGTCACATCTTCAGCCGTCTTTTGATCATCAGGGGTGAATCGCCACACCTTGTCCGTCTCCTCTTGGGAGATACCATTGCTTGGGATAGATTGGGAGATCTTCTCTTCATAGATTTTTTTTGCCCATGCGGCGAGCAGACCCGCCTTCGCGACCACCCACGCCCATGCGGCGGAGCATTTAGGTTTAGAGGCGTCGTAAGCGTTCTTCGCCTTATCCTTCGCCTTTTGGACTTTCTCTGGAATATTCTTTTCAGCGAGGAATTTTTGTGTGGAAGCCTCCGCCTCGGCCGTTTTGCCCTTCACCAAGGTCCATGTCTCCTGGGCCTTCCTCCAAGCCTTCGCACCCCATTGGCTCGCCTTCTCACGGCACACACGAGACTTCTCCAGCAGGTTCGCAGACCAGCAGGAGGCCTTTTCGCGGCACTTCTCCACTTTTTCAGGGATATTTTTTTCTTTCAGATAACGGGTCGCGGAGTCCTTCCATGACACGGATTTCGCACGAAACGAAGTCCATGCCTCCCCTATCTTTTTCGACGCCAACTTCCCGTAACGGATTGCGGATTCCCGCAACTTCTGAAGCAATTCAGTCATTTGTTTTCAAAATATTTAAATATTCGATACACCACATCGTGGTTGATCCTCATAAAATGGCACACAACCTTCCTCGGTGAGAGACCAATCGCCAACCACATCAATGATTAAACACACATCAGTCCGAAAGGCGCATCGCACGCCACGAACGACAATCGTCCGCAAAGGTATTAAAATTCAAAACATACGCAAACAAAGCGGACCATTCGTTACATCTTGGGCATTTCTCCCCCCACTTGATTATTCGAAGCCATAATAAAAATTACACCGCAAGGCACAAACTATTCATTTAAAAATATACATTATAACTAAATTTTGTTTATATTCGCATGTCTTTAATGAGTTATTAAAACATATTACTAATTATTAATTTTAAAGTAATGAGAAAAGTTTTACTAATTATTGCTTCTATTTTTGCGGTCACATGTGCAAACGCATCCAATGTGGAGAAGATTCAGTTCGCTAATGCTGGCAGTTTTTCTTTAGGTATCATGGCAGGTACGCCGGCTTCGTTGGGATGGGGCCCCAACAAATCTGCCAATGCAAAAACGCCTATGTTCTCGGTCGACGCCATGATCGGATTGAAGGATGGGTTCATCCACACCAACAAATTCGGTGACAATGGAGCCATCGACTTGGGCCTTTTCTTGGGTTATTGTCTGTATGGAATCGACTTTGAGGGAATCACCACAAACGCTGAAATGAGTTCGAAATGGTGGAGATTACCAATTGCCGCTCGCTGCGGATTCAACTGGGAGTTCGTGAAAAACCTGGATGTCTATGCAGGTGTGCAAGGCGGTGTGGCCATTTATCACGGCACAACGACCAGCAAATCAAAAAACTTTGAATCGAAGACATCGTCCACGGACACTGATGGTGTGTTTGGTTTGTACTCCGGTGCCAAGTGGATGTTCTCCGACTTCTTTGGCGTGAAGGTTGACTTCTCCAAGGATTGGTTGGGCGATAGCGATGATGTTCCGAACATGAGCGCTGGTATTCAGCTGAATTTCTAAGCCAAGATAGATATATTTTTCTGAACAATTACAAGGGGTAGGGACGATGTGCACGAGACGATGTGCACATCGTCCCTATATTTTTCCCACTATCGTAGGAGGAACTCCCTCCTCGATAATTTTCTTCGTATCTTTCCTGAATCTCCTCACCAGCAGGTAGGAGGCGAGGTATAGCTCAAGGATATAGGCGAACCAGATGCCGGGTGCGCCCCAACCCAGGTAGATGCCGCAGAAATAGCTGACGGAGATGGTCACGACGATGTAGCAGATGAAGGCGACCACCATCGGAGTGATGACGTTCTTCATGCCTCGCAAAGCACCGATGGTGACGGTCTGCAAGCCATCCCCCATCTGGTAAATACCGGTCATGATGAGTAGGATGGAGGCCAATTCTACCACCTCCGCATCTTCCGTGAAGATATGCGCGAGGGAGGTTCTGAAGACAATGATGAGGATGGAGCAGAGCCCCATGAAGAAGAGGCTGAGGTGCATGGAGGCAACGCCCGCTTTCCGCATGGAGTGGAACTCCTTCGCCCCGAGCTGGTGGCTGACGCGTATCGTGGTGGCGGAGGCGATGCCGCAACTGATCATCCACGTGACGCAGGAGATGGTGATGGCGATCTGATGGCTCGCCAAAGCGACGGTGCCGCAGAGCCCGACGAACATCACCGCCACATTCATGCCGAAGGTCTCCATGAACATTTGCAGGCCGATAGGGGAACTGATCCGCAGGAGGTCTTTGAGCTCCCGCAGGGTGAATTTATGCCAGCCGAAGAACTTGAAACAGCGTGAATAGGGTTGTTTGGCCCGAACCAGCAGGATGAAGGCGAAGCACATGCAGACGCGCGAGATGAGGGTCGCATAGGCCGCTCCGTCCACGCCTAACCTCGGGCACCCAAGCTCACCGAAGATGAGCAACCAGTTGAGGAGGATATTGAGCGCATTGCCCGAAACAGTCACGATCATGGCGTACTTCGTGTTGCCCACACCGTCCATGAACTGTCGGAAGGCTTGGAACCATAGGACAAAGGGAAGCGAGGAGAGCAATATCAGGTAGTAGGATTTCGCCATCGGACACACCTCCTCCGGCTGACCGAGGCTATCCATGAAGTGGTAAAGCCCCAGCATCAGCGCCCCGATCACCAGGGTGACGATCGTGTTAAAGAGTATGGAGTTCTGGAAGATGGAGGATACTTTGCGATGATGCCCGGAGGCATACTCCACCCCGATGAGTGGTGTCGAGCCGAACGAGAGACCCAATGCGGCCGCAAAGCCGACGAAGAACGCCGCTCCCCCGAAGGAGACAGCCGCCAGCTCCGTCTTGCCCAATTGCCCCACCATGATGGTGTCCAGCAACTGCACGGTAGCCTGGCCCAGCTGCGCCAACATGACCGGCACAGCCAGCTTCAGGTTGCGACGGTAGAAGGGCATGTATCCCCGGAAGTACTCGATCAGCCGATCCACGGATATTGCCTATGATCAAAGGATTGCCTCGCGCACACGCACCAGTTTTTCGAGGAGGCCCGCCATCTTGTCCAACGGAAGCATGTTCGCGCCGTCCGACTTGGCATGGGCAGGGTCGAAGTGGGTCTCCATGAAGAGTCCGTCCACGCCTACCGCCACGCCCGCCTTGGCGATGGTCTCGATCATGGCAGGGTTACCGCCCGTCACGCCGGAGCCTTGGTTAGGCTGTTGTAATGAGTGTGTCGCGTCCAGGATAACTGGATAGCCTATCTTCTGCATCTCAGGGATGCCACGGAAGTCCACGATAAGGTCCTGATAGCCGAAGCAGGTGCCACGGTCCGTCAGCATGATGTTATCGTTGCCCGCGCTGCGCACCTTCTGCGCCGCGAAAGCCATCGCCGGCGGAGAGAGGAACTGCCCCTTCTTGATGTTGATGGCCTTGCCCGTCTTCGCCGCAGCCACCAGTAGGTCGGTCTGCCTGCAAAGGAAAGCGGGGATCTGCAGGATATCCACATACTCGGCCGCCAACTGGGCCTCCTCTTCCGAATGGATGTCGGATACAACCGGCACGTCGAACGTCTCGCTGATCTTCCTCAGAATCTTCAACGCCTTCTCGTCACCGATCCCCGTGAAGGAGTCCGCCTTGGAGCGGTTCGCCTTGCGGTAGGATGCCTTGAAGATATATGGTATTTTGAATCTCTCCGTGAGTGCCACTACATGTTCCGCAATCTGGAACGCCATCTCCTCTCCCTCGACGACGCATGGTCCCGCCATCAGGAAGAAATTGCCCGAATCGGTATGTTTCAGCTTCGGGCTAATGTGTTTTAAGTCTATCATAATTCTACATCATAATTTTTCTGAACAAAAATACATATTTTCATCGTCATTCACGCACGATGGCGTGATTTAATCATTCACATATTTGCTGAAGTACGAACATTTGGAGACGAAAGTCTTGTACGCCTTTGTCCGTTTGTACCCGCTCGTCAGCCGTCGGTAATTGTCGCCAGGTTTGCCATGGTTCTCGTTGCCCACCTTCGCCAGAGAGAAAATGATTTTCGCTTTCAACTCATCGTCAGTGAAGTCTTTCCCGTCTGCCATTTCGAAGAAATGACGGTCCATATTGTATGTATAATTTTCCATGTCACTGGCATCCGATGGATTATATTTGAATATCTGACTTCTATAATACCCTCTAGGACTGATGTTAAAGTAGAAATTACCCAACAGGAAGGCAGCCTTGGCGCCCTCCGCATTATCCTGCAGCGCGGTCTTGTACAAAGCGTCGAGTTGCTTCAGCAGATCCGCATAGGATATATTGCTCAAATTCAGTTTCTTGTCAATCATCTTTTTGATGTAGTCCGAGTTGAAATCATTCTCCTCCTCCGGCGACGACCAAATGTTTCTGTCGATATTATAGCAGAAGACGCTCTTCAACGACAAATCATTCGATTTATAGTACTTAGCGTATTCGAGCGCCTTAGGAATATTGCCCTCATAAAGGTAACTTCTCGAGAGCTCGCCGCGTGCGCTATCCAACGAATAGTTGTTATTCTTCAGCAACCATTTCTCAAAATCATTGATTTTCGGGTCATTTCCAAGGGCAATCGCATCTTCCCACACCCCACTAGAGAAACCGTTCAACCAATCGAAAGAGAGCAATTTCCATTGGACCTCCATGTCATTGTCCATACGATTCGCCATTATCTGGCGCAGGAAAGGGTTATCGAGGACGTTTGCGTACTTCTTGTAAATATCATTCGCGGTCTCCCGAGACATCTCCTCCGCCTCGTTAATCGCCATATAAGCGGAGAGCTTATCCTTATTAGCCTTGAAGCAAGGCCGATTACTTTTTACCTTCGAAAGATGCAGTTTCGCCTGGTCGTTCTTGCCGTTGTAAGCAGACAGATGGGCGACGCACAGATGCCAAAAATCCTGATGGGAAGACTTTTGGAGCATGGATTCCGCCAAACTCAGCGCATATCCGAGATTAGCGTTTTTCAGTCCACCAGTGGACCATACGCTGATAGGGAGAGAGGTGATATAGCCGCTCATCAAAACATCCGCCATATATGAGTTGGGGGAGATGGCCGCGATCTTCTCCAACTCTTTCAAGCCGTTGTTGAAGGAGTTAAATCCTAACATGAAGTAGAAACAACAAGCCTCCTTTTCGGAGAGGGACTTCGAACTTTTATGCAAAATCTCCCATGCACCGTCTCTCAAAGATTTATAAGCGGCGAATTTCATGTCTTTGGAGTAGGCGAACACCTTAAGGAAATCCTTTGCATATTGGCTGTTCGCTTGCGTATGCACGTCGGTTTCTTCCCCATCTGTCTTTTGGAGTCCATGCAATGCACCCGCCTTTTGGCTTAACGCATAATAGTAGATCTCCGGTTTGTAGTTCAGCGGCTCCACATACTTGTCAAAGTATTTGATCGCATCCTCGTATTGTGCGTAATAATGCGCAAAACGAACCATTTGGAAACCATACCGAAGTTTCAACTCCTTGTCCTTCTGCCGACCATAAGCTTCAACCATAGTGTTCATGACCTCCGTATAATCCAATTGGAAGATGTTTGTTTTTCCTCTTCCGTACCCCCACCTTGTCTCGTACGGATAATGCCAGAGGGAATAGGTGTTTTCACCATCTATCCAGCCCATGTAAGGCTCCAGATACTTTGCGAAAGAGATGTAGTTTAAGGCGGCACTCCATTTTTTACAGAAGGCCTTGTCTGCGAACTTCAGCTGGGGATCACCACTTGCCCCGTAAATCAACAAAGAGTCTATCGTCTGTTGCGATACCTTATTGACCAAATAATAAGCCTGGTCCACATCTATTTTCAGGTATTTCGCCCATTCCTCCATATTCCCGTAATTGGGCCATTCCTTGTAGCAACCGAAGCAATAATGGTTGACGAAGAATTGGAAATCCCTGCACTCCGTGCTCTCAATAAGATAGTCGTAATCGTCATCATTGGGTACAGCTTCGCAGAAGAGATTATTGGAGGAATATACGGTTTCTATTTCCACCTCATAACAAGGGAAGAGGTTCATCGCCCACCCAAGGGCCAAGACTGTCATAAGGATGTATCGTCTCATATCAAATTTATTTTAAATCATCGACCGAATATCTTTTCAAAAAACCTTTGCTCAGGTGGAAATATACGATGGTATAATCCTTTCCGAGCTTTTCGTCTAAATATTGGATGGCGCTCCGTACGAGCGTAGGCGTAATCTCTTCAATCTCGATGGTGAATCCTTCGTTGATGTAGAGCCCATTGAGGAAACAATCCTCCAGTGCCTCATACTTGTTCTCGCCAATCTTCTTAAACCTTATATCACCCAAATCATTGTTCGTCAGACCATTGACCAACTTCACATTCCCCTCGTGATTGGAGACGATGCCCCATGAGTAGATCGGAAGCGCATAGTCGAGGGGAAGCGGGTATTTTTTCAGACTCTTGGTATAGCTTTTCAATAGGTCAACGTCCAAAATAGAGTTGGAGTCCGCCCCGTCGTCGACCCCACTCGTGGCATAACACATGAGGTATCCCTTGTCGACAGGAGGAACCCCCATCGTCTCCCTATCCTTGATCTGATGCAGGCGGATAGTGCTTGAGATTTTCACTCCCGGCAAATAATTCTTCATGCGGGTAAGGAAGGAGAAATAGTTCTCCTTGGTGGTTTGGGTCCAATCGCAGTCGAATTGAATCTCCCTATAAAAAGGCGACTGCGGATCGTCTTCCGGATCGGGCAGTTCGGCACACGGACTCCAACTGTTTTCTTTATCCCCTTCTCTACAATAACAGGGGCCACCCACATGGTAGGAGATGTCATTAATCAGGGAGGTGATTGATTCGGCCAAATCCTGGATCCTATTCTCTATTGTTCCATCAAAGACTTCATTCGCTATGAATATGACGGGTATGAAACGCACCGAATCCTGATGCAACGGATTCTGCGTGATCGGTTTTATGAAATTGACAGGGTATACGATGCCTTCTCTCTCCACGACATCGAAATAGTGCAAATAAACCTTTTCGCACCCGAGTTCCTTCGTGTACGACCGAACTTCCTCATCCACCTGATAGGAGGATTTCCAATGATAAAAATTGATTTTGTGCTGCGGATCTCCTTTTTGGCAGGAGAGACAACCCATTAGCACAAAGCCTAAAAGCATTATAGCCGATATATGTCTACACATGTTTTGATGAATTATTTCCTAAAGGATATTAAACAAACAAATATACAAAGTAAATCGTAAATAGTTAAATAGTAAATGGACAAATAGCTAAATAGAAAATCATAGTAAATGTTTAAATCGTAAATTGTAAATAGTTAAATAGTAAATGAACAAGCGCTTAAACAAACCCACCAAGCCCTTCTACCTGACCAACACGTTGCAACTCTTCGGCTGCCTGATGTGCCGAACCCGCCTGATGTACCGAACCATCAGCGCATTGCATTTCACGTCAAGGACCTCGCCCTTTTTCTTGTAATTGAACTTCGAGATACTCATCACATAACTGCTGGTCACCACCTTGTAACTCTTTTTCATGTCGAATTTCTTCCCGTCCATATGTTTCAGGGTGAGGCGCTCGATTTGGGCAGAGTCTTTCGGGTTCACCTTCGCCTCGTATTTCGCCCCGATCAAGAAAGGGAACTTCGCTTCGTCGGCACGTTGGCAGGCCAAAAGGAGCGCCTTTAGCTCTTCGCCCGTCAGCTCCAGCAGGATGACGTCGTTGTCGTAAGGGTCAATGCGGAAGACATCCGCCAGATGAATATCGCCCGCAGGCAATTCCGTGATCCTGACATTTCCGTTGTTGATGACGGCGACGTCCGCCTGTGTCTCGCCGATCCACGATTGTCCCATCAGGCCTCCCATCGTCTCCTCGTCTTGGATGGAGTCGGCGAGCTGACCAATCACCTGATTCAGTTCGTCGTTGTCGGAAAAGTACTTCACCAGCGCCTCCGCACTCTTGTCCGAAGGCATCGCCTTGAGGTCCACGAGCTCCGCCCGCTTGCTGACGATCGCCTTGCCTTGGGTCTCGATGGTTGTCACGGTGGCATACTTCAGCTTATTCTCCGCCTGCGTGATCAACACTCCGTTCCGGGTTATGCCACCTTCTATCTTCGTGTGGGTGTGTCCCCCTACGATGATGTCCGCGAAGTCTGCGTATTCATCCGCCAATTGTTGGTCCACGTCAAGCCCCAAATGCGTGAGCAGGATGACGACGTCGCACTCCTTCCGCAGGAAACGGTGGCGCTCGATGGTCTCCCTGATAGGGTGGAACCGTACCCCCTCCACATTCTTGGGATGCGTGTCGGGTATTCCGCTCCCGTTGAGCTGCAACAAACCCAGTACGCCTACCCGCATACCATTGGCCATCGTGAATATCTTATACCCCTGCAACCGTCCTTTCAGGCTGTCGGGGAGCTCCACGTTCGCGGCGAGGTACGGAAAGTGCGAATAGTCAATCATTCTAGCTAATCCATCAATCTTCGCATCGAAATCATGGTTGCCGACAGCGGATGCGTCGAAGCCTGCATAGTTCATCAGCTCCGTCATGGGCAGGGAAGAGACGGGGTATTGGTCGTTGAACGGATTACCCGTGCGGTTATCCCCCGCGGAGAGCACCAGCACATTCGGGCAACTATTCTTCAGACTATCCACCAAGTGTTTCAGTTTAGGCAATCTATCGAACGTGGCGTGCATGTCGTTGACGGAAACGAGAAGGATTTTCCCCTCGTTCGGACCAGCCACTAACGGGAGGGTTAGCAGGAGGGCCAACAAGGCGACGACAGGCTTACGAAGAAGGCCTAAGAAGTATTTGCTTGTGTAGTGATTCATGGGCGGATAGTTTTATTTGAACCCTTAAAAGCAATAATGGAGGAACAGGAAAACCTGCCCTCCATTACGCTTCATTTCATGTATTCAGGTTATTAGATTTTGCTTCTCAGAATATCAAGGGCACGCTCCAATCCCTCGGCGTCCTTACCACCCGCTTGCGCGAAGAATGGCTGGCCACCGCCACCGCCTTTGATCTCCTTCGCAGCCTCACGAACCAACTGCGTCGCGTTCATGCCAGTGGCCACGAGGTCGTCGGACAATGCCAGGGTGATGGCAGGTTTGTCCCCCTTCTTGGTGGCACCGATGAATACGAGTGAGGAGGTCACCACGTTACGGATTTGGAAGGCAACTGATTTCACCAAGTCAGCCTCGAACTCACCCTTGAGGACAATCAGCTTCAGGCCATTGCGCTCCTCGGCGCTCTGGATCAGCTTGTCACGGAGGATGATCACCTTTTCTTGGATGAATTGCTCCACCTGCTTCTTCATGGCCGTGTTCTCCTCCAAAGACTTCTTGATGGAAGCCACAAGGTTAGGTGCGTTGTTGAAGAGGGCCTTCAGATCACGGAGCATATCCTGCTGCATGTTCATGAACTCCTCCGCCTTAGCGCCCGAAACGGCCTCGATACGACGGACACCCGCCGATACGGAAGCCTCGGAGAGGATGCGGATGAAACCGATCTCGCCGGTCGCCTTCACGTGCGTACCACCACAAAGTTCCAGGGAAGGACCATATTGGATGACACGTACCGTGTCGCCGTATTTCTCACCGAAGAGCGCCATGGCGCCCATGTTGCGCGCATCCTCGATCGGCACGTCGCGGTGCTCCTCCAATTGGATGTTCTGGCGCACCATAGCGTTAGCGATCTGCTCCGCCTTGCGCAACTCCTCGTCCGTCACCTTCTGGAAGTGGGAGAAGTCGAAACGCAGGGCGTCCGGTGCGACGTAGGAACCCTTCTGCTCCACGTGCGTACCGAGCACTTGACGCAAAGCGTAGTCGAGCAAGTGGGTCGCCGTGTGGTTGCAAGCGATTTGCTGGCGACGCTCCACGTTCACCTCCGCCACGAACGAAGCGCTCGGGTTGGCAGGCAATTTCTTGGCGATATGCACGCTGAGGTTATTCTCCTTCTTCGTGTCGATGATCTCGATGGTCTCTTCGTCAGACTTCAGCAGACCCGTGTCACCGACCTGTCCACCCATCTCTGCGTAGAAAGGAGTCCTGTTCAGCACGATTTGATAATATTCAGTATTCTTCTGTTTAATCTTTCTGTAGCGGAGGATCTCCACGTCGCAAGAGAGCAGGTCATAGCCGACGAACTCGCATTCGCCCTCTTTCAGCTGCACCCAGTCGCCCGTCTCCACAGCCGCCGCGTTGCGCGCGCGTTCCTTCTGCTTCTGCATCTCCTGGTTGAACTCAGGCTCGTTGACCGTCATGCCATTCTCGCGGAGGATCAGCTCCGTCAAGTCCAATGGGAAACCGAAGGTGTCGTAGAGGGTGAAACCATCCTTGCCGGAGATTTCGCTCTTGCCAGCCGCCTTCGTGTCCGCCATCACCTTATCCAGCAAGCGGATACCCGTCTCCAGGGTACGGAGGAAAGACTCCTCCTCCTCTTTGATCACCTTCTCGACGAGCGATTGTTGAGCGATCAGTTCAGGGTAAGCGTCGCCCATCGTATCGATGAGGGCAGGAAGCAACTTATACAAGAAAGCCGAACGTTGTCCGAGGAAAGTGTAGCCGTAGCGTACGGCACGTCTCAAGATTCTACGGATCACGTAGCCCGCCTTTGCGTTAGAAGGCAATTGACCGTCAGTGATGGAGAAGGAGATCGTACGGATATGGTCCGCGATCACACGCATGGCGATGTCCGTCTCACGTTTCTTTCCATACTCACAGCCGCAGATGTTACCGATCGCCTTGAGGATCGGTTGGAAGACATCCGTGTCGTAGTTAGACTTCTTGCCCTGCAAAGCCATGCAGAGACGTTCGAAGCCCATACCCGTGTCCACATGCTTGGCAGGGAGCGGCTCCAGCGAGCCATCCGCCTTACGGTTGAACTGCATGAAGACATTGTTCCAGATCTCGATGACCTGTGGGTTGTCTTTGTTGACCAGCTCGACGCCAGGCACTTTCGCGCGCTCCGCGTCGTCACGCAGGTCGATATGTATTTCGGAGCAAGGACCGCACGGACCCGTGTCGCCCATCTCCCAGAAGTTATCATGTTTGTTACCGTTGATGATACGGTCTTTCGGCAAGAACTGCGCCCAGATCTCAGCGGCCTCATCGTCCCTTTCGAGGTTATCCTCCTTGCTACCCTCGAAGACCGTCGCGTAGAGGCGGTTCGGGTCGATCTTCAGCACATCCACGAGGTATTCCCATGCCCAGGTGATCGCCTCCTTCTTGA
Source organism: Paludibacteraceae bacterium (assembly GCA_017962085.1). Classification (GTDB taxonomy): domain Bacteria; phylum Bacteroidota; class Bacteroidia; order Bacteroidales; family Paludibacteraceae; genus UBA1181. The sequence continues at coordinate 82,037 of JAGCWA010000053.1, forward strand.
AGTAATCACCGAAGGACCAGTTGCCCAACATCTCGAACATGGTGTGGTGGTAGGTATCAAGGCCCACCTCCTCCAAATCGTTGTGCTTTCCGCTCACACGGAGGCATTTCTGCGAATCCGCGACGCGCGGGTATTTACGGGGCGCATTGCCCAAAAATATATCTTTGAACTGATTCATACCCGCATTGGTGAACATCAATGTGGGGTCGTTTTTCACCACCATAGGAGCGGAAGGGACGATGGTATGGCCCTTCGACGCGAAGAAGTCGGTGAACGATTTGCGGATTTCTTTTGCTGTTAACATCTTATATTTTATTATTCAGTGTCGCGAAAGTAGCACATTTCCGACAAAAAAACTATCTTTGCCATCGCATTTTATTTAGGAAACTATAACATGGCAAAGGCAAAATACCAGTTCAACCCCAAAACGTTATCGTTCGAGCGGGTTGACAACACTATACGACATTGGGCGAATTGGTTCTTGTCCCACTTGCTCACAGGTGTCTTGACGGGCTTGGCCTGCTTCCTCATATTCGCCCTTTTCATCGAGTCTCCGAGAGAGAAGAAACTGCGCAGCGAAAGGGAGCAGTTGGAGGCTCAATATGAATTGTTGAACGCCCAGTTGGACGAGGTGCAGAGCGTCCTGACGGATATCCAGCAGAGGGACGACAACCTCTACCGGCTCATCGTGCAGGCGGACCCTGTCAGCAAGGGCATCCGCATGGGGTCCGACTACCAAAGCAAATACAAGGACCTGCGTTCCCGCACCAATTCGGAGATCGCGGCGAACACTTCCGCCACGATGGAACGCATCCGCAGGCAACTCTTCGTGCAGTCCACCTCCTTCGACGAGGTGGTGAACCTCGCCCGCAATAAGGAGGATATGTTGCTCTGCATCCCGGCCATCCAGCCAGTCATGAACAAAAACCTGAAACGTATGGCCTCCGGTTACGGCTACCGCATCGACCCTATCTATAAGACCCCTAAGTTCCACGCCGGCATGGACTTCTCCGGCGAGATCGGCACCAACATCTTCGCCACGGGCAAGGGTGTCATCGACTTCCGCGGTTGGATGCAGGGCTACGGTAACGTGGTGATCGTGGACCACGGCTACGGTTACAAAACGCTTTACGGGCACTTGAACAGCTTCGTGAGCAACCTGAGGGTGGGCTCGCCTGTCGTCCGAGGACAAGTCATCGCCTACATGGGTAACACGGGTAAGTCCACGGGTCCGCACGTGCACTATGAGGTGCGCTACAAGGGCAAGGTGGTGGATCCTCGCAACTATTACTACATGGACCTCTCGCCTAAGCAATACGACGAGATGATCCAGATCGTCTCCAACAACGGAAACATTTTCGACTGATCCATGGGGAGCAACGAAGAGAAAAGATATTACAAAATCAGCGAAGTGGCGGAAATGCTTGGACTTGAGACGTCCACCCTCCGTTACTGGGAAAGCGAATTCCCCAACCTCTCCCCCCGCAGAAGCAGCAAAGGGAAACGCCTGTACACGGACGAGGACATCGAGGAGGTGCGCACGGTGCAATACCTGCTGAAGCAACGCAACCTCACCATCAAGGGCGCGCAGAAAATCTTGGAGCAGGATAAAGACCATGTGAAGAGAGTCTTCGAGACGGTGAAACGGCTGGAAAGCATACGGGAAGAGGTGAGGAACCTGAAGTGCGAATTCGGCACCGTCCTGAAGAAAACCATTACGATAGAGGAACTATGATTGGATTGACCGAAATACTGGAAAACATCGGAACGTTCGCCTTTGCCATCAGTGGTATCCGCCTCGCCGCGAAGAAGGATTTCGACCTCTTCGGGGCCTACGTGGTGGGACTGGTGACCGCCATTGGGGGAGGTACCATCCGCGACCTCTGCATCGGGGAGACCCCCTTCTGGATGCTGAACGCCAACTACCTGATATGGTCCGGCGTGGCGCTCCTTTTCGTCATCCTCTTCCGGAAATATCTTATCCATCTGAATATCACCTTCTTCATATTCGATACTATCGGACTGGCGCTCTTCACGGTGGTGGGCATAGAGAAGACATTGGGCGCGGGATATGACTTTTGGGTGGCAATCGTGATGGGTTGCATCACCGGTGCGGCGGGAGGAGTCTTCCGGGACATCTTCATCAACGAGATCCCGCTGATATTCAGGAAAGAGATCTATGCGATCGCCTGTATCATAGGCGGTTTTGTCTATTATGTTTGTCATCTGACAGGTGTGGACAATTCATGGTCGCAGATCCTCTGCGCCTTCAGCGTCGCCGCCACCAGGATCATCGCCGTGCGTTTCCGCATCGGTCTGCCTCATATCAAGGGTGAGCAGGAATAATAATATCCCCGCACAATCATACGCCACCAGCTACAACCTGCCATGTTTCTCAACTCTTACTTTTTAATTCTTAATTTTTAACTATTATATGGTTTGATTCTCGAAAATTATTGCTAAATTTACCACGTTTTTTAACGCTTAAAAAATTTACGGAAATGAGAAAACTATTTACATTATCAGCGGCTATGCTTTTCGCGACTGGTTGTTTTGCACAATACAGTTTGTCATATAAAGCTAATCAGCTTCGTATTGGCGACTATCGAAATATGAAGCAAATCGAGTACAAGGAGCAGGGAGAGGCCGGTGCTAACCAATACTGGGACTTCTCAAAGGCCAAGATACTCAAGGATATGTACATCGATCAACAGGAAGACCTCAACGCTGTGGCAGAGCAAGGCTACAGACTCAGCTGCGACGAGGGTGGAACAAAGCATACTTTGTTCGAGATCACCAAGTCGGAGAAGAGGTACTACGGTATGATCACTCCAGGCGCTAAAATCGACTTCAAGGAGCCTATCGTAGACTTGATGTTCCCACTTTCTTACCAAGATTCGAAGGCGGGCATTATGGATGGTGTCTACACGCCAAACAACGGAGATCCTTCCTTCATCGAGGGTAACTACATCACCAAAGCTGACGCGTGGGGTACGCTCGTGTTGCCTGACGGAAACACTTACCGCAACGTATTGCGTGTGAAGGTGACGAAGACCTACAAGCAGACATTCGGCAAGACCACTTACAACATCCGTTCGGTTCGTTACCAATATTTCGCGGAGGGCGCACGTTATCCGGTGCTCATCGTAGTGGAGAGCGAAAGCTCAACCGATACGGGCTGCAAGTGTGGCGGCAAATATGCCGAGATGTTCATGGAGACTCCTGCCGTCTATGAGAACGACGCTGTGAAGTCCGCCGCTCCTGGCCGTGATGATTTCGAATACACAGCAGACTTCAACTACTTGGCTTCTCCAAACCCATTCGTCGAGAGCATCAACTTGGCTTTCACCATGGGCGCAGACGCCAAAGTGACGGTTGACATCTTAGACATGAACGGTCGTCAATTGTCCACTTTCATGAGCGAGCAATTGACCGCTGGACAATACAGCTACACATTCAACGCTTCCTTCTTGACTCCTGGTCAATACGCTTTGCGTATCCAAGTGGGCGACAAGACATACACCAACGTGATGTTGAAGGGTGAATAATAAACATTAAGGTGTCTCCTCGGATTCACCTTGAGATAAGAATTGATTCCCGCTCTGCACTCAGGGCGGGAATCTTTTTTATGGCCAACCGTGTTTCCTTAGGAATCATAAAAGCGGAGCCATATTCCTTGACTGGCCACAGGGGACAATCGTCCTTAATTGTTAATTCTCAGTCATTCCCACATATTTTTATATGCGTTTTTTCTGTGCGTTACCATTATATGTGAAAAAATGTTTATATTTGCCCCGTAATTGTTAGAATACTAAAATGGGTTTATTACAAGAGAAATTATCCAAGTACACCGAGCCGCAGAAGGTTAAAGCATTGGGTGTATACCCTTACTTCAGAGAGATAGAGAGTGAACAAGATACCGAAGTTATCATGAACGGTAGAAAAGTGTTGATGTTCGGTTCAAACAGCTATCTTGGCTTAACCAATCATCCTAAAATAAAAGAGGCCGCCATTGAAGCGACTAAAAAATATGGTTCTGGTTGTGCGGGTTCTCGATTTTTGAACGGCACATTGGACATACATGTGGAGTTGGAAAGAAAGTTGGCGGAGTTCGTCGGGAAAGAGGAAGCGTTGATTTTCTCCGCTGGATTTAACGTGAACATGGGCGTTGTCTCTATGTTGACTGGCCGCGAGGATTATCTGTTGTTCGACGAGTTGGATCACGCCTCCATCATGGCAGGCAAGCAAATGTCCTTCTCCAAGGCTTTGAAATTCAAGCACAACGACATGGAGTCACTCGAGAAGAAACTTCAGATGTGCGAGCCGGACAAGATCAAGATGATTGTTGTGGACGGTGTCTTCAGTATGGAAGGCGATGTGGCCAAGCTACCGGAGATTGTCGCTCTCTCAAAGAAATATAACGCAAACATCTATGTCGATGAGGCGCACAGTTTGGGTGTCTTCGGCAAACAAGGTCGTGGCGTGTGCGACCACTTCGGTCTGACGAAGGACGTGGATGTTATCATGGGTACTTTCAGTAAGTCCCTCGCATCTATCGGTGGTTTCTGCGCCGCGGATTCATGCGTGATCAATTTCCTCCGTCACAATGCGAGACCATATATCTTCAGTGCGAGCATCACACCGGCCGCTACGGCTTCCGTGTTGGCTGCGCTCGAGATCATGAAGAACGAGCCGGAGCGTATGGATCACCTCTGGAAAATCACGAAGATGGCTTTGGACGGATTCAGAAGCCTGGGATTCGAGATCGGTCACACCGAAACACCTATCATCCCTCTCTTCATCCGTGACAACGAGAAGACATTCTTGTTCACCAAACTCCTCTTCGAAGACGGTATTTTCGTGAATCCTGTGGTGAGCCCTGCGGTTCCATCCAACGACACACTGATTCGTTTCTCCCTGATGGCTACCCACACAGAAGAGCAGGTTGCCATAGCGTTGGAGAAGATCGGAAAAGTAGGAAAGAAACTGGGTGTGATCGCTTAAGGCGACCTCCCCTTTCTCATAATTATCACCCCATACGTGAGTCATCACGTATGGGTGCTTTTTCAAATATAAGAAACTAAGACGTATGAATTATTGGTTTGAATGTAAAGTCTGCTACAATAAGCTGGACGATTCCGGAAAGAACAAAAAAATGTCTGACATCTACTTGGTGGATGCCCTCTCCTTCACAGAGGCTGAGAAACGTGTGAACGAAGAGGTTTCCCTCTTTTCGAGCGCATACGAGAACGGTTTGTTCACCATCGAGGGTATCAAGCATGTCAAAATTGGTGAGATATTTGGAGAAGACATCGAGTGTGAGAAGTGGTTCAAATGCAAGGTGAACTTCATCACTGTAGATGAGGTTTCCGCCAAGGAGAAGAAGATCTCCAGCGTGATGCTTGTACACGCGGACGACATGCAAGAGGCTTTCAAGAACCTGAAAGAGGGTCTTAAGGACTCCATTTCGGACAGCGACATCGTCAGCATGACGGAGACCGCCATCGCGGACATCTTCCATTACAGCGCACCAGCGTGATGAATTAACATAAAAAAGGAGGGCATCATGTCATCCATTGCCGATAGAATCAAGGAAATCAACGCTTCCCTACCCCAGGGAACAAGGTTAGTGGCCGTCTCTAAGTTCCACCCCGCCGAGGCCGTGCAAGAGGCGTACGACGCAGGACATCGCCTGTTCGGAGAGAACAAGGTGCAGGAGTTGGTCGCCAAGAAAGAACTGTTGCCTTCCGATATATCATGGCACTTCATCGGTCATTTGCAGACCAACAAGGTGAAGATGATCGTGCCCTTCGTCGCTTTGATCCATAGCGTCGACACGGAGCACCTGCTGAAGGAGATCAACAAGCAGGCCGCCGCCTGTGGTAGGACGGTCGAGTGCCTCCTAGAGGTGCACGTCGCACGGGAGGAGACAAAGTTCGGCTTCTCCCCTGAGGAGGTCCGCACTCTCTTCGCCAACGGCGCCTACAAGGCGTATGAGCACGTGAAGATCGTGGGCATCATGGGCATGGCCTCCCACGTGGACGACGAGGGAGAGATCCGCAAGGAATTCCATGCACTGAAAACATTGTTCGATGAAGTGAAAAGCAATTATGCCCCCGAGTTCCGTGAACTCTCCATGGGCATGTCTGGCGACTACCACATCGCCGTGGAAGAGGGCAGCACCCTCGTGCGCATCGGCACATATATTTTCGGGGAACGATTGTACGTCTAAACAGGTGCGTTAAATCTTCTCCACCTTCTCAAGTGGAAGCCCACTCAGATCCGCCACCGTTTGTTTGTCAAATCCTTTCGCCAGCATTTTCCTGGCCATCTCCAACGCTTTGGCTTGAGCACCTTCCTCTCTGCCTTCCGCCCTGCCTTTCTCTAACCCTTTCGCCAATCCAATCGCTTCGCCTTCGTCACGGCCCTCTTTCTTGTAGGTCTCGATGGTGTCATTCTGTGACATGATGGCGTCCACGTGGGCGAAATACTCCTTGCGGTCCTTCTCGCTCATGGTGGCGATGCGGAGCTTCTCTTCCGCCTCCTTGAGGCCCGGCGTGGTGGTGTTCTCCTTGATCTTCCCGTTCTTCAGGAAGTCCAGCCACTCCTCGATAGGCGTCTTGGCCACCTCGTTGAATTGGTTCACACGGATGAGGTAGTACTCCGGGAATATGTTCTTCCCGACAGCCGCCATCTCCTTGTCGAAGTACTCCTTCTCCCTTTTGTTGACCTCCAGCACGTCCTTCTGGAACACCCCCTTGAAGGTGGTCGTGCCGTGGTAGAGGAAGTCCTTGCCGGTGCCCAGATCGAAATAGAGGATGTTGATGGAGTAGACCTTCTTCACGTTCTTGTAGGACTCGCCCAGGCGGATGTGCTC
>JAGCWA010000054.1 GCA_017962085.1 Paludibacteraceae bacterium
CCGCATATCTCCATCGTCATGAACTTCACCCGTCCGACCGATTCGTTGCCGTCCCTGCTCACGTTCGACGAGCTGACCACCTTCATCCATGAGTTCGGGCACTCCATCCATGGCATGGTCTCCAAGTGCCACTACGAGAGCTTGGCGGGCACGAACGTCTACCGTGACTTCGTGGAGCTGCCTTCCCAGATGATGGAGAACTGGGCGTTCGAGAAGGAGTATTTGGACGGATTCGCCGTGCATTACAAGACCGGTGAGCCTATCCCTGCCGAGCTGATCGAGCGGATTAGGAAGGCCGCCAACTTCAACATCGGCTATGCCACGTTGCGCCAACTGAGCTTCGGACTGTTGGACATGGGTTGGCATACGATCCAGAAGCCTTTCGACGGAGATGTGAAGGCCTTCGAGAACGAGGCGTGGAGCGCGGCGCAGACGCTTCCTCCGGTGGAGGGCACGCTGATGAGCACGCAGTTCAACCATATCTTCTCGGGAGGATATTCCGCCGGCTATTACAGCTACAAATGGGCGGAGGTGTTGGATGCGGACGCCTTCTCGGTGTTCCAGGAGCATGGCATATTCGACCAAGAGACGGCGGGACGCTTCCGTCATGAGGTGTTGGAGAAGGGAGGCAGCGAGCATCCGATGACCCTCTACAAACGATTCAGGGGGCAAGAGCCTACGATATTACCATTGTTGAAGAGACATGGGGTACGTTAAAAAGTAAATAATTAATTATTAATGATATAAAAATGGGACTGTCTGAAGTACTAAAAGCGAGAAAGAAGAAGAAAGAGGAGTTCGTCAAAGAGAAGGTGCAGAACTTCATCACGTTGATCAACGTCTACATACAAGCATCTTCCGCCGCCACATTGGGCATCATGAACCTGCAGCAATTGCCTCAGTTGAAGGTGTTGAAGCAGAAGTTCAAGATCCCTACGGAGGGACGTCTAGGCGTTGCGGAGAAGAAGTTCGTGGCCGCGAAGATGAAAGAGGAGTATAAATTGTCGGACTCATTCTTTGCGGAGATAGACAGCTCGATCAAGAGGTGTTGTAAGAAGGTGATGGACCTGCAACCGTTTGGTATATGGTTCCAGACCTTGATGCAGGAGATTATGACAGCGGTTTCGTTGGACGTGCAAGTGGGTCTGCGTCTGCCGTTGTTCCTGCGCAAATGGATGAAATCTATGATCGACGAATCGGTGCATAAGATTTGCACGTCAAGCGATTTCAAGAACCCTGACGTGATCAAGTCGGCCGCTAATGTGCGCGCTTACAAGGAGAAGCTTCATTTGTCGGAAGACTGGCTCTCCACCGTATGCTATGTCTATATCATATTGGCGAGAGGTTCTAAAATGAAATGATAATGAGGGGTTTATGACGGATAATTGCTTGCAGTTGATGGAGACGTACGACCTGCTTCCACAGGAGCGGGAGGAGTTGTCACGTCTGTTCGCTACGGACCATCCTTTGATGAAAAGGGGATGTGACATCGTCCGCATCATCAAGGTGGAGGTGGATTTGGGCAAGGTGCCGGTGGTCGGTGTCCTGCTCTACGAGGCTGTGCTTGCCGAGCTGACCACCCCCGAGGCTGTCCAGACCCTATTCGGTGAGCAGGTCGCCACGTTTGTCAACTCCTTGCTCAAGGTGGGCGAGTTGTACAGGAACCATCCTCCGGTGGAGTCGGATGCCTTCAGGCGTCTGTTGCTCTCCATGGCGGAGGATATCCGTGTGGTGATCGTGCTGATCTGTAACCAGCTCTACCAAATCCGCAATTTGAGCCAGTACGACGAGGAGAGCCGCAACCGCATCGCCAAGGAGGCATCCTTCCTCTATTCGCCTTTGGCCCATCGTCTGGGTCTCTACAAGGTGAAGTCGGAGCTCGAGGACCTCTCCCTGAAGCAGACCCATCCCGCCATCTACGAGGATATCGTCAACAAACTACATGACACGAAGCAACAGCGCGACGCCTACATCAAGGCCTTCATCGAGCCGGTGCAGAAACGGTTGGAGGAGGCTGGCTTCACCTTCACGATGAAAGGTCGCACGAAGTCGGTCTATTCGATATGGAACAAGATGAAGAAGCAGAACACTGTCTTCGAGAACATCTACGACATCTTTGCCATCCGTATCATTTTAGATACTCCGTTGGAGAAGGAGAAGGCGGCTTGTTGGCAAGCCTATTCCATCGTCACGGACATGTACCAACCCAACCCGAAGCGTTTGCGGGATTGGTTATCTATACCAAAATCAAATGGTTACGAATCGCTCCACACCACCGTGATGGGTCCGGAGGGCAAGTGGGTGGAGGTGCAGATACGCACGCAACGCATGGACGAAATCGCCGAGAAAGGATTCGCCGCCCACTTCAAGTACAAGGGTGTGAAGGGGGAAGCCCTCTTCGACGATTGGCTCGCCAATGTGCGTGACCTGTTGCAGCACCCTAACGTGGACGGTTTGGAATACATGGACGATTTCAAGCTGGATCTCTACGACAAGGAGGTGTTCGTCTTCACCCCTTCCGGCGAGTTGAAGCAGTTGCCGAAGGGCGCCACGTTGTTGGACTTCGCCTTTATGATCCATTCAGGCTTGGGCTCCAAGTGCATAGGCGGTAAGGTGAACGGTAAGAACGTGCCGATCCGTTACCAACTGAGTAGCGGTGACCAGGTGGAGATCATGACCGCTTCGAACCAGACGGTCCACAAGGAGTGGTTGGAGTTCGTGCAGACGACCAAGGCGCGGACGCACATCAAACGCATACTCAAGGAACAAGAGTCTGCCAACGTCGAGTTGGGCAAAGAACTGTTCAAACGTAGGCTGAAGAACTGGAAGCTCGAGTACGACGAGCGGGTCGCCGCTAAGTTGGCGAAGAAAATAGGCTGTGCCACGATACAGATCTTCTACCAACGTTTGGCGGAGGATAGTATAGACTTCTCAAAGATAAAAGACCTCTATGTGGAGTGCTCCACGGACGCCAAGCCCGACGAGGTGCGTACCGCGGATGGTTTCGAGCATAACTCTTCATCCTCCACGGATCCGAACAAGGAGGATGTCTTGGTGATAGACGATCATCTGCAGGGCATACTCTATACGCTCTCGAAATGTTGCAACCCGATCTATGGCGACGACATCTTCGGGTTCGTCTCCGTGAGGGGAACCATCAAGATACACAAGAAGGATTGTCCGAACGCGCCGCAGATGCTCTCCCGCTTCGGCTACCGATTCATCAAGGCGAGGTGGGCCGGCAAGTCAGGCACGCAGTACAACTGCACCCTGCATGTCACTGGTACGGACGATATAGGCATCGTCACGAACATCTCCTCGCTGATACAGAAGGAGACGAACGTATCGTTGCGGGCCATGTCCGTGGATTCGTCCGACGGACTCTTCCGCGGCACCCTCACCGTCACTGTTTCGGACACGCATGTGCTGGAGGATGTGATCAAGAAGATCAAGGCGATCCGAGGCGTGAAGAGCGTGGAGCGTTAGACTAATTAATTGAATATAAAAATAATAGATATAATTATGTTTTCAGGAATAGTAGAGACGGCGGCCAAGGTGGTCGCATTGCGGAAAGACCAGGAGAATCTGCACATCACGATGACCTGTCCTTTCGTGTCAGAATTGAAGATAGACCAGAGTGTGGCGCATAACGGTGTGTGCCTGACGGTGGTGGAGAAGACGGCCGACACCTATACGGTGACTGCCATCCAGGAGACGCTCCGTCGCTCGAACCTAGGCCTTCTCAAGGAGGGTAGCCTCGTCAATCTGGAGCGTAGCATGGTGATGAACGGACGGTTGGACGGGCACATCGTGCAGGGACATGTGGACCAGGTGGCGAAGTGCGTCGGCAAGAAATCCGAGGAGGGCAGTTGGTATTTCACCTTCCAATACGACATGGACGCCGAGATGGCCAAGAAGGGCTATGTGACGGTCGAGAAGGGTTCCGTGACGGTGAACGGCGTGAGCCTGACGGTCTGTGACTCCAAGAAGGACGGCTTCTCCGTGGCCATCATTCCCTACACCTACGAGCACACGAACTTCTGCCAAATCGAGGTGGGTAGCGTCGTGAACATCGAGTTCGACATCGTCGGCAAGTATATCAGCCGCATGTTGGAGTTCCGCGGATGACTCTTTCTTGCGGGGTTCGTTTGTCTTTCAGCCTGAAAAAGACTAATTTTGTAGGTGTGATTTGTTTAGAGAATAGAATATAAAAAGATACGATAGTAATGAAACAATTGTTATTGGCTGACGAAGCCATTGCCCAAGGGGCGATTGATGGTGGACTTTCAGGTGTTTACGCATATCCTGGAACACCTTCCACCGAGATCACGGAGTATATCCAGAACTCCAAGCAAGCGAAGGAACGTAATATCCACAGCCATTGGTCATCCAATGAGAAGACGGCCATGGAGGCTGCGCTCGGTATGTCATACGGAGGCAAGCGTTCGTTGGTCTGCATGAAGCACGTGGGAATGAACGTTGCGGCGGACTGTTTCGTGAACACTGCCATCACGGGTGTGAATGGTGGTATGATGGTGTTGGCGGCGGACGATCCGTCCATGCACTCCTCACAGAACGAGCAGGACTCCCGCTTCTATGGTAACTTCGCCATGATTCCTATCCTGGAGCCTTCCAATCAGCAAGAGGCGTACGATATGGCCTACAACGGTTTTGACCTTTCCGAGAAGTTGGGTTATCCTGTCCTGATGCGTATCGTCACCCGTTTGGCGCACTCCCGCTCAGGCGTTGAGCGCAAGGAGGTGAGGCCAGAGAACGGTAACAGCGTACCGGCAGACCCACGTCAGTTCGTCTTGTTGCCAGCCATCGCGCGCCGTCGTTACCAACACTTGTTGGATATGCAGAGCGAGATATTGTCCGCTTCAGAGAATTCACCATACAACCGTTACATCGACGGAAACAACAAGAAGATCGGTGTGGTGGCTTGCGGAATCGGTATCAACTACTTGAACGAGGTTTACCCTGAGGGTTGCGAGTACCCTGTTGTCAAGGTATCCCAATACCCGTTGCCTAAGAAGATGATCGACAAGTTGGCTTCCGAGTGTGAGTCCCTCTTGGTGATCGAGGACGGTTATCCGTTCGTGGAGAGCCAGTTGAAGGGCTTCTTCGAGGCGAAGAAGGTGATGGGTCGTTTGGACGGCACGTTGCCACGCACGGGCGAGTTGGATCCGGACAGCGTGGGCAAGGCCTTCGGAAGAGAGCATAAGTCTGTTTACAGCATACCATCCGTCGTGAAGATGCGTCCACCGCAGATGTGCCAGGGATGTGGCCACCGTGACATGTACGAGGCCCTGAACGAGGTGCTCCGCGGCTATGAGCACAGCAAGGTGTTCGGCGACATCGGTTGCTACACGTTGGGTGCGTTGCCTCCATACCAGGCGATCAACTCATGCGTGGACATGGGCGCCTCCATCACCATGGCGAAGGGTGCGGCGGATGCCGGCATCTACCCGGCTGTGGCAGTGATCGGAGACTCCACCTTCACGCACTCCGGTATGACCGGTCTTTTGGATGCTGTGGATGAGAACGCTAACATCACCATCGTGATTTCAGACAATGAGACGACCGCCATGACGGGTGGTCAGGATTCGCAGGGTACGGGTAAGATCGAGAGCATCTGCCTCGGCTTGGGCGTGGATCCTGCGCACCTCCGTGTGTTCGTTCCGTTGAAGAAGAACTATGACGAGATGATAAAGATCATCAAGGAGGAGGTCGATTACAAGGGACTCTCCGTCATCATCCCTCGTCGTGAGTGCATCCAGACGCTCACGCGCAAGATGAAGGCGAAGAAGAAATAATATCATAGCGAGGGGGAATGCAGGTTTGCTGGCATTCCCCCTTTCGTTTCAATTTTACCTGTTTATTTATAATTTAAAACTGAGAAATTATGCCTGATTTGAAAAACATTCTGTTTTTGGACATTGAGACGGCCCCTATGACGGCCACGTTGAGTGAATTGGACCCCGCTTTGGCGCATCTGTGGGAAGAGAAGGTGGAGCAGATGAAGAAGCGTGTGCCTGAGCGTTACACGGAAGATTGCACGGCCGAGAGTATGTACCATGAGGCGGGTATCTTCGCTGAATTCGGACGTGTGGTATGCATCTCCGTAGGGTTCGCCTACGAGGAGGAGGGTGCGCTCCTTTTCAGGGAGAAATCCTTCTGCGGGGAGGATGAACGGCAGTTGTTGCTCGACTTCGCCGACCTGCTGAATCACTCCTACCAGACGCCTAGCCATTACCTCTGCGGACACAACGCGAAGGAGTTCGATTTCCCCTTCATTGCCCGTCGGATGTTGATCCATGGTATCCAATTGCCTGAGATATTGAACGTTGCGGGGAGAAAACCGTGGGAGGTCCGCCTGCTCGACACGATGGATATGTGGAAGTTCGGGGACTACAAACATTACACTTCGCTGAAACTGTTGTGCGCCGTGTTGGGCATCCCCACACCGAAGGATGATATCGATGGCAGCCAGGTGGCGGGTGTCTTCTACGAGGAGCGAGACCTGAAGCGCATCGCGGTCTATTGCGAGAAGGATGTGTTGGCGACGGCGAGGGCGTATTTGCGGATGCGAGGAGAGGGGAGAGAGTTAAGAGTTAAGAAACGTTAGTTCGACGAAGTCAATTAAGAATTAAGAGGACTATGCGGTTCAATGTCCGCCCTGAAAGGGCATGATAATTTTGAATTATGAATTATGAAACGGTAGTTCGACGTAGTCAATTATGAATGACCATCCGGTTCATTGGCGCCCCGGAGGGGCAACACATTATCTAGCCCAGGGCAACGCCCTGGGGGAATGGTCGGGGTGTTTTATTGCGCCCTGAAGTGGCAAAACATATCCTAGCCTGTTGGTAAATGAATGGTGTGGATGGATGTTGTCGTACGATTCTCCCCCCATTATTCCTTCGGTGACCAAAAGAATCGTAAACAAGGTCTCCATATCTTTTTGCTTTCTTGGGCCATCACCCAAATGCTAACCCATGTTTTCTTCCATCTTTTCTTTTGTAGGCACATGAATGTTTTATTGACGATCTGATCGTCGGTGCATACATCGTCCAATGTGCCTCCCATTCTGTCATCATCCCACCACCTACTCTGTAGTATCTTCAATTTCCGTCCGTCATCAGCTATGGCGACTAACTTCAGCTTGTCGTTCTCCTTGATGTCTGGCAAAGGACCGATGGAATCGATTTTTATCAGTGAGTCGTTGATTGATAGGTGGATAGTCATGGAAGGTGATAGGTTCAGCGTGATGTCCGAAACCAGTTCGCCATCCTGAGTGGTTGTCCGTAGATGCGCTTCGTCGTCCTTGGAATCTGACACTATGTCTATGCTCGTCAGATAGGCGATGCCCTCCTTTTGGTCGACGGAGTAGCGGGCGATTGTACAACCTTCGCAGTTGAAGAAACGTTTTTGGCGGTCTAATGTTTCGATTTCCAGCTTGCTGTCGTTTATGCGATTGAATCGGCGTCCGAAGGAATACTTGTGGACGATAGAATTCGTGTTGAATTTCAAGTGGGTGGTATCCTGGTTTACCCGCAAAACATCTATTGTATCCATTGGACCATTCTTCATCTTTTTCTCCCCGTACAATTCGTTGTTGGCGGGGGAAGCGATGCAGGTATCGCTTGGGTATGGTGCGTTGGGCAGGCTGATGCAATCTTCAAACATGTTGTAATAACAATTATAGGCTAATGTCGTGGCGGGTAGTTCGGGGGCTTGGGTCAGTCGTATGCATTCTTTGAACATCCCTTTGTAACATCCATCCTTCAAACGGGTGGCGGGTAATTCGGGAGCTTTTTTTAGGCTCTCGCATCTTGAAAACATGCCGGCATAACATTCTTCGGATAATTGCGTTGCGGGTAATTCCGGTGCCTGCGTGAGGTTGGTGCACCCCAAGAACATGAATTGGTAGCAACCCTTAGCCTGTGTTGTAGCGGGCAGTTGCGGCGCCTGTGTGAGGCTTTCGCACTTGCTGAATAATTTATAGAAGCAGTAATCGTTCGGTATGACCGTTGTTTCACCTTTTCCGTCGATGAGGCTCATGACACTACCACTGGCGGCGATGCGGCCGGTCATGACGAAGCGGGTGTATGCTGTACCGATAGTATATATTTTGGAAAAACCTTTCGGGTTGTTTCCCCTCAGCAATGCTTTGTCACCCTTGCGTTTCAGGCGGATGAGCGTGTCGGTCGGGAGTGCCGTCCATGATTTCCCTCTGTCCAGGGAGTATTGCACGTCTGGGGTATTATTCTTGCGTAATGTATTGATCGCTGAACTGTCCGCTTCGTCCATGTCGTAGCTTTCTTCGATCTTGATGCCGAACGCTGAATTGTCCGCCTCCGCCGTGAAGGTGAGGTAGTTGGCGGCACTTGTTGTGCCGAAGAAGAAGATAAGAATGATAAGTGAGAGAACTTGTCGCATGGAAATAAATTAAGAGTAGTTTGTTATTAATTGTCCTTTATAATAATAAAAATGTGAATTCACAAGGCCATCGTTGTTTTGCGATGTTCATTGTAAAAATTATTTCATCCGAAAGAATGGGAAATATTTTTTCCAGGTTATTCCATCTTCATTCTTGTAGTGAAGGTAGATTTCAAGAGGTGGAATATGAGAAGTGCTAATAAACCATTTTTTAGAATAAAAACTAAGTTCGTTTCCTGTTGGAATCATAACTCCACCCATGGGCATCGAACCTACTCTTATTATGTTGTGATGCATCACCTCCATCTCTTTGCCATCTTCGTCGAAGACAACAAAACATACATCATCCGTTTCATTGAAGGAAGGCATGAGGGATGTAGTATCGACTTTCACCAGACTGTCGTTTATTTCCAGATAGAAAGTGGGTCTCGAGATAAGAATCGTAACCTCCGCCAATAATTCTCCCTCAGGAGAGGTTGTCGTTAGCTTCACCTCTTTGTCCGTAGGAAGGGTTGCTATATCGATGCTTTCCAAATTGAAACGATTGTCGCCCAGTGGGGAAACCGAGAAGTTGGTGATGTTGTGACCTTCGCATTTCATAAACCGATCTTTCCCCTTCAGATCTGGAATCCTCAGGACACCGTTGTCCTCTAACTTAAAATTGGTACCTGCGAGGTGTCGTTTGAGCCACCAGTCACTGCTTAAAATGTGTAAACGGATTGTGTCATTGCCTAAACTCACAATGTGCTTTTCTGTTTTATAGTCTTTCTTTGATTGATTGAATTTCCTGTAGTCCAGAGAGATTTCTGGCAATTGAGGTATTTCCTTCAGACTGGTGCATCCTTCAAACATCTCGGTATAGCAACCGTCAACCAGTTTTGTGGCGTTCAGTGCGGGTGCCTGTGTCAGACTTGTACATCCTCTGAACATACCCCTGTAGCAATCCTTCGTCATGAACGGGGCGGGCAGTTGTGGCGCCTCTTTCAGATTGGTGCATCCTGCGAACATCTCAGCATAGCAGGCCTCGAACGATACATCAGCGGGTAGTTCGGGAGCCCGTACCAGTTGCGTGCATCCAGCGAACATCCGCAGATAGCATTGCCAACTTAACCTCTTGGCGGGCAGTTTTGGTGCCTCTTTCAGATTGGCACATCCGTTGAACATTCCGGCATAGCATTCATCTGCCATGATAGTGGCGGGTAGTTCAGGCGCTTTTGTCAGACTGGTGCAACTATCGAACATGAAGAGGTAGCAACCTCTCGTCAGTTGTGTGGCGGGCAGTTGCGGTGCCTTGGTTAGGCTGGTGCATCCTCTGAACATGTTGTTGTAGCATCCTTTGAGTGTCTGTGTGGCTGGTAGTTCGGGGGCTTGTCTCAGGTTAACACACCCAAAGAACATAAAACAGTAACACCATTCGTCTAACTGTGTAGCGGGCAGTTGGGGCGCTTCTGTTAGGCTGGTGCATCCTGAAAACATCTTATAGTAACACCAGCCTGTTAAGGATGTGGCGGGCAATTCGGGTGCTTGCGTCAGACTAGCACACGAGTCGAACAAACAAGCGAAGCAATAAGCATTGGGGATCTTTTGGCATTTCCCGATACCGTCGATCAGGCTCATCACACTACCGCTGGCGGCAACACGGCCGGTCATGACGAAGCGTATGTACGAGTCGAGGGCGAATGAGAAACCTTGTGCGTTGTATCCCCTCAGCAATGCTTTGTCACCCTTGTGTGGCAACTTGATTTGTTCTCCAATCCTAAGAACCTTCCATTTCTTTCCTCCGTTTGTGGAGTATTGGACATTAGGATATATCTTCCCTTGGCCTTTGTTCTCTATGCTGATCTGTACATTGTCCGATTCCGCCGTGAAGGTAAGACATTTGTTGGGTGAAAATCCTTTTATTACAGGGAATAGCTCCGCAGTGTTGATAGTTGACTCTTGCTTTGGGGCAGGTGTCTTACGGATAAGTTGGAATGTCGGAGGAAGGTTGGTACAACCTTTATACATGTCATCGTAGGTGTAGTAATGTCCATGATCTTCTGGTATTTGCGATGCCTCTGTTAGTCCGGTGCAATCCATGAACATCTCTCTGTAACACCAATTCGTCAATGTGGTGGCGGGCAATTCAGGTGTTTGGGTCAGACTGGTGCAACCCATGAACATTCCATCGTAACACCCATCTGCTAAGGATGTGGCCGGTAGTTGGGGCGCTTTTGTTAAGTTGGTGCACTTGTTAAACATGTTATGATAACAATCCGCCTGCAATTGTATGGCAGGCAGTTCGGGTGCTGCTGTCAGACTGGAACATCCGCTGAACATGCCCCGATAGCAAGACATCGCTAATTGTGTGGCAGGTAGTTGAGGCGCATGTGTCAGACTGGTACATCCTTCGAACATGCCACTATAACAAGACTGTGCTAATTGTGTGGCAGGTAGTTGAGGCGCATGTGTCAGACTGGTACATTTGCTGAACATATAAGCATAACAAGAATATTGTAATTGAGTGGCGGGTAATATGGGGGCTTTCGTTAAGCTGGTGCACCCAGAGAACATCCAATCGTAGCAGCAATTCTCCAAATGTGTGGCGGGCAGTTTAGGTGCTTCTGTTAAACTGGTACATTCTGAGAACATGCCTCTGTAGCACCCTCCTGTTAGTTGCATGGCAGGTAGTTGGGGCGCCTCCTTAAGATTTGTGCATCCTAAAAACATCCTCGCGTAACATCTATCAGTCAAATGTATGGCGGGCAATTCGGGGGCTTGCGTCAGGCTGGCACAGCCAGCAAACAAGGATTGGAAACATAAACTATTGGGTATGACCACGCTTTCGCCCACATTATCAATCAGGCTCATCACACTACCACTGGCGGCGATGCGGCCGGTCATGACGAAGCGGGTGACCTCGTCGAAGTCTCTTGATATCCCTTGCGGGTTGTATCCTCTCAGCAGCGCTTTCTTCTTGTTGGGTAAGGGAATGAGTGTGTCGTTTGTGAGTTTTGTCCAAGTCTTCCCATCATCCAAGGAGTATTGCATGTCGGGGTTGTTTCCCCATTCGCTGAGGATGCCGAACGACGAACTATCCTCCTCCGCCGTGAATGTAAGGTAATTGGCGGCGTGGAGGGCGCTGGCAGCGCATAGAAATAGAAGAATGAGGAGTTTCTTGAGCATATTATGTACCAATGATTGGGGTATGTTGCAAATATAAATTTTTATGATGGAAATTTAAAGGGGGATATGATTATCCGTTCTTGAGGTGGGTGGCCACCATAGAGGCGGTTCATTATGCTATTTATAAATGCTTGATTATTTAATTGTTAATTACTGATTTAGTCGATACCAATTAATGTTGGGGGCTAATCGGTATTGGGGGATGTTTGTCCTGTATTGAAAAATGGTCGGCCTGATTGGAACACTCTATTAAGGTGTCGGTCATAATATCGGAAGTAAAACCATATTTTTTCCTCCCCACTTCCTATCATCCTTTTAAGATGCTTGGGGTTGATTTGATTACCCTTGATAATTTCAAAAAGATCGCAGTCACATACTGGTCGCACATGATGCCCGTCCATATATCCCCAATAATGCTCAATTACTTTTAGGTCTCGTCCGTCTTCGGTCATGGCGATTAACCTTATGTCATCCTTTTCGTTGAAGGAGGGCATGGGGACGGTGGAGTCAATTTTCACGATGGAATCGTTTATCTTCAAGTACAAAGTCGGTTCGGGATATAATATGATGGTGATTTCCGATATCAGTTCGCCATCTTGGGAGGTTGTCCGTAGATGCACCATTTCATCCGTAGGGTTCGTCTTCAGGTCTATGCCGGTTAGAAAGGCGATGTCCACTTTTTGATCGACGGAATAGCGGGTGATCTTACACTCCTCGCAAGAAAGGAAGTTGTTTTTGTGGCCCTCTGTTTTGATTCGCAGTTTGTTATCGTTTATACGTTTGAACTGGCGTCCAAAGGAATATTTATGGACGATGGACACCTTCTCAAATTCCACATGGATGGTGTCGTTGTTTGTCCGACAAATATACATTGTATCCATTGGCCCTTTGCCACTCCATTTATATTCGTACAGTTTTTTGTTGGCGGGGGAGGCGACGCAAGTGTCGCTTGGGTATGGTGTGTTAGGTAGGCTGATGCAATCTTTAAACATGTTGTAATAACAATTATAGACTAATGTCGTGGCGGGTAGTTGGGGTGCTTGGGTCAATCGTATACATCCACTGAACATGCTTTCATAGCAGTAATCCTCCAGTTTTGTGGCGGGTAGTTGGGGTGCTTGGGTCAATCGTATACATCCACTGAACATGCTTTCATAGCAGTAATCCTCCAGTTTTGTGGCGGGTAGTTGGGGTGCTTGGGTCAATCGTATGCATCCACTGAACATGTCTTTGTAACAACTTCGGGCTAATGTCGTGGCGGGTAGTTTGGGCGCCTTTGTGAGGCTAGTGCATTCCCAGAACATATCCACGTAGCAACTGTTTGCTAGTTGTGTGGCGGGCAATTTGGGCGCTTTTGTCAGGCTGGTGCATTCCCAGAACATATTCGCGTAGCAACTGTTTGCTAGTTGTGTGGCGGGTAATTCCGGGGCATGCGTGAGACTGGTGCAGTAAGAGAACATACCCGTATAGCAGTTGTTAGCTAGTGCTTTGGCGGGTAGTTGCGGTGCCTGAGTAAGGCTGGTGCACCCGCCGAACATTCTTGCGTAGCATCCGTCGGTTAATTTTGTGGCGGGCAGTTTGGGCGCTTTCGTCAGGCTGGTGCATCCCTCAAATAAACCATCGAAGCAACATTCGTTGGGAATGACCACGCTTTTGCCCACGTTGTCGATGAGGCTCATCACGCTACCGCTGGCGGCGATGCGTCCGGTCATGACGAATTTGGTGTATTTACTTGTTATGACCGAGAAGCCTTGCGGATTGTTTCCCCGCAGCAATGCTTTGTCGCCTTTACGTTTCAGAGAGATGAACGTATCGGTCGGAAGTTTTGTCCAAGTTTTCCCTCCATCCAGAGAGTATTGCACATCAGGGATAGCCGAAGAGCTATCCTCCTCATAGAGGTATTTTTTTATTATGTCGATACCGAACGATGAACCATCCTCCTTCGCCGTGAAGGTGAGGTAGTTGGCGGCGTGGAGGGCGCTGGCGGCGCACAGGAATAGCAGAAGGGTGAGGTGTTTTTTGAGCATATGTTCAATCATTGGTTAAGCAAATATAAATTTTTTTGCAATAAAAATCAGTGGGGATATGATCATCCGTTTTTGAGTGCGCATCCCATTGACTACGTCGAACTAACGTTTCAAAATTCTTAATTGACTACGTCGAACTAACGTTTCAACATTCTTAACTCTTAACTCTTAACTCTTAACTATTAACTCTTAACTATCATATCTCAGAACATCCTTGACATTTTTTTGTTCCTTAGAAAGTATGTTTTAATGTTCCTTAGAAGAGTAATTTAAGGGGGTTAGTTGCCCCCCTAGGGGGGCAGTGCCGCTAAGGCGGTATATGTATCAAAAGATCGTTGACACTTTTGTGCCTTCAGACGACAGGCATGATAAATTCCACTGTTTGA
>JAGCWA010000055.1 GCA_017962085.1 Paludibacteraceae bacterium
GCTCTCGTAGTGGCACTTGGAGACCATGCCATGGATGGAGTGCCCGAACTCATGGATGAAGGTGGTCAGCTCGTCGAACGTGAGCAGGGACGGCAACGAATCGGTCGGACGGGTGAAGTTCATGACGATGGAGATATGCGGACGCACATCCACACCCTTCTCGTCCACATGCTGGCAGAGGAACTCTGTCATCCATGCGCCTCCCCGCTTTCCGTCACGCGGATGGAAGTCGGTATAGAGCACCGCCAGGAAGGATCCGTCCTTGTCATAGACATCGAAGGCCTCCACCTCCTCATGGTAGACAGGGATGCTCTCGTTCTTCTTGAAAGTCAAGCCGTAGAGCTTGGTGGCCAAGCCGAAGACGCCCTTCTTCACATGCTCCAGCTCGAAGTATGGGCGGAGCAGTTCGTCGTTGATGCTATATTTCTCGTCACGTAGTTTCTCTGAATAGAAGGACCAGTCCCAAGGCATGATCTCGAAGTCGGCGCCATGCGCTTTGGCATAGGCTTGCACCTCCGCGATCTCCGCCTTCGCCGTAGGCTTATAGGCCTCCAAAAGGTCATTCAGCAGTTTGTAGACGTTTCCCTTGTTCTCCGCCATGCGGTAGCGCAACACACGAGCCGCATAGTCCTCGTAGCCCATCAGGTTCGCCAGCTCCAGGCGTGCGTTCACGATATCCTTCACCACCTGACGGTTGTCCAAATCACCCTCCGTGGCTTTGGTGTTGTAGGCCATATAGAGCTGCTTGCGCAACTCGCGGTTCTCGGCATACTTCATGAATGGGGCATAGCTTGGGTAGGTCAGGTCGAAGATCCAACCCGTCACGTTGTTGTCCTTCGCCTTCTTCGCCGCAGCCTCAACGATGGCAGGAGGCAAGCCGGCCAGATCCGCAGAATCGGTGATGGTCAGTTTATAGGCGTTCGTGGCGTTCAAGACATTCTGTCCGTACTTCAACGTCAGGAGGGACAAGCGCTTGCTGAGCTCGCGGAACTTCTCCTTGCCCTCTTCCGAGAGCGTCGCACCGTTCTTCTCGAACGATTCGTAGGTCTTCGTCAGCAACATCTGCTGCTCCGCCGTCAGCCCCAACGAATCCTTTTGCTGGTAAACCGCCTTGACCCGCTCGAACAGGGGAGCGTTCAACGTCACATTATTGGAGTGCTCCGTCTCCAACGGAGAGATCTCCTCGGAGAGGCTGTCCATCGCGGCGCAGGTCTCGGCCTCCAACAGATTGTAGAAAACATATTGGATACGGGTCAGGAACGCGCCGGAGCGCTCCAACGCCACGATCGTGTTCTCGAACGTGGGCGCTTCGGGGTTCTTCACGATAGCGTCGATCTCCTCGTCATGAAGACGAATCGCCTCTTTCACCGCAGGTAAATAATCATCCAACTTGACCTTGTCGAAAGGGAAGGTCTCATGCGGAGTACCATACTCCGCCTTCAAAAAAATATTATCTATCATTTCAGTTTTATTTTCTTTCACATCACACGATGAGAGGAGGGGCAACGCACATATGGCAGAAGCCATAATCAACCTCTTCCCCACTTCACCGATCCTTGTAATCATTAAGTGTCCCATCATAGATCCATCACCAATTTATCGCCCGACACGCTCATCAACGACTCACGTATGTTCAGGGTATATTCCCACACGGAAGCGAACTCATCGAGCTGCTCCAGCTTGAAGGTCTCCTGGCCTGCCCGGTCCACCATGTCGAAGAACGTGGCGACCGTGATACGATTGACATCCATGGCCGGCATGTACGCGTCCCGCTCGTCTATCCGCACCTCCGTGAGGATTCCCGCCTTGCACAAGCGACGCACGATGACGGAGGCCAAGCGCAAAGGGATACGGTATTTATCAGACATCTCATTCAATGTCATAGGCGTCTCACCGTCACGGAACCGCTTCGCCACAATCTTGGTGACGGACAAAAGCACGAACTCGAAATAGCGGTGGCTGATGGATTTCACATCCTTCTCGAACTCGAAGTTACGGACATTCTGCAAGGCGAAGGAGATCTCCGCCCCGAACAGCACGATCATCCACGTCGTCTGGATGAACAACAAGGCGAACGGTATGGCCGCCAAACCACCATACACGGCATTGTAGGAGGTCATCATCGTCTGCAAATAGACGTAGACCCACTTGAACGCGAAGAAGGTGATGCAGGAAAAGGCACCCGCCACCATGGCCGCGGTGAACCTCACCTTCGTGTTAGGCATCACCACGTAAATCATCGTGAAGACCACCCACGACACCAAGTAAGGCATCACAGCCAACACGACCTTCAGCGTCGGCGAGATGATATACGAGCCATCAAAGACGCCTAACGCATGGTTGAAATAGAACGAGACACCATTGGAGACCAGCACGAAGATCGGGATGACCAACAGCAGGGAGATGTAGTCGGTGAAACGACGGATGTAGTTCCTGTTCTTGGTGATGTACCAGATCTCGTTGAACGACATCTCAATCTGCGAAAAGACCTTCATGACGGACCATAGCAACACGCAGATACCGATGCCGACGAAGGCGCCGCCCGTGGCATTGCTCAGATAGTTCTCCACAAAATTCAGCACCACCTGCACCAGTTCCTGATGGGAGGCGTAGCGGTTGTGCAACATGTCGACGATGTAGGTGTCGAGCCCGAAGCCCCTCGCCATGCCGAACACGAAGGCGAGCAACGGCACCAGGGCGAAGACGGAGTAGTAGGTCAACGCGGAGGCGCGGACCGGCATCTTCCCCTTGACGAAGTTCTGGATGGAGAGGACGAGCGTCTTCGCGAA
Source organism: Paludibacteraceae bacterium (assembly GCA_017962085.1). Classification (GTDB taxonomy): domain Bacteria; phylum Bacteroidota; class Bacteroidia; order Bacteroidales; family Paludibacteraceae; genus UBA1181. The sequence goes on from JAGCWA010000055.1 coordinate 2,790, forward strand.
GAGCATAAGGTATCCTCGCTTGCCTTGCTCGTCGTGTATGGTGGTCCGCCAGATGTCAATGGTGACGAACTTCACCTGATCCACAATAAACCGTATGATTTTTTTCATACGCAATTAGCATATCTATGCACGATGGAGATCCGTCACAGAGACTGACAAATCGTCACACCATGGTGTTACACAAAAAAGAGAGTAGGCGTATAAGCCGAGTTCTGTACCCGCGGACGGGCGTTTGTCATTAATCTAGGACTTATGTCACCATAAGCCTCAAGCAATCTACCCCCCGACATCGGACGGGCAGCCCTACATGCGTCGGTATATTCGATCTTACAACCCGCGACTCGCACAGCTCCCACTGTCACCAGGGGACTGGTGGGCTCTTACCCCACCTTCTCACCCTTACCCGCACAAGGCGGGCGGTCATTCTCTTCTGCGATAGTTCACCCTCACGGACGACTTTCTGTTAGGAAGCGCGGCGCCCTTTGTTGCCCGGACTTTCCTCTGACGTTGCCGCCAGCGACAAACCCTCCTACTCTACTCCGCAAAAATAAGCATTTTTTCCTTATGACACTGACAATTTTTCACATTTTGCACAGATTAATTCATCATCAAACGTTAAAAACGAACGGTTGATGTTAAATCAGTTTAAATACCTACCGACTCGCACAAATTTGCATAATATTTGTACGTTATTTCAACGGAGCGGGAGTTGATTTTCTTCCCTCCAAATGGATTATAAAACGTAATAAAAACTTAAGGATATGAAACACTTGAAAACAATTGGCACCGTATTGGCGGTGACCGCTCTAAGCGCAGGGGTCTCTTGCTTCTGCTACAAGAAGTTCGGTCCACAAGAGACCATCATCGTGGAAAAAACGACACCCGCGCAACACGCTTCCTACAACAAGGGGGGCATGGTGGACTTCACCGAGGCGGCCGAGACTTCCGTCAACGCTGTGGTCCACGTGATGACCGTCATCGAGACCAAACAGACCAGCTACAACTACGACCCGTTCCTGGAGTTCTTCTTCGGCGAACGCGGCAACCAACGCCAACAGCCTCGGCAACACCAGATGGGCTCGGGCTCGGGCGTCATCCTCTCGCAGGATGGCTACATCGTGACCAACAACCACGTGGTGGACGGTTCGGACAACGTGACGGTTGTCCTCAACGACAAGCGTGAGTTCAAGGCTACCATCGTGGGCACGGACCCGAACACGGACCTCGCCTTGCTGAAGATAGACGCGAAGGACCTCCCTACCCTCACCGTGGGTAACTCGGACGACCTGAAGGTGGGCGAATGGGTCTTGGCGGTTGGCAACCCGTTCAACCTGACCTCTACCGTCACCGCCGGTATCGTCAGCGCCAAAGCGCGTAACATCAACATCCTCACCTCCGACATGAAGATCGAGTCGTTCATACAGACGGATGCGGCGGTCAACCCTGGCAACAGTGGCGGCGCCTTGGTGAACACACGTGGCGAACTGGTCGGCATCAATGCGGCCATCGCCTCCCAGACCGGCTCCTACTCGGGCTACTCCTTCGCCATCCCTACCAGCATCATGAGCAAGGTGGTGGCCGACCTGAAGGAGTTCGGCACCGTGCAGAGGGCGCTCCTCGGCGTGCAGATCCAAGACATCAACGCTGAATTCGCCAAGGAGAAGGGCTTGGAGGTGCTCGAAGGCGCCTACGTGGCCGCCGTCAGCGAGAACAGCGCGGCAGAAGAGGCGGGCATCAAGAAGGGAGATATCATCACCCACATCAATGGCAACAAGGTGAAGAGCGTTTCGGAAACGCAAGACCAGATCAGCCGATTCAGACCGGGCGACAAGGTGGAGGTCATCTTCCTCAGGGATAACAAGTCCAAGAAGGCTACAGTGACCCTCAAGAACGTGAACGGTGACACCGAGATGATCAAACAGGTATCCGCCAACGAATTGGGCGCTACGCTCACCCCTCTGAGCAAACAGAAGCTGCAGCAGTACGGACTCAACAACGGACTGGAGGTTTCCAAGGTGATGAGAGGCGGTAAATTCAACCGCGCGGGCATCCCGAACGGCTACATCATCGTCAGGATGAACAACATCGTAGTGAACAGCCAGGCGGACGTGGACAGGATCGTCAGCAGCATCTCCAAGCAAGAGGAGAAAGCGCTCTTCATCTCAGGTATCCTCCCGAACGGAAAGGTGGTCTATTATGCGGTGGATATGAACTAAGCGGTAGAAATAGCTTTTTATAAACTACATATCAAAACAACGTGATGTAAATAGCTCAGGGCGTTATGCCTTGGGCTATTTATTTGTTGGTCACTTTCCTCCCGTCATCCTTTTCAGGTGGCAAAATGCGACCTCGTTGGTCTCCGTGTTCCGAAGATGCAGTCCGTTTCCTTCGCAATGGCAGAAGAATTCACAATCCTTGCAGATACCCGTCTTGGTCCAGGAGCGGTCTCTCATGATCTGATACTTGTTTTGCCACACATCCGCGAAATTATCCTTGTAGATATTCCCTTGGATGAAACGGTCCCTCAGGTCAGGGCAGGCGGATATGCTTCCATCCACAAGAATGGAGCCTATATTGATTCCAGCCCGGCAGAAGAACGGATTGTCCCTGACACGGCTTTCATAATCGCCCAGGAAACCTTCGCAACCGTAGTTAGCCCTTATCTTCCCCTCCTTCCTCGTCTCCTCGATAAAATCGAAGACCGCCTTGAATTTATCGTCAGGCAACTGCAGCCCCGGATTATCCGCGGCCCGTCCGATAGGGAAGATCGTCGCGATTCGCCAGTCCCTCACGCCACAATCGATCAGCAACTGCCTGATCTGGGGTAGTTCATCGAAGTTCCGGTTGTTGACGCACGTCAGCACATCAAACTTGAGGTCCGTCCGCGGGAGCATCCTGATGGCGTTGACGGCACGTTCGAACGAGAGGTCGTTTTGCCGCAGCCAGTTGTGTGAATCCTTCAGTCCGTCAAGGCTGACCGTGCACGAGCGCATACCCGCCCGGAGCAGGGATTCCAGCCGTTCTTCCGTCAGCAGATAGCCGTTGGTGACGATGCCCCAAGGGAAACCGAGCTTGTACAACTCCAATCCGGCCTGTTCCAGGTCCCTGCGGACGAGAGCCTCCCCGCCCGTGAAGACGATCTGGGTATGGTTCGGCTCGACAATAGGGACGATCTGCTTGATGGCCTTGAGGAAATCCTCCACCGGCATGTCTTTGACGTCGGACATCTGCCGGCAATCACTGCCGCAATGCAGACAGTTCAACGTGCAACGCAGCGTACATTCCCAGAAAATATAGGACAGCTTATGATCCTTCGCCACACTGTGCCGATACATATCGAACAACCTGAGAGCGAGCCTCTTCTTCAACGGAATCTTTTTCGGATTATCCATATCCTCTCTTTTTTATTTAATCAATCACCCACCCGACTGCCTTCATGGCAAAAAAACATCAGTCATCCAAAGGTTCGGGTGACTGATGCGATGGTACGTGCTAATAATTCGACGTTTTATTAAACATACAAAATAAGCTCTCAAAAGGAGATGTGCCGCACTATTTCTTCAAGAAACGGGCAGCCAGTTTCTTATCTCCTGAGACGACGGTCAACAAGTAATTTCCGCTCTTCAGATTGCCCACGTAAAGGCTCTCTCCGTTCGGGACAGAGGCGGTCAACACCTGTTCGCCGCTCAGATTATAGATGGTGACATTGGCGCTTTCCACACCTGTCAAGTTGAACCACAAATAATTCTCCACCGGATTAGAGAACAGAAGGATCTTCTCCGCCACTCCATCCTCCACACCCGTCGGGCGACCGAATATGATGTGGCCAGTCTCTCCCTCATCCCCAAGGACGATGGTCATTTCTTTATCATATACGCCACGGTAAAACGGATCACCGTCCGGATTCTCAGGCATAACGAACTCTTTTTCGTACTGTTCTTCCAGGATAGTGTCACAAGCGGATGAGATATCATTCGTAGCCGATATCCTAATATCGCACCATGGAGCTGTCTTATATTCAAACACAAAATTTCCATCCTCGTCCGTCATCACAGGCGGGAATACGCCGTTCTGGCAATGAGTGACTTGCACACTCACATCTTTCAGCGGGTTGCCGTACTTGTCCGTGACATTACCTCTGAACCTGAAATCCGCGGAAGGACATCCGTAAAGCGCAATTAAATCTCTTTCAGGATTATACTCCTCCACAGTTTCAAAGTCATTTATACGGCTACTCCTATCCACCTCTTTCCCCGTCGCTTGTCCATGCACGGTGATAAAACCCATAGACGACAACAAAGAGACGATAGTTCTTCTAATGATTGACCTTGCTTGAAGTGAAATTTTCCTCATAACAACATTTTTTTAAACACATAAGTTAATTTCAACCGAAGTCAAAACACAAATTGCGCATTAATTACCCCTTGGTGACTCTACCGGATTGTGTTATCCTACCCTATTCAAATTCATTCCCCATAATGTAAACACGAATCACCAGCAATCATGTCCAATCGAGTTTATGAACATCGTACAAAGATACATCGTTTTCTTGTAAAATCCAATCGATTCGCAGAAAGAATGTAGTCGGGTGGCAAGGCTAACCCGACAGTTTCACCTTTTCGATGACTTTTAATTAATTCTTAACTCCTAATTCTTAATTCTTAATTCTTAATTTCCTATATTTGTACTTGCATAATCAGCAAGAACTAAAATTATGTCGGAAGAAGAAATAAACAAATATAGGTTGACCAGCCTAGAGGAACCGACTGACGAGATTGCTGAAAGCGGCCCAATACTGTGAGGAATGGCGGGAAAATGTCTGAAGGGAAAGCAAAGCCTGATCACACTGTACCATGCGCAATAATGTTTCTTTTTTAAATTTGCGGGAAACAACGAATTTTGCCAAAATAAATTTGCGGGAAACTATGAATTTTGGATAAATATAATTGCGGGACACGTGAAAATATGCTATATTTGTTACTGATTAAATGGGAATTAGCATGGATAGAATTTTCAAGAGAAAAATATATCAACGATTATTGGACTGGAAACGGTCTGAGGATGGACGGACAGCCGTATTGGTAGAAGGTGCACGACGTGTTGGAAAGTCAACGGTTGTGGAACTTTTTGCCAAGCAGGAATACGAATCCTACATTCTCATAGACTTCAACAAAGCCGGCAAGGAGTCAATTGCACTATGGGATGACTTGAGCGATTTGAATATGATTTTCTTCAAACTGCAACAAGCACACCAAGTGGTGTTGCACAAGCGCAAGTCTGTCATAATTTTCGACGAGGTGCAGAAATGCCCGAAAGCCCGCCAGGCCATTAAGTACTTAGTGCAAGACGGACGCTACGATTACATTGAAACAGGATCGCTCATTAGCATTCGCAAAAACACCAAAGACATCACTATACCCAGTGAGGAGGACCGCATAACGATGTATCCAATGGACTTTGAGGAATTTCGTTGGGCGTTGGGCGATACTGCCACTATTCCTCTGCTTAGGCAACAGTTTGAAATGAAACTGTCGTTGGGTGATGCTGCGGCGCGTTTGAAAATGAGGGATTTAAGACTCTATATGTTGGTGGGAGGAATGCCACAAGCCGTAAATACTTATTTGGACACCAATAATTTGAGTTTGGTTGATAAAACCAAGCGAGGAATTATAAAATTGTACTTGGAAGACTTTCAGAAGATTGACGCCACGGGGAATGCAGAACGGCTTTTTAAAAACATTCCGGCACAATTGAGCAGCAATGCTTCTCGTTATCAGCCATATCCAGTGGTCGGACAGCAAACGGAGACCAAAATGGCCGAGTTGCTTCAGGATCTGGAGCAGAGCAAAACAGTTCTGTTTTGTCATCACTGTACAGACCCCAATGTGGGTATGTCATTGAGCAAGGACATGAACCGCTACAAGTTGTTTTTGGCAGACACGGGATTGTTTGTCACATTATGTTTTTGGGACAAACGTTATACGGACAATGTGATTTACGATAAATTGTTGAGTGACAAGTTGGATGCTAATTTAGGGTATGTGTATGAAAACCTCGTGGCGCAGATGCTCGCTACGGCAGGCAACGAATTGTTTTACCACACGTTCCCAAAGGATGAGAAACATTATTACGAGGTTGACTTCCTGTTGTCGAAAGGCAATAAGATATGCCCCATAGAGGTGAAGTCGTCCGGCTACAAAACACATGCCTCGCTGGATGCCTTCTGCCTCAAGTTCTCATCACGCATCGCCAATCGGTACCTTGCTTATACAAAAGACTTGCGGTTCGATGCGGAGACCATTTTACTTCCCGTATATATGTTGCCAATAATAAGTGACAACTGTTCATAATACATGAAGTGTATGAAAGAAGGATGGAAATATATATTCCCCATGGTTCGTCACGGGCAAATATGTAACAACGAAGCCCTCACAAAGAGGGTGTATCAAAAATTGAATTTTAATACA
>JAGCWA010000056.1 GCA_017962085.1 Paludibacteraceae bacterium
AGAAGATATGATTGAATTGGTGGATCATTGTGAGTGGTGGCCTGTTGATGATTTTGAAGGAACTGGTGTCGCTGGCATCGTTGGCATATCTAAAGAAAACCTAAATATAATCTTTTTCCCTTTTTCTGGAGTATGTAAAGATGATGAGGCCCCTGATTATCAGTATGCTTTTTATTGGTCTTCTTCTTTATCTACATCAGTTGAAGAGCCTTCTGCTTATGGACTCGATTGTTTTGGGTGGGCACCAAGCGTGGAAACTAATAGTTATCAAGCGCGTTGTTATGGCTATCCGATTCGTGCCATTTCAAATCCTCACCCTAAATCATATAGTAAGATCCTTGTTGAAATGAAGGAACGGAAAACAATGGAACAGGTGTATGGACCATGGAAAGGTGAGATTCCAACATGGACAAATGTTGGAATGAGATATTATAATTTATATCATGTACAGGTGAAAGACTATTCTTTGTCTGATATTTGCTTTTTAATCCGTCAATCTTCAATGCAGGAATACGTGATGCCAGTGGCGATAGATATCTTAAGGGTAAAACCATTCATAATGGTTGATTATGATCCAGGGGATTTGTTAGGTCAAGTTTTGGGCTCCGTCGAAGACAAGGGAAATGCCGCTTATTGGGAATCACACGATAGCGAGAAAAAAGAGGTGATGAGAATATTTGAATCGTGCAAAGACAGTATGAAATCATATGGCGTCGATGAAAAGAGTTTTTTGAAGCTGTATGAGGAATTCTGTAAAGGAGAAGCGGAACGTGAGGCGGAACGTGAGCGGGAAGAGAAACTTAGTAGAGCTAAAAATCTTATGGAGATGGGAGTGGACGAGAGAACCATTTCCAAAGCGACAGGTCTCACTAGGAAGGAAATAGATAGTCTGTGATTTCCTGATTTAATGCTAAAATATGAGATTTATGGAACGGTTCAAAGTTGTCTTTATAAGAGTGATTCTGGCTATTATGATCCTAAGTCTGAATAATGGATGCGGTAATAATATGCCTCAAAAGAATGATCAAGTTGAGAATGTTTTGCAGGAGGAGATGGATACTTGCAGTAATTGTTTTGTACTAAAACCACAAGACTATGAAATTTTATCCAATGATGAGACTTCTTGTACACTTAAACTAAGAGATTCCGCCATTAGTGGTTTAAGAGAAATGCCGATTCCGGTGTTGAAAATAGAATTTAAGGATGGCACTAAAATTGCCAAGGGAATCTACATCCTTGCTGCAGCAGTTCCACATGATTGTGATTTTTTCTATTGCTATGAGGATGATGAACGAATTGTGCTATGGGGAGGAACGATACTTCATTTAATAAAAACGCAGCACGGTGGAAGAAGATGAGAAGGCATATGAAATACCGCCTATTTTGAGCTTGTTACTAATTCAAGAAACTTTTGAAATGTTCGAAATGCGTAGCATTTATTTTGATCGCGATGAGGATGCTATATGTTTCGAATTAATTGTAGATAACCATCTATAAAACATTTGGGAAATATACTTACATGTTAGATATACCTAAAGGAAGTTGGATGAAAACGATTAATTCAAGTACATCAGCATATCCTTCTCTTTTGAAAAAGAAGTAATTCTATGCTTAATTATTTAAAAAATATTTTTAGACACACCGCTTTCATTATTATGTGCTCATGCTCAAGTATGGGTTCATACATAAATGAGGTTGATTGTCAATTGGTTTATTTTGATTCTGTAATAGGCAACACACATGTTACCTTGTGTGACAGATGTGACACTTCCCCATGGTGTTTAAAAATAAATGACAACCACATAGATTACTATTCTTTGTTTGATAAATACGACCTTGGAAAAGTTGATTTGCCATATTGTTTAGGAAATGGAGGTAATGGTAATGTTCTAATGTATGGAAATAATTGCTGTTTTGTTATACACGAGGATAGTGTATGGAATTGTATCATGACGCCTATACTTGCTGTAGATACTGTGAATTCCAGATTGCTATCCGATACGAGGAATGATAGTCTTGTTTTTTTTATTTATGACATTCAAGATAATTATACAAATTGTTTCCAAATTAAAGGAATCAATGATACATTATATTATTTTTCAGAATTTTCATCGGAGTTTATAAATGGTGATTTGCATGTGAAATATTATGATATGGAAGGTTTTTTAATTGACTCTGTTATTGAAATTAAAAGTCTTATAAGAAAATAAATGAGATGTCATATAATGTTGGCTATTTTCGAATTATTCGACCACCCTCTACGAGCTCACCAACCACCTCGGCAACGTGATGGCGGTGATATCGGATGAGGCATCCACCACAGACGAGCCTACGGTCGTTAGTTTGACGGATTATTATCCGTTTGGTATGACGGAGCCGGGAAGGAGCTGGACATTTTTTGTAGACCCAGTATATCAGATAAATTCCGAAAATAGGGAAGATGAAATATCTATTGAAAACATGCAAGGTGATTTTGATCTTAATACTATTGTTGGTGGTGGAGAAATATCAAAAGGTGCTGAAAAATGATGAAATATATTGCTTTTACTCTAATAATATTCTGTGTATGTTCTTGTGATAATGGAATCAAGAATAGACAAAAAAGAACAAATAACGAATCGTTTCTTATAGAAAAGATGATTATGAATGCGAAATGTGTTGATTCGATAGAAATGATTCCTCCAACTGTATATGCAGACTGTGATGAACTAGTCGGTTGCTCGTTGCAACAGATAAAACAGATATATGGTGATTATGATTTAGTGTTCACATCCCACTGGGAGATGAAATCCTTAAATGACGACGACCCAGAATATGAATTTTCACGAATCTTTAGCGAATCGGACTTACCTGTGGTGATTACGGCATATGATTGGATTCGGGACCAAAGCATTAAAGACCGATTGAAGTACTCTATTAGAGATATTTCTGTTTCAGATCGAATGCAAGATGATAGAACAGTGACGTATTTAAAATATAAAACCATCGAAGATATGATTAACAGTGATATTGATATGGGGAAGTGCATGAGAATATTTTTTGTGAAATATAAAAATCAAGAGATTGCATTTGATGGTGCTCAGCTTGATTGTAGAAGTCTCTTTTATAATCCTACCAAATAACCCACTTTCCCAACATAAGCAAAACCCTTAATTCAGCAACCATAAAGAAACACGACCCACGACGCCACCCCCCATCGCATCACCCAAACGGCAACCACAAGAACGTGACCACGGGCGACAAAACGTGACGACCTACCACATGCGCGACCCGCAGGGCAACGTGCTGGCTGTCTATGAGCACAAACATGGCGACTCGGACAACGGCACCTTCACCCTCGCCGAGCAGCACCTCTACGGAGCCGGTCGTCTTGGCATGAGGAAACGTGACTTGGCGCTGAACGCCACCAATGCGAATGAAACGCCTGCCACTTATTATGAGCTCACCAACCATTTGGGCAACGTGATGGCGGTGATATCGGATGAGGCATCCACTACAGACGAGCCTACGGTCGTTAGTTTGTCGGATTATTATCCGTATGGTATGACGGTGCCTGGAAGAAACTGGAATTCGGGTGATTATCGCTTCAGCTATACGGGGCATGAGAAGGAGGAAGATTTGGCTAGTGGCGTTTATACTACGGAGTATAGGTTATTGGATACTAGGCTAGGTAGGTGGTTGAGTGTGGATCCGATGTTTGATAAATATCCAAATGAAAGTTCCTACAATTATTGTGGTGGGAATTCAGTGCTGATGATTGATCCAAAAGGGAAAGATAGGTATATTTTCAAATCAAATGGAGATTTTGATCATAAAGAAACAACTGATGGTCGTCATGTTGGAGTTTTATTAGGAGATGAAAATAGAGAGAACATTTGTTTTGAGTTTGCTGATCCTGTTTCTGATCCAAAACAAATAGACGAAGGCATAATAAACCATGTGGAATTTGTGTCAGAAGAGAAAATACAATCATTGTTGAAGCAATCGGACGCGTTTAATTTTTATCCTTTAACAATTGGAGACGAAACAGATGGAGATGTAAATACAATTCCAGGTCCCATAGGTACTGTGATTTTCTTTTTTGAAAGTATGGGTGGTGGTGATTTTGACTATTCTTACAATGTCCTTCCGAATGAATATCCAGGTGACAATTTCGATCCTCAAACACAGAATGCAGAATGGCTATATTTACCAGAAGGAGATTATACCACTCATAATCATATGAATTTTGGAAATTATTTATGGGGAGCGACGGGTTATCTTGTTGGTTTTTCATATGCGGCTTGTCAATTGGGGGCTCATTTCAATAGTCTTGTCAATCCGGGGAGAAATGGATATGAATCGCAACTAGATTCTCCGGATGATCAGAAATCAATAAAAAAAGGAATTTTTCATGCACAATCTCATAAGTATAGAAAGATTAAAAATGAAGATTAGAATTTTCGTTGCCTTCCTTTTCTTTATAGTGTGGGGAGGTTGCTCATCTAATAATGATGCATCTACAGTAGTTTTTTTTGAATTTAATTGATTATAGTATTTATAGTGATTTAATTATAAGGAAAAGAAATGGTGCACATATAGTACAATGTAAAAAACAATTATATATTATTAAACATAGTTTCAATCGGGGTTATGTTTTTAATAAAGAAATAGATATTGAACTCAAAAGTAAAATAATTAAAGCCATTGAAAATATTGATGATATTTTTGTTCAGGCTATTTCTGTAGATAGCATAGGTAACATTTGTGTGGCATTATCAAGGGAAAGAAAATGTACTGATTATTTTTATAAACCTGCTAATTTAATGTATGACAGCCTATATGCTGAAAAGTATTCATCGTTTGATTCGGAGTGGTACATGGATAGAGTTTGTTCTGAATAATTAAATTGATGATATAATACTGCCGCTTTTTCGAACCAGTTGCTAAGTTAAGAAAATAAAACTTAAATTAACAGACATGAAAATGAATGTAAATAATGACGCTATGGGCAACCGTATCTCGAAGACGGTGATTAACAAAAATATGGCAACGGATAAAGAGAAAAGTGTGGCCACCTTGCCACCAATGGTGCGGCTTCAATGAAGAACAAAGACGAAAATGGGAAATGGATAGCCGATGGGCAATTCACAACGGATGATCTTTTCTATGAATTTAAGAAAGGGAAAGAACCAAAAGCGCTCAGAAATAGCATAGATCTTACGGAAATAATTAACAATAATGAGAAGGGAAAATGAGGAATCGTAAACGCACAATTGTAAAATATATTTTGTTATGGATTTTCACATCCAGTATTGCGGTCGAATCAGAAGGATATGTTCCCGAGTGTATCGACCGTTCGGATTTCCGCGCAGAACTACGAAGACATTTTGTTGATGTGGAGTATTTGGATTCAATCAATGGCAAATCTGATAAAATTTGTATCTTTTTCCGTGATACTTTTAATCATAAAGAAATACGTTCTTTTCGAGTTGGTGTGGCAAATACTCCGGATGTACCTTTCTGTCCGCACCACGACGATGGCTACATCTTTTATGTGACCCATGCAGATTCTGTTGTGGTCGACAAGACAAAATTGCGCTATTCTGGCAAAAATGAAGATGTGTATCGGGGGAAATATGAGGTCAATGGATATGTAAATGAAAATATAGGTTTTATGGAGATGATAATTCCGCCTAATATCACGAAAATGGCAGTTTATTTATACCCTAATCCCAATGACGTTCGGTTTCATATAGAAGATAGAGTTGGGGAAATCGACTCTGTTTCTTTTGAGATGAGGAAGGATCGGTTAAATCGAATTAATGATCAAACCTATTATAAGTACTGTTTTGATAGGGCGTCATCTTGTATGAAGACAATTCGGGAAAGCGATTTGGAATCATCCAAAGAAAATAAATATCCATATTATAATCTGACAAGGCAAATTTACCTTGATGAAATCCTTTATTTCAACGTATGTGTCTACTATAAAGACGGACGAAAAGAGTGCACGGACTATAAATTCGAATATCAACCTAACGTGGAGAGTGTAATCAACATTTGGTGATATTGTATAATTATGAATGCTGTTTGTTTCAGACTCAATTGCCAATTTGAGAAAAATTCTCTTAATTTAGATGTCTCAAAGAAAGATAACCTACGGCGCCATGACCAACCACCTCGGCAACGTGATGGCGGTGATATCGGATGAGGCATCCACTGCAAACGAGCCTACAGTCGTTAGTTTGTCGGATTATTATCCGTATGGTATGACGGAGCCGGGAAGAAGTTGGAATGCTGGTGATTATCGCTTCAGCTATACGGGACATGAGAAGGAGAATGACTTGGCGGAAGGGGTTTATACTACGGAGTATCGGTTGTTGGATACGAGGTTGGGTAGGTGGATGAGTGTGGATCCACTGGCAGGAGATTTCACTAATTCATATGGTGAAAAAATTTCAATCAGACATGACAAGGCAGTAGAATATTATGGCAAATGATTTTTTAGAATCGTTAAACAAAATATCGGAAGTGTTTAATGACCATTATTCCGTTAGGATACAGATGAAGTCCGATTTGGACATTCTTAAAATAATAGATGAATCCTATAAGTATGTATGGATATTGGATCACTCTGAATATCTAAGTGAGTGGACTCCATCATGTAATCTTTTGTTTAATCATCAATCTGATTCAGATAAGGTGTTCATAAGAAAAGATAGTATGGAAATACTTATGGAGACTAAATATTTTTGCGATTTGTTAAAGGGAATAGGGAGTAGTAGATGTTATTGGCATATTATTCAAACTAATGTAAAACCACCCTATTTTTTGGATCTCAAAAAGTTTGCAGGAAAAAATAAGTATAACATGCTAAAACAACATGCGGATTATTTGTTTGAATTGGAACAAATGGCAGATTGTGAACAGATTATATCAAGTAAAAAAGAGATATTGGTGGAGATGCTATATAAATTGGGAATCCCATGAATTGTGGTATAAACTTATTCTTATATTTTACAATGGGACTCGGTATATAGTATCCTGCCGAAAAATCGTCCCATTTGCCAACTTAAGGAAATAACTTAAATTAGCAGCATTAAATTCCTTGAGATACAGGTACGTTAAACTAAGATAGAAGGATCAACTGAATTTCTATGAGTTCAAAAGAGTTGTTAGAAAAAATAACCACATTATTATCTACAGAAGAATTTTTCCGGGACTTTAAATTTCGGAAAAGCGATCGTAGCTTTATTTCAAAAAATGATGGCTTTAGAAAAGATGTGCAACTTCAGTGTGCTTATTATGGTAATGTAATTCATTTGCATCCAATATATACTGTCAAGTTCGACATCTTGTTGAATTGGTTTAAAAAATACAATTTCAGAACGCTTCAAGACCAAAGAGACGATTATAGTTTTGGATTTTCAAGTTCCATGTTAGGGAAAAAATCAAGCGACTATGAATTTAGTTTGGACGGAAAGGACTTTGATTCGAAATTTGAATTTTTCAAAAAAGAATTATTTGAATGCTCTAATTGGGTGTTTACGAATTATGCGACGTTAGACCTTGCCTATCAACACGAAATAATTCCTTTGTTGAATGGGGATAAGGAAATGCCTGATGGAGGAATTGAGTGGGCCTTTGAGGATTTGACTTTATGTAGGATTGTATCACCTCAGAATTACGGTGCTTTTAAGAAAAAGGTTTTGGAAAGGATTGAATTCTTGCATAGTAGAAACGAACCTAATCTTGCACACTATTACGATAAATTAGACGAAATTATCGCTTACATGGAAGGTTTAAGCATCGAAGAATTAGAGAATTACAAATTGAGCAAAGAAAAACCGAATAGCGAGATTCACAAAACGAAAAAACAGCCAGGGCAAAGAGAAATCAACAAAGCGTTGAGTGAATTAGACAAAAAAGATACGTCAATCAGAAAGAATGTTGCCAAAAAATTCGGGTGGAAACAAAGTAGTTATATAAACTGGAAAGTGAAAGCTGGATATTATTTTTATTTGGAACATCTCAACTGTTATAGTGAAGCAACTTTGTACGTCAAGCCCCTTTATATAGACGACTTATGGTGGGATGTTTTTGAAATGTCCAGCAATAAAAAAGCACCCATGAGCTTGAGAGGAAACGGAACGTTTTCGTTAGATGGCGTAAAAATACTGAAGACCCCCGATCTTTTCGACATTAGAGCTGAGGAGTCAGAATATGAATTGGAAAAAATACAGAAATATTCCGACGAAGTTGTCGAAAAAATTTGGGACAATGTTTTCCAGCAATTTGATGATGAAATCCAACGTTTTCTCAAAGAGAATCCCGACCCTGATTCCTATTTTCCAGAAGAGGAAAAATGCCATGGATATTATACGCTTATAACGTACCTGCATGCAGGAGACCGGCAAAAAGTTTTGGATAAGATTGCGGAGTTCAGAGCGACTCCAGGTCGAATACGTTCACCGATGGCAAGGTCGTTCGATGACGGCAAATCAAGAGACGGACTTGACTTTATTGAAACATGGTGCAACAAAACATAATTGGAGGATTTATGAAATATTATAGATTAGATAATTCCGTTAACACGAAAGAAATAGGGAGACATTTTCTACAGGCAACTTCCGCCGATAAAAAAACTTTGGATTCAGGATGGAGTCTAGTTAGAGACGAATTCCCAAATTTTAAGCCAGACTTGAGATTTAATTTGGAAAAAGGTTCCAAATTGACGGATGTCATCAATTCGTGTATTGAAGTGCCTGGGTTCACAATAAATGAACGGGTAAAAAACATTTTTGAACAATGCAAGCTACCAGAACACCGGTATTACGAAGCGACAGTTACAGATCTCAAAGGCGTTGTTCACCCCTACTATTGTCTCCATATTTTGCCTAATGATTATTCTATGATCGATTTCGACAAAACCATATTCAAAAAAACAGAAGAACCTATGAAAACATGGCCGGAACTAGCTTTCCCGAATGTGGAAAAAATAAAGAATGCACCAGAAATACGGATAAAAAGTCTGGAAGAACTGAAAAAATATGAGGATGAGTTTTTCCCTAATGATTTGTATGTTGTTTTGGATGTATTAAGAATACATGACCGCGAAAAATACGACATGCTTTTTTTCCCGGATGTGGATGTGACCACAAAATACATCTCAGAAAAATTAGCGAACATGTTGAAATCCGAAAAGATTACAGGAATCGGATTATATCCATGTGACGACATCGAGAACATTGAATAAAAGGCATGAAAATAATCATGAAACGGGAATTGAGTAAGGCATTGTCATCGTTTAAAAAACGAAAAAATTTATTGAAGAAAAGCATTTCGAAAAAATACGGATGGAATCAAAGAAACGATGTCAATTGGCGAATTGAATCGGGATATTATTTTGATATACTCCATATCGATTCATGGTGCTACCAGCCCTCACTACACAAAGTCTATTTGCACGTAAAGCCTCTCTACATCGACGACTTGTGGTGGGATATTTTTGAAATCCCTGAAAACAAAAAAGAACCGATGAGTTTACGTGGAACCGGAACTTTCTCAATTTCCGGCATCGAGCTCATGGAAGAATCCTTATTCGAAGAATTATACGAGTCTGGAATAGAAGCAATAACACAGTATCCGGATGAAGACATTGAAAACATTTGGAACAACACTTTTCAAAAAATTGAAACAGAAATAAGCCGTTTTCTCAAAGAAAATCCAGACCCCAATTTATACATTCCCGAAGAAAACAAACTGAACCAAGGCAGAGCATACAAATTATATGCACTTTTAACGCATTTACACTTAGGGAACAAAGAACAAGCCTTGGAAATGATACCCGAATTAAAGGTGAATCAACCCGGAAATTGCTTTATAGGCCCCAAAGGGAAAGACATTGACTATATTGAAGCATGGTGCAATAAACAATAATTGGAGGATTTATGAAACGACAGAGATTAACGGTAGGAGCCATAGTTGAGATTAACGTATATGATGAATACTATTGCTATGCGCAAATATTAGGGCTTAGCAATCTGGCATTCTTTGACTATAGGACTAAAGAGCATCTTGAAGATTTTTCTGTTCTAAGTAATTGTAATATATTATTCATACTGTGCGTATATAACGATGTTATAACTCAAGGCCATTGGTTGAAAGTTGGCAAATTACCGCTAAGAGAAGAACTCCAGATTTTGCCAATGCAGTATATCTGTCATGGATCTAGCAAGTTGCAATTTGAGCTATACAACACTAATACAGGAGAAATTACGCCAAGCACGAAAGAGGAATGTAGAGGCTTGGAGCGTTGCGCTGTATGGGATAAGCACCATGTTGAAGATAGATTACGAGACCATTATAATGGAGTTCCATGCATTTGGTTGAAGGAAGAGTATGAATTCTTTAAAGACTAATTATAAATGATAAATAGTTTTGTGATATGAGTGAGAAAAAAAGTTCCCAAATATATGTTCCAATCGAAGAGCAGTATAATCTTATACTATGCTTTTTTTAAGGATGGTGATGGTTATATTCTTAGATTTTAGATTTAAAATATGAAAAAACGTATATTATTAATTCTATTTATTATTTTCTTGTGTTTTTGTTATTACTCCTTTTTCACGGGGGAAAGAAAAATATATTACTATTCCAATGGAACCTGTACGCTTACAAGGGTTGCTTATTCTAACACATGGGAAATGTGGGATGATTTATATTATGGGAGGTTAGAATATGATGACATTGACAGGAGTAAGAGTTATATACATTGTGAATATCGAGGCGGTCTCAATGCAATGATGCAATATTGTATTCATTTTGAATCGGATTCTATTTTCATCTATCATCTTGACGGGGCCTTTTTCAAAGTAAATTGCAATAATGACAAGTTTATCCTAATTGCGGATTTGCTTTCGAAACCTCCTAAGGATAATACAGTGCATTTCACATTTGGGTATGACGTATTGCGTTTTAGAGATACGAAAGAAAGAAATATTGTCATGGAAGATATACCATCCCAGTACACGCTCCGTTTTTTCAGTCATATAAGATCGGAAAATGTATGTGAGTTTTATGAACGTGATGGGGAAAGAGAATGTTTGAAACGACTTCAAAAGAATCAAATGACGAAACCTCTGGAGTGACGAGTTCAGGGAAATCGGCAAAAGAAATAAAAAAGCTTTTCTAAATGATGCGGAATATATTATTTTTAATTGCATTCTTTTGGTGTTTTAATGCACTTTCACAAGAAGAACCTATATACACCTATAGGCAAAAGGATTCAACTCTGATAATTACGGGTAAGGGGACAATCCAATATCTTGACGTAAATAAGTTTAAGGATAAATGTGTCAGAGTAGAGATAAAAGAAGGCATTGAAGGAATACAATTCTTTTCATTTTGTGATTTCAAATTAATGAAGGAAATAAAGTTTCCAAATTCATTGCGTTTTGTGGGGAAAAATTCTTTTGTTAATTGCACTTCTTTGGAAAGTGTGGCAATTCCTCCTAAGGTTAAGTTGCTTGTGGGATCATTTACTAATTGTGATAATCTTAAAAACATTACTTTCCCAGATACTATTGGTGTTGAACTTAGAACTTTTAACAATTGCAGGAATTTAAAAAGGCTTTCATTTAAATATCTGTCAATTTTTGCTAATTGCCATTTGGAAAAGTGTGTCAGTATCGAGGCTATAGAGGTGAGTGATAGTACGTGTCCCTACAAAACCAAGGATGGTGTGCTATATAGAGACGATAGAGTGATTATCTATCCATATGCCAAAAAAGATAAATCATATAGATTTCCGGATTCTATTAGGATGATTGAAATGTTGAAGAATCCGTATGTTGAGAAGATATATGTTCCCGATGACATAAGAACAATCTATTTGCATCCTTGTGAAAACCTAAAAGTGATAAGATCAGAAAACAAAATATTCTACGAAAAAAGTGATGAGGGTATAAAAATGGATAGCCTCGTGATTCAAGTAACTAGGCATGGGAGACCTTTGCGATGATTAAGGTGAAATCCATTGGAACTCTTGAGACGATGTGCACATCGTCTTTACAGACAAACAGCAAGACACAACAAAGGAAAATGTATTAATATGATCAATACCAACCAGGCGGCTATAACGACTAAATATGTTCTTTATGATCATTCTGAGATCGTAAGTGTATATCATGACATGGATGATGATTGGCAATTCTATGGGGTGGAAGAGGTTGAGACAGAGGATGCCGTATTATTGTCTATCGGTGAAATCATTGAATTAGACGCCTCTGTCAAGGAGATTCTGGATATTAAAAAAGGATATTCCGCCCACAGGAATTCCAGAAAAGATAGCTGGAGGATAGAGAAATATGAGTGACATAATATTGTTGCCTCATAGAAGGAAATGGGCGGTCTATTGGGGTCAATAGGGCTCGTGGAAGGGTACAAAAAAAGGTGCGTCGGATGGCGCACCTTTTTTCTTATGATAGAAGCGGATTAGATATTCTTTCCTTCCTCCTTGTGGTTCGCGTAGTAGACGCGGAGAGGGGTGGAAGTGACCTTGATGAATCCCTTCGCCTCCTCGGAGGTCCATCCCTTGTTCATCTCGCCGTACTCGCCGAACTTGGTCTTCACCAAATCGTCCTTGGAATCAACGCCTACGGTTGAGAAGGAGAGTGGACGGAGCTCCAGTTTCACCTCACCGTTGACGTTGCGTTGAGAGCTCTCCAACATAGCCTCGATATCCCTCATCACTGGTTCCAAGTACTGAGACTCGTGGAGGAACATTCCGTACCAGTTAGCCACTTGGTCTTTCCAGTATTGTTGCCACTTGGAGAGGGTGTATTTCTCCAAGAACTTGTGTGCGCCGATGATCAGCATAGGAGCGGCGGCCTCGAAGCCCACACGGCCCTTGATGCCGATGATGGTGTCGCCCACGTGCATGTCTCGTCCGATACCATAGGCGGAACCGATCTCCTCGATCTTCTGGATGCAGGCGATCTTGTCGGTGAACTTCTCACCATTGACGGAGCAGATCTCGCCCTTCTCGAAGCCGAGGGTAAGGAATTCGCTGCCTGTCTTCTTCACCTGTTTCAGGTAAGCGCTCTCAGGCAATCCCTCACGGGAGTCGAGGATCTCGCCACCGCAGATGGAGGTTCCCCAGATACCCACGTTGTAGGAATATTTCAGCTTGGTCCAGTCAGCGGCGAATCCGTGCTGATTCAAGTAATCGATCTCATATTGGCGGGTGAGCGCCATGTCGCGCGTCAGCGTGATGATCTCCACGCCAGGAGCCATCACAAGGAAGGTCATGTCGAAACGCACCTGGTCGTTGCCGGCACCCGTGGAGCCGTGAGCAATCGCGTCAGCGCCGATTTCGTTCGCATAGCGTGCGATGGCCATGCCTTGGAAGATACGCTCGGAAGATACGGAGATAGGGTAAGTGCCGTTTCTGAGCACGTTACCGAACACCATATACTTCAAGCTCTTCGCGTAATACTCTTGGGTGACATCCAATGTCACATATTTGACAGCGCCCAACTTGTAGGCGTTCTCCTCGTTTTG
This sequence comes from Paludibacteraceae bacterium, assembly GCA_017962085.1. GTDB lineage: Bacteria > Bacteroidota > Bacteroidia > Bacteroidales > Paludibacteraceae > UBA1181. The sequence goes on from JAGCWA010000056.1 coordinate 13,546, forward strand.
TTTCAATTGCTCAGCGCTGAAACCACCTGTGTTAGCGCAGGCCGCATATACGTCGTACCCTTTTTCCTTCGCCAGGTACATGACAGTGAAAGAGGTGTCGAGACCTCCACTGAATGCTACTACTACTTTCTTGTTAGCCATATTTCGATGTATATATAGTTGCTTATATTTTGATGTTAGGATCCTTGGAGAGCTCCCTCTCCGCCATTTCGAGGCTCAGTGGCTCGTGTGGGTCGAACAACATGCCTGTGCAGATGCAGTAGCGTCTGCCCGTGCGTTGCAGCACGTCGTAGTTGATGCAGCCCTGGCATCCCTTCCAGAATGAGTCGTCCTCCGTGAGGTCCGCGAAGGTCACAGGGAGGTAGCCCAATTGCGTGTTGAGCTTCATCACAGCCGCACCGGAAGTCAGGCTGAAGATCTTAGCCTCCGGCCATCTCTTGCGGGCCAAAGTGAACGTATGGTGTTTGATGCGGCGCGCCAAGCCCCTGCCACGGAACTTCTCCGGCACGATAAGACCGGAAGTGGTGACGTATTTCTTGTCCTCCCACGTCTCAATGTAGCTGAATCCGGCAAACTCATCTCCGCAAAGTGCGATGATCGCTTTCCCCTCACGCATTTTTTGCTTCACGTATTCGGGGTCGCGCTTCGCGATTCCAGTCCCACGTACTTTGGCTGCCTTTTCTATCGTGTCCAATATCGTGTCAACGTAGCCAATATGCCTTTCGTCGGCAACCATGATTTCAATTTCCTGATCCATTTCCTCTATCTGAAATACGGTTGAATTATTTAATTGAAGGGATGATCTGAGATAGAGACTCCGTCACCTCCTTCGTTGTCTTGTTTTCTTTTGTCACGGCAATGATGGTATCTTCACCCGCCACGGTGCCGATGATCACATCCTTCGCCTTGTCGTCGATCTCGTAGGCCAGACTGCTGGCGTAGCCCGGTCGGGTATGCAACACCGCTATGTTGCCCGAGAACTCGATCGAAAGGAACGCATTCCCCATCGGGAAGTCGTTTCCGATGTTTCTGCTCTCCTCCTGTAGGCTCCTTGTCGGCAGCTGGTAGAGGTATTCCCCCTTCGAGTTGGTCGTCTTCGACACTTTCAGTTGCTTCAAATCGCGCGAGAGGGTCGCTTGCGTCAGCTCAAATCCTTGGGCGGACAACCGTTGCAGCAATTCCTCCTGGCTCCCCACAATCGAGGTGGAGATGATCTCTTGTATGGCGGCGAACCTTTTTACCTTGTTTTTCACTGTCTTATCGCTTTAGTTTCTACTCGCTTTGAATAATTATTGGAATAATTATCCGTTTGCGCTGCAAAATTATGCAAATAATGTGAATGACAAGTTTTTCTATGCATAAAAATCGGTTGATTCGTTAAAAATATGCAAAAGCACGTATCTTTATACCGAATATATCCATTCTTGCCTAAGGTACGGGGTCATAGCCGCTGCCGCCCCATGGGTTGCACCTCAATATTCTTTTTATAGCCAACCAAGACCCTTTGAAGACGCCATGTTTCTTCACGGCTTGGATCGCATATTCCGAGCATGTTGGCGTAAACCGGCAACATGGAGGGAAAAGTGGGGAGATGCACTTCCGATAGAAGTAGACGGGGAGCAGGACCATCGTCCTGACGGCCCTTTTAAGAGCGCTCGGCTCCTTGCCTTCTTTGTCCGGGGTTTGTGCCATCTTTCCCTTGGATAATCTGCTCTAACACTTTCCTCATGCGCTTCTCCACAAAGGCTTGGGACTCTATCGTGTCCCCGTTGTAGGTGATGGCGACCTGCATGGTTGCCTCCTCCTTCTCCATCATTTCGAATAGCGCATGTTTGTTTTTGCGGTAAGCCTCCCGCATCAGTCGTTTCAGTCTGTTCCGGTCTACCGCATGCTTGAATTTACGTTTCGGCGCATTGATTAGACAGCGGACGGGTACTGATTCCTTGGGCACTCTTTTGTACAGGATGCGGAACGGATATATGAAAAACCGATCGCCCGTATTGTACAACTCGTCAATGGCGGTCTTCCCACACAAGTGTTCCTCTTTTCCAAATGTGTTTCGGCGTTCCATCATTGTCGTGTCCGTTATTGTGAAAAAAGTCCAGACATAAGTCCGGACTTTCCGCTATTTCTTCTTATTGCACTCCTTCAAGAAAAGATCCAATGCGGCAGGCATGGATGGCGCGTCGGGGGTAGGAGCCTCCACGTTGACGGTCAATCCAGCGTCCTTCGCCGCCTTCACTGCTGTGGCGCCCAAGCATCCGATGCAGGTGTCGCCTTGCTTGAAGTCAGGGAAGTTCTTGAACAAGGAAGTGATTCCCGATGGGCTAAAGAACACCAACATATCGTAGTTGAAGTCCGGATCGTTGGTAAAATCGGTGCTGACTGTCTTGTACATCACCCCTTTGGTGTAGTTGGCGCCGATTTCCTCCATCATCGCAAGGATGTCGTCCTTGTGGTCCTCCGACACGGATTTGTTTGCGTCGTACACGTCCGCTACGGATACGAGGAACTTCTCGTCCAGGTGTTTCGCCACGACTGGAATCAGATCCTCCAATTTATTGGATGTTCCGAAGAACACTTTCCTTTTGCGGTATTGGATGTACTTTTGAAGATAAAGGGCGATGGCCTCTGAGACGCAGAAATACTTCATTGTCTCCGGTACGGTCACCCTCATCTCCGTGCAGAGTCTGAAAAAGTGGTCGATGGCCGCTTTTGCCGTGAAGACAATTGCGGTGTAGTCCAGGATCGCGATCTTCTGCTGGCGGAACTCCTTAGCCAATATGGGCTCTACCTTGATGAATGGTTTGAAGTCGATTTTCACCCCATATTTTGTTTCCAAGTCAAAATAGGGTGACTTTTCAGTCGCCGGTTTGGGTTGTGAAACCAAGATACGTTTAATTCTTGCCATTTTTTCCTTATATTTTTTAAGTTATCTCACCCAATCCATCAACCCTATGACGAGTACAACGGTGGGTAAAATTTCTAGCGTGCAAAGGTACAAAATCAAATAGAAAATAGAGGTTAATCCATTAAAAAAAATCGAAACAATCTTGTATATGTATAATAATACGGCTATTGCGCAGAATCCGCAGCCTATCCACAATGCGTATATCGCCACGGTGTGGTTGGTGAAAGAAGCCAGCAAAACAACGGGGAATAGAGCCATGCAGAACGCGAAGCAGATGGTCGCGTAAGAGTGGCGGACAATCCTGAAGGTGCTTTTGTCGTAAAATATGGTGCAGATATAATGGACCACAAGTAATTTGAAGGCCACATAGCCGAAGAACAGCAAGAATATAAGCCACAAGGAGTGGAGATAATGCAGGTCTTGGAAGTGGAACAGGTCGGTCCGTACGAACTGGCAGAAAAGGGTGATGGTAGAGAAGGAAAGAACGGTCATGGCGGCCTTGAAGCCGAACTCATCCGTGATCCTATCGGAGAACACATTGCTTCGGTTCTTCGGGTAGAAGAACTCCCTCGACGCCTGTATGATGTAGGAGAACCTGGAAGAGAGCACCATCCCGAACCCCAGGAAGAGGATAAGCATAAGAGGCACGAACCACACCTCTTGCCGGATATTGGAAGGCAACTCCAAGCCGGGCAATCTTGGGATCTCCGTGAGGAATTGTTTCTCCTTCGCCGGTCGCATTTGGTCTATCTCCCTCCCGATTTTTTCCTGGAACTCCTGGAAACTAGGGATATATCCGGCGGAGGTATCCGTCACCACCACTTCCAATTTCTTCGCCTCCAACTCTTCCAGCTCCTTGGCGGATAAACCCACGAAGGGAAACACATCTTTCTGAGATGCGCCTCCCTCCACGGTGTCTTGTAGATTCAGAAGAAGTGGATCCATCTTTACTTCTCGTTGAATAGTATGTCATTCGTCCGGTCAGGGACGGTTGGTGTACGTTTTAGAAATTTGCTCGGATACTTTCCGCTATTTTCGCCATCTCCTCGGGAGTCAGCTGTTGCTTCTTGGCGAAGTTCAGGTCGCTCTCCTGTGTGATTGGGATGAGGTGCACGTGCGTGTGCGGCACTTCCAATCCTACGACCGCCACGGAGATCCTTTTGCAGGGAACAGCCTTCTCGATGGCCTTCGCCACCTTCTTCGAGAACAGCATCAGTCCTGCCAATGTTTGGTCGTCAAGGTGGAAGATGTAGTCGTCCTCAATCTTCGGAACCACCAATGTATGTCCCTTCTGTACTGGGTTGATGTCCAGGAAGGCGAAATAGTTCTCGTCCTCCGCAATCTTATAGCATGGGATCTCTCCCTTGATGATCTTCGTGAATATAGTTGCCATGTTCTATGTCTATTTAGAAAGAAATGCTTACCACCTCGAAAGGAATCTTGCCGGCAGGCACGTTCACTTCCACCACGTCGCCCACCTTCTTGCCGAGGAGCGCTTGCGCGATCGGTGTGTTGACGGCCAATTTACCCTCTTTGAGGTTCGCCTCATGCTCCGACACCAGCGTATATGTCATGGTAGCCCCGTTCTTTTTGTTCTTGATCTGGACCTTGTTCAACAGTTGGACAACATCGGTGTTGAGTCTTGACGCATCGATGATTTTCGCATTGAGAATCTTCTCCTTAAGCAGTGAGATTTTGGACTCCAAAAGTCCCTGTGCCTCCTTCGCCGCGTCATATTCCGCATTCTCGGACAGGTCACCTTTGTCGCGGGCTTCCGCTATTTGTTTGGAGATGTTCGGACGTTCCACAGTTTCCATGTGCTTTAACTCCTCCATCATTTTGTTGTACCCTTCTTCGGTAACATAAGAAACAGCCATGATATACTATTTAAAGGTTTGTGTTTTGTGTTATTACTTCTCTCGCCTGTGTTTCGGCACGGCATAACAAAAAGAATCCCGACTTTCATCGGAACTCTTCGGTAAATGTTCGTATGTGCCATTACAGACATAGCAAAGGTAGGTTATCTTTTTTACTTTTCCAAATCAAGGAAGATTCTTTCCGTTAATTTTGAATGATTTTTAAGAACTTTTAGAACTCATTGGAGTCGGACCTTTGTGGGTAGAAGTTGATTTATTAGTTTCGCGGTGCGATAGCGAGGTATACCATGTTCGAGAAAGCGGTAAATTTTTACAATCGATTGCTGTCGATGTGGAATTCCGTCTTGCGGTGGGGCTTGAAATTGCCCTTCTCCAAGGTGGATAGGGTGCGTTATCTGCGCCGTGTATTCTCCAAGCATGTGGAGGGCGAGGATCAAATGGCTCTCTTGCTGAATGAGAGTCCTTCCGCTGTTTTGCCTGATTGCCTCATCGAAAAGGTGGTGCGGAAGGAGATCCATCGCCATGCTTGGTGGGTGACGCTCATCTCCTTGGTGTGCGCCATTCCACCGGACGGATGGCTGATGTGGGCGCTGATCTTGGTGGATTTCGTGCAATTTCAGGTCTTCGTCTTTATCATCCTGCAGAAGATGTTGTACATCTACGGGTGCAAGGAGCTCCATGCGCAGGACTCCCTGAAGGAGGAGCGGTCGCTGGATGTGATGATGCTGATGATTTCGGTGGTGATGATAGGCAAGAGCCAGGTGAGACGTCTCGCGAAGTCGGCTTTCGGCTTGGCGGTCAAGCAGGTGATCCAACGGTTCGCCGCCCGTCTGATGACGAGGCTGGTGGTGCTGAACTTCCTGCGGCAGATGGCTAAATGGTTCGGCATCGTCCTGACGAAGGAGATGGTGGTCGCCGGGCTCTCCATGATCGTGCCTCTGATATGCGCCCTGATTTCAGGACTGATCTCGCTGTGGTTGTTTATGCCGATGGTAAAAAAACTACATCGCCATCTCCGGGAGTTGTCCAATGAAGGCAAAGATCCCGTGGAGGTGACGATGCAGGAGTGCTTGTCCGAACGTTAGAAGGTAAGCACTATCTGATTCTTTTTCACAAGGTTATACAAGTCTTCGATGCAAGTCACCTTGCAGATTTTGGAGCCCTCTTTCTTGCGGCTCTGCAGGCATGTCTTGCAGCCCATGATGACACCGCCTTGGTCGATGAAGTTGTCCACCTGACTCTTGATGTTCTCATCCTTCTCCATCATCTCCTCCACCTCGACGCCCTTGCCGAGGAGGAATATCTCCACCTGGTTGTCCCACTCCTGTGCATAGTTGGCGAAGCGGAATGCGTTGAAGACGGTCTCCGTGTCGTTGGAGTACATGACGATGCCTATGCTCTTAGGCTCTTGTGGGTCGTTGTACTTGATGTCCTTTTTGATTGCTTGGGCTGAGAGGCTTATGATCCCTGCGAGGAAGAAGACGGTCAGTATAAGAATTTTCTTCATGATTTAAAACGATTTTGTTCTGTATTCTATTGGTGAGACACCCACGTATTTGCGGAAATAGCGGCAGAAGAACGACGGGTTCTGGAAGTTTAGGTCATTGGATATCTGCTTGATGGTCATGTTGGTGTTTTTCAGCAACACCTTCGCCTCTTGGATGAGGAACCCTTGTATGGTTTCGCTCGGTGTCTTATTGACCGCCTGTTTGACGGCCATCGAGAGGTATTTCGGGGAGATGCACAGCTTGTCCGCATAGAAGGCGACGGAGTGCTCCACCTTGAAGTTCTGGCTGGCGAGTTGGAAGAAGTTCTGGAAGATCTGCATCTCCCTTGTCAAATATGATTTCTGGGAATCCTCCTTGATGCAGGCGTTGCAAAGTTCGTGCAGGAAGGATACGATCTGCATCTTGACGATTTCCCTTCTGTACTTGTTGGTGGTGTCGTTGCAGCAATCGGAGAGCTTCTTGATGTAGGAGAGGATCATCTGCCCCTCCTCCTCCGTGACGCTGTGGTTCACGGTGCGGATCATCGCGTCGAGGGAGTTCCAGATGGACGAGCAGAGGGAAATCACCTCTTTTCCGTACTTCTGCGAAAAGACGAGGAAGGTCGCCTTAGGGGAATCCATTTCGTTGATGTTCAGCACACATTCCGGAGACAACAACATGACGTTATTGGCCGACACATTGTAGTTGATCGTGTTGATGGAGATCTGCGCTTTCCCTGAAATGCAGAAGGCCACCACGAAGTTTTTCATACGCACGGGATAGGACGGTTTGGGGATCTGGTAGATGTCGTTGTTGTTCACCACCATCACCTCCTCATCCAAAAAAGATAGGGTTGGTATCTTCTTGAAATCCTGAATCGTGATTATGTTCAATTTTTCTTGCTTCATTGCAAAAATATCCTAGATATGACGCGAATATAGTCATATTTTTCATTTTTGGGTTTGATAAGTTGAAGTTTGTGTCATAAACAATGAATATTGTGTCTTTGTTTTTTCATATATTAAAAGGAAATTTGCAACGTAAATATTGAAGTCTAATTTAACTATAGATAAGAATGGATAAAAATGAATTAATTGAAAAAGTGAATAGGGTATTGTCCGACGAGTTTGAGGTAGAGATCTCTGAGATTGCAGCAGACAAGAACATCAAGGAGACTTTGAACTTGGATAGTTTGAGTTTGGTCGATTTGGTGGCCTTGATAGAGGAGGAGTTCAGCGTGAAGATCCAGGGCTCCGAAATGTCTTCCATCCAAACGTTCGGAAACTTATACGATTATCTCGCCAATAAGGCTTAAAGTATAAATCTAAAGCATGACGAATTGTTTATGCAAGGTGTCGATACCTGACATCGACACCTTTTTTGTACCCTTTCGGGTCGTGATCCGTCACTTCGACAAGACTACAAAATCCTGCACACAAACGTATTTATAGCCGTCGACAGGTCCCTCTCCGAGTGCCACGCCGATTCTGTCGTACACGATGTTCCCCTTCCCTAGAATCGTCTTCCTGTGGCCAAGCGACTCCACTCCATTGTCCACAAGCAGTTGAAGCGTAAAGTCCAATGCCAAGTCTTTGGACGACGTCCTTGCCCCGATATTCTCCGAGGTCGCGCGGACGTTTTGGACGAATTTCTTTATCCTGGTGCCTGGTGAGTCTCCGTTGGGCGAACTATGCTCGAACTGTTGACTCTCTTTCATCTCCTGTATATGATAGGCGGCGGCCTGATGGAGTTCCTTCAGTGGAACAAACATCGGCAAGTCCCGCGTATTCCTCAAATCCTCGTAGAGGGATTGTATGTTCTCGCTTGTTTCCCCTTTGAGGTAAGGGGTAAGGTACTCTTGAGCGAAACGGTCCCCGTCGAGCCTTGCCAGATTGCACAGAAGGACCATCTGTCTTTCAGCGGGAGACATATAATCGGCGTCAGCGGCCGTGTTGGCATACTTCATCTCCTCATCCGTGAAGAGATGGATCACCTTGGGTTCCTCCTTGTCCTTGATCGGATCTTTGTCCTTTTCTTCGGGGAGTTTCTCTTTGTCTTTATTCTCCTGGGGATTCATATAGTCGTCATCCCAATCTTCTTCGAAGCAGGATACACCTATGCCTTGGAAAAGTAGGCAGGTCAGGCTTAGTAGTAGAATGTTCTTTTTCATGGCGCTGCGTATTAAGAGATGGTACTATTCGTTTCCTTTGGGAGAATAGATTGCCCTTTTCGCAGATGATGCGTTTTCCATGAATATAAGAAATAAAAACGTCTTATGCAAGGTTTTGACCTGAAAATTTTCTATTTGGCTATTACGATTTACTATTTAATCAGTTCTTACTTCTGGTTCGCCTTGGATGGCAAGTACCCGAAGAAATCGCGGAACTTCTTGGTGAAGTAGGATGGGTCGTTGAATCCGACATCGTAGGCGACATCGGAGACGTTGGCGTCGGAATGGGCGTCCTGCAACATTTTCAGGGCGGTGTTCAGCCTATATTCGGTAAGGACCTCCAACGGTGTTTTCCCTGTCATGGAGCGAATCTTCCTGTTGAGGGTCGGCTGACTGACCGCCATGCCCTTGGCCAAGTCTTCCACGGAAGTCTGACTATCGACGTACTTCTCTTTGACCACTTCCAGGAAGGCTTTCAGGAATGGGTTGATAGCCTCCTCGGCGGCCACCACCTCCTCCTTCGTCTCTTTTCCACCCTCTTGGTAGAGGTAGTCGCTCAATATCTTCTTCTGGTGCTTTTGGCGGACATCCAGTATGTTGGTCAACTTGAGAAGCAGTTCGGATTGGCTGAACGGCTTGGCGATATAGTCGATGGCACCGCTGAGGAGACCTAATAAGCGGTCGCTCTCCTCGTTCTTCGCAGAGATGAACAAAATCGGTATGTGTTTGGTGTTCGGGTGTTGCCCGAGCGCCTGGCTCATCTCGATACCGTTCATGTTCGGCATCTCCACATCGCTGAGGATGACATCCGGTTGCTGCTTCTCCGCTATCTCCAGGGCCTCCTTTCCGTCCTTGGCCACAATGGTCTGCAGGTAATCGTCCATCATGTTCTTGATGTTGTTGCAGATGAGCGGGTCATCGTCCACAACCAATAGGGTGTTGCCTTCGAGGATGGTCCTATCGATGGACATCTCCGGTGTCTTCTCCGCAGGAAGGTCAACGACCTCCAACTCCTTGTTGGAGGATGGTAGGGTGATGAGGATTGTAGTACCCTCCCCTAGTCTACTCTTCACGGAGAGGCTTCCGTTGTTGCGAGACACGTAGTCTTGGCAGATGCGGAAACCGAGTCCGGTGCCCTTCTCGTTTTCGGTGCCCGGTGTTGTCGCGTTGCCACCGTTGAGGAGTTGGCTCAGTTGCTCCTCGCTCATGCCCACGCCTGAGTCGGATATCTCGATGAATGTCTTCTCCCCCTCCTGCCAACCGTTGATGCGGATGGTGCCTTCCCTTGGGGTGAACTTGATGGCGTTGCTCAGCAGGTTGCGTATGGCGGTGCCCATCATCCGCGAGTCCGCATAGGCGTAGTGGCTCAGCCTGAAGTGTTGCTCCAGGGTTATCTTTTTATCCTCCATCATTCCTTTGAGAAGTAGGATGACGTTGTTGGTGACGAATTTGAGGTCGATGTCGCTCGGGTGGCAGATGATTTCGTCTCGCTTGGACTTCGCCCAATCAAGGAGCTTCAGCATCTCCCGCTGCAGCGTCACCGAGGATTGGTAGGTCTCTCCGATGAGGTCCCGCTTATCCGTGTCGCTCATCTGTTTCTCTTTCCCCAGCCATGTTTCGAGGGCACCCACAATGGCGAACATCGGGTTCTTCAGGTCATGGGCGATGACGGAGATCAGGCGGTCTTTGTCCTGCAGCACCTGCTTGAGTTCGGTGGTGCGTTCGTCCACTTTCTTCTGGAGTATGATCTGCTCTTCCTCCAGCTTTCGCATTCTCCTTCTGAAAATGAGGAGGATGACGGAGAAGATGAGAAGGGTCATGAGTAGGCGGAACCACCAAGTGGACCACCAAGGCGGAAGCACATGGATCTTCATGGTTATCCTTCTACCCACGCACTCTATGTAAGGGCGGAAGGCCTCCACTTCCAGTTCATAGTCGCCTGTAGGTATATGGTTGAAGTTGATATGCCTCGTGTTGTCTATCTCGATCCAGTCCTCCTGCATGCCTTTCAGCCTGTAACGGAGCTTCACCTTGTTCGATTTCGCATGGTCGATGATGTCCACGGTGATGGTGATGTCCGTCATGCCGTGGCTGAGTGTCAGCTCATGTATGTCGCGCATGTTGCCGGCCTCCAGAACGGAGGTGCCGGGGGCTATTTTTTTTCTTGAGATATAGAGTTCGGAGAATCCCATATAGCTGATGGCCGTATCCGGGACGATATGGGCGGGGTCGAAGGTGTAGAAGCCTCCGTTGGTGCCGAAATAGATTCTTCCCTTGGAGTCTCTGAACCCGGCCTTGATGTAGAAGAAGGATTGGGCGATGTCGTTATAGTCTCCATGCAAGTGGCTATACTCCTCCTTTTCGCAGTCGAAGGAGATGATTCCGTCGAAGGAGGCTGCCCAGAATTTACCCGTGAGGTCTTGGATGATGATCCTGTAGAAATAATCAGGCAGGAAATCCAGCCTTTTCACCTCCTTCCCATCGCTACTATACTTGAAGATACCGTGGTTGCTGGTGGCGAAGAGGTTCCCCTCCGGGTCGCACACGGCATCGAAGATGACGAGCGGGTCGTGTGATTTGTTCATGAAGAGTTCCGGATAGATGGCGCGGGTATTGTTCCCCTCGACATACCACAGCATATTGGTGGAGAGCACCCAAAGGGAGGAGTCCTTCCCAGGGATCACCTTGGCGATCCATTTGCTGACGATGGAGGGGAACGAGTCGTCGTGCAGGCACAGTTTGCTCCATTTGTCATGCTTCAGGTAGAGGTCGTCGTTGGCGGTACATGCCCACAGCACACCATTCGGGGTCCGTCCGACGCTAAAGAACATCCGAATAGGATTCGTGATGCCATCGAGTGTCATGGAGTGGGCGGAGCCGTCCCTCGGGTCGAATTCAAGCAATCCGGCGCCCCATGTGGCTGCGATGACCTTTCCGTCGCCGGCATATACGCCTGTGACGTTGTTGTTAGGCAAATCATAGTGTTTGATTTCCTGCATGTCGCCGGAGAGCGTGTAGATACCGTCACCGTCCGTTCCCACGATGATGGTACCGTCCTTGTCCTCCTGGAAGGAGGAGCAGACCTCAGTCGGGAAGCCAATGTCACCCGAGAAGGTGACCCCGTCTTCGCTCTTTTTGCTGTAGGACCAGATGCCTGAGTTTTGTGTTCCGATCCATATCTCCCCATTGTTGCCCTTAGCCAATCCGTAAATCTTCTTAATATCGTTTTGCGCCTCGCCGTAAGGGATGAGGTTCTTGAAACGTGCGTTGGGTGAAATCGGGTCGTCGGTGAACCATAGTCCGTCACCGTCCGTGGCGAACCAGTATCGTCCGTCGTCCGTCCGTATCATTTTCGTGACGCTATGGAAAGGGATGGATATGCGCTGAAAACTCTCCACCTCCTCTTGGGAAGTGTCTATGACCCATAATTCATTGTTCAGGAACGTGACCACCACCTTACCATCCCCCAAAGGGATGATGCCGGAGACATATCCGCAGCCATCATGTTCCATGTCGAAGCAGCGCACGGGTTTGCCCTGTTCATCGATGACGTGGAGTTTGTTGATGGAGCCGACCCAGAATCTATTACGAGGGTCGACATACATTGTGTTGACGAAGTCTATTTTCAGGGCATCGAAGGCAGGGAATCGGGAGTTGAACGCATCGGAAGCCTTGTCGTAATGGTAGACGCCCCCGTTGGTCTGCAAGTATTGTTCTCCCTTTTCGGAGATGTAGACGGCTCTGATCTGCGTGTAGCCTGTGCTATCCAATTCGGCAGGCATTCTATCGATGAAATCGTCCTTATTCTTATCATATTCCTGGAATACGCCACTGAATCCACCCACGAGGATGCGGTCGTGTCCGATATGCCCGACATACATGATGTCGTTGCGGTGCAAATTAGGGTAGTCTTTTTTCTGGTGGTGTTTGAAATTGATTCCGTCGAACCGCTCTAATCCGAAATCCGTGGCGATCCACACGAAACCTGTGGAGTCTTGCACGAGGTTGAACACCCTATTGGAGGCTAATCCATTCTTCGTGGTGAAGTGTTTGAAACGGGCATACTCCTTTGTCTCCGCAGCGTGAATAAGCCCTTGGAGCGCAATGAGCATGAATAATGCTAAGATGCCTTTCCCCGTGTTCCTCATGATCTTCATCCTAGTAAACACTCGTAAATATACGCTTTTTTTTGAAATAATCGTGTTAGTTCCCGCCTTTCTTGCGATGTTCCGTCACTCCCCCGCACATGTATGTTCCCAAGGTGATATGATACGACAAAGGCACAGAGCTTGTCCGTGCCTTTGTCCACCACTATAAGCAAATAAAGATGAAAAATGACCCCTTATTTGATAAATTTGAAGCTACCCCCATTGTTTGTTCTAACGAAGTATACGCCTTGATTCAATGAAGAGATATCCACACCCTTGCTATCCAAAGTGCCGACCATGAGAATCTTTCCTGATACGTCGCTCAGGTTGAATCCCGTAGCCTCAGCGCCTTCGTTGCACAAGAACAATCTGTCGTTGTCCACGCAGATGCTGTTGTTGAATGCGAGGATATCGTCCACTGAAACGTCACCGCCTTCACCGCCTTCACTACCTTGTGATTGTGATTCTTGTGCTGCTGCGATGGCCGCTGCCTTCTTTTCCTTAATCTTGTTGAGGAACGTAACCATTTCACCCGTCAAGCTGCCTTCCACACCGTGGCCACCACCGTGAGGGTGGTATTCGCAATCTTGAACGTTTGCTTTGATGAGGTTGTCATAGAATATTTTACCCTCGCATTGAGGAACGATGTTGTCGGATGAACCGTGTGCCACAAATACTGGCGCATCCGTTTCGTCAATGAATGTGTTTGCTCCAAGCAAAGCGTGCTTGTCTGGGCATGAACGGTCATCACAACCACCCACCATGTCATTTTCAGGAGACATCTGAATTGGGTTACCGCAACCCTTATCACGACAGTCTACCGGGCCAGACCAGTCACATACCGCGTCCACCCAGCTGCTCTCGCTGGTGTAACGGCCAAGGTTTCCCTCGATGTTCATAGTAGCTGAACCAACGGTGTAGTTGTCTTTCACATTTCTCGTCACACCCATCAAAGATGCCAAGTGACCTCCGGAAGAGAAACCTGACACAGCGATGAAGGAGGTGTCGACACCCAATTCTTGTGCGTTACCGCGCAAGTAGCGGACAACCGCCTTGATATCGTTGATCTGTGCTGGATAAAGCGCATCACCGTATGTTCTGTGGTTAGGGGTTACCAATATGTAGCCCGCTCCCAAAGCTGCTGTTCCTACAGTACCCAAGTCTGCGGATCCCTTGGAGTTGTTACTTCCCCATGCACTACCGTAGATGTGGATAAGTACTGGGTGAGTTGACTTTCCGTCATCCTTCGGGAAATAAACGTCCATCTTGTGTCCAACATGATTATCACCTACATAATCAATGTCGGCTTTTTTCTGGTAATCGCCGATGTTGCCGGAGTTGCCGCTACCTTCACCACCGAAGTTGAAGCCACCGCCGCCCCATTGGCCGCCACCGCCGCCCCATTGGCCGCCGCCGCCCCATTGTTGGGCGAACGCACTCATACTACAAAGACTCAATGCTAAAATTAAAATCCTTTTCATGATAGTAAAAATTTAAAGTTCGTTTAATTAATTGTTTTGTTTAATTAATTGTAATACTTGAAATCCTATACATTCTACTCATAGAAAACAACATCGCAAATTTATGTGAGACCCCCTATTTTTTTTGGTAATATCGAATCATATACTAGAAAATTTCGATTGAGACCTGCTCGAAAAGCGTGATTGAATTCTCCTTTTTGCAACCTTAATTACCTTAATATTAACTGTTTAAATTGGACAAATTAGGCATGCACGCAGAATCGGGACGTTTGGGGAGATGAAACAAAAAAAGAGCCAAGAGAATGGTTCCCTTGGCTCTATTGGAAGAAGACAGAAGGTTGGAGGCGCACCGAAAAGCACGCTTCCCATCACCTATCTCACGCTGATTATTTTAGTCAATATGTTTCTTTCGAATCGTATGCGAAGAAGGTATATCCCTGTCGGGAACCCTGACACACTGATTCTGTCGTTAGAGGATGTGCGGATGATTTGTCCGTTCATGTTCACCAGTTCACATCCGAGGAGCTCGTCGGGAGCGCTGATGATTATTTGCCCCGCCTTCTGGTCGATCGTCAAACGAACGTCGTCCGCCTCCTCAGAATGGTCGCCTGTCTGCTCGACGATGGTGACATGCGCACTTTGGGCGAAGATGGTTTCCTCAATGTTCTTTTCGTCGGTTTTATCGATGAAAACGGCGGAATTGATATCCTTACCAATCTTGAAGTAGTCAAAATCCGCATAGCCGTCCGTGCTTTGGGTCCCGAAGTAGAAGAGACCGTACCGATAGCCCATGAAGTGGCTCAACTCGTACCTCATCTGTAGCGTATTACCGAATTTGGTCCACGTGTTGCCATCCTTGCTGTAGTAGAAGGTGGCTTGGTCCTTTTGCCCTTGGAAGTTCATGTCGATCCGCAGGTAGACCTCGTCCTGGTTCAGCGGAACGGACTCCTTCACCTCCCCTTTATTGGACATAATGATGCTCTTCGCCCCGTTCTTCACCGTGACGCCGGCGAATCCGTAATATTCCTGCAAGGCTACTAATCCGGCGCAGTCACCCTCCTTCATGCCTTTGGTGTCCAATTTAGTCCATCCCGAGCATTGAGGTCCGAAGGAACGTTGCGTCAGCGTGTTTTTAGTGCTGACGACATCCTTGTCCGTCCGTTGGTTGGTCAAGCGCAATTTCCCGTCAAGTATTTTCCAGTTACGGCTGTCCGGGTTGTGGTTCCATTGCCATTCCAAGGCAAGTTCGTCGGACTCGAACTCATCCGACGTGACGAGTCCGTAGCCATCCTCTTGCGAAGCCTTTGCGTTCAGAGTGGAAGGAACCTTCCCGTTATCCCCGAGCACAGGCCAGTCGTTGACCCAAGAAACAGGCAGGAGGTAAGGGATTCGTCCGACAGAACCGTTGTCGCGGAAGAACATTCCGTACCAGTTACCCTCCGGTGTGTCGAAGATACCACCTTGGGCGACTCCATTGTCTTGCAGGAGCACCTTGCCTTCGAAGTTCCCGCTCAGCGACTTGGAGCGGTAGCAAAGCACGGACCTGCATGAGTTGGATGGCCAAGAAATCAGGAAGATGTAGTAGTAATCACCCTTTTTCATGGCTTGGGAGCCTTCGCACTCAACGTAGAAGTTGGAGCCGGCTATGGAAGCTGGTTTCGTGAGGAGGGTGCGAGGATTTCCCTTCGTCGATTTTCCGTCGGAGGAGAGCTCCACGATGCTGATGTTGCCGGAACCGTAGATGACATAGATCCTCCCGTCATCATCCAGCAAGAGGGAAGGATCGTGGTAGAACGGCAGGGTGGTCGATTCCCACTCACCGCTGAGAATATCCTTCGTCCAGGCGAGGTGGGTCTTGTTGGTCGTGTAGGAAGGAGTCAGCACATACCACGTGCCATCCTTGTATTTGATATTGCTGGCCCATGACCCTTTTCCATAGGCATTCTTGCCGTTCTCCATGTTGAGCTCGTTCGTCCGCCCATTGTCCAACGCTTGGTGGGCATAGTTGATGGTTCTCCAACGCACCAGGTCCTTGGAAGCCATGATAGGAGCGCCCGGGTTCATGTGCATGGTGGTGCTGACCATGTAGTAGGTGTCTTCCACCCTGATGACGGATACGTCAGGGACATCCGCCCAAATAATCGGGTTGCTCACGACATGGTTCGCCCCGTCAAAGTCCGAAGGGATGAGACCGCTTCCTCCGCTGACCTTCACTTGTGACAAGGTGTAATGCCCGCTCTGTCCGACATAATCGTCGGGGATGTTCGATGAGAAAGAGCCATGGCACCCGACTCCCTCCTTCAGCAAAACGGTATCCCCCTGGTCGTTGATCCAGTTCAGATTATATTTTTCCACGTTTTCGTCGTTGGTCGTCCATGAGACAGTGAAGGGTTTTCCTGCGCCGACCTGCATCTCCGAGGAGGGTGAGATGAATCTATATTCGACCTCCTCATCTTTAGGACGGAAGGATATCTTGTCAATATTGCAATAGTCGGCTTCCACGTAGATCCTAAGGGTATGTTTCCCCGCCGATATGGAGGAGGTGTTCCCCGAAATCCGTTTATAGAGGGTCCAAGCCCCCGTGTTAGGCACTTCCACGACCGGCGTGATGGCCTTCCCGTCGATTAGCAGGGAGAACCCGGAGCCGTCCAAGCCAGACGCCACGATGGCGGAGTAGGTGTATTCGGAGGTTTTCTTCACGTCAACCGTGTAGTCCATCCACTCCCCCTTCTTGGTCCAGCCGACCACGAACCCTCCGTTGTCGCAGGTATCGATGTCCACGCCTTCGTCAGGACGGTAAGAGCCGCCGCTGTTCACACTGTCTTCGTCATGGTATGACTTTCCCTCACCCCCCAAGTCGAAATCCTCCACCTCGATGATTCCGGGGATAGAGAGCGATCCGTCATTAGGGGACCCAGGGTCCTTACAATAGGCTTCTCCCGCCCATAGTGGGAGAAAGCACAAAGCAATGAGGCTTTGCCTTAAAACGATCTTTTTCATAAATGCTCACAATAGTAGTATTAATACAATAAAAATTCTGCTCAAATATATGCTCGCGCACAGGTAAGGTTTGGTTTATGATTGGTCGGTTTATGGTTGAAAATGCGGGCGGAAGAACGCTTCCTTCCGCCCGCATTGAAAAAATTTTATTCTACGATGACGATGCGGGATCGTTCGTTTTGTTTAGTTCTGGCGATGTATGCGCCAGCGTTGAATCCGAGGTCCTTGAGTCTATCCGCGATAGCGTTCTCGCGAACCGTGATCGTCTTGATGTACACGCCTTGCATAGAGTATACGTCATACGTTTGCTCTGCCCCTTGGACAAGGATATCTTCCACACCGTCAGTATGCTCGTTGACAGCCTTAAACTCAACCTTGTCGATGTTGACATAGTCAGCCTCGATCGACACCTTGAGGATGTGCTTGCCTTTCTCGAGTTCGCCAGTCTTTCCGGTGTACTCCCTGAATGTCTTCCAGTCGCCAGAGTTCTTGACGCTGATAGCCTCAGAGATGGCCTTTTCGTCGATGTAGAGCTTGAAGGAAGAGCCGTCGCTACCGGAAGCCGCGTATGCGGTCCAAGTGTACTCGTCGTCGTACTTCACCTCCAACGTGTATTCCGTCCATTCGCCAGCCTTGGTCCATCCGATGGCATACTCGCCTTTGCTGAACTCCTCGATGTCCACACCATCCTTGCGGTATCCATCGCCTTCGTTTTGCTCGTCGCTGTCATGGAAGGCCATGCCTTCGCCACCCTCGTCGTAGTTCTCCATCTCCACAGCGCCAGGCAATACACTTGCCACACCCTTGTAAGGAGATTGTGGAGCTTTCACTTCGAAATTCTTCTTGGAGGTGTAGCTCTTTCCTTTGCTGTCGGTCATGACCACGCTAAACTCATACTTGCCGATTTCCAAATCCTCGACTGTCACCTCGAATGGTTCGCTGGTTACGGTCTCGATCAGGTTATTACCCTGATAGAACTCGATGGATTTCAAGTTAGTGCCTTCCGGCAGGGTAGCCTTAGCCGTCAAAGTGACAGTGGCAGGAGCCTCACCGATAGTTGGTGATAGGGAGAGGGAAACGCCAGTGGATGCGTATTTGCCGCAACCAGTTGTATATTGCTGGAAGAAAGTCCAAAGAGCTTTGGAGGTGTTGAAGCCGTTGTTGGATGGCTCATGGTCACGTCCATTGACGGAGTAGAGTACCACTTCCGTTTCGCACTCTCCATCTGTGTAGCGTTGCTCTGAGTAGCCGTTACCTGTTTTCTCCACAGGAGTCATGTTACATTTCATCGCTTGCGCATACTTTTTCATGTTGTCTTTGATACCACTATAAGGCATTGTGCCGTCGGCTGTTCCGTGCACGTGGCAAATTGGAACAGGGCGGGAGCTGGCAGTGCTTCCTCCCATCAGGTTGTATCCTGAAATAGGTCCGAAAGCGGCGATTTTGTCGGCCGCCTTGTTGATCATGTAGTAGGTGAATGCACCTCCCAAGGAGAATCCCGACAAATAGACGCGCGTCTCGTCGATGTTGTAGCTCTTCTTCATCTCTTCGATGATGTCCAGCATGAAATTCACGTCACTCATGCCATCAAGATCCCAACCTGTGTCGAAGCCCATTCCCCATGCTTTTCCCGCTATTCCGACTGGATAAACCACTACGAAGTTGGCTGTGTCCGCGAAATTAGGCCATTGGGTCTGTTGCTTCTGGTAGTTGTAGTCTTGGTTCATTCCATGACATGAAATGATTAGGGGTCGGTTGTCTGTGAGACAATCCGGCACGTAGAGGAAATACTGTCGGTTCTTCCCTCCCGTCTGAATACTTTTCAAACCATTAAATTTTGCGGCCATAGCAACCACGCTAAAGAGTGCCGCAATTAATAAAATAAACGTTCTTTTCATGATAAAATGTATTAATGTATTTTGGGTTATTTAAGAATGATCATTTCCGATCGTGTACCTCCTTTCTTCCTAATAGCGTAGGAACCCTTCGCGAAGCTTTTCGCCTTAAGAGCATCCTCGACGCTCGTCCCGGAGATGTTGATAACATCGATTAGTGTACCGTTCAATGAGTATACTTCATATTCACCATCTGTATTTGCGTTATTTTCCACTGCGAGGATACCCGTCTCAACGTGTTCGTTGACCGCCTTGAACTCGACCTTGTCGATGTTCACATAATCGGCCTCGATACCCACTTTGAGGATATGCTTTCCCTTTGAGAGCGATCCCGTCTTACCGGTATACTCCCTGAATGTCTGCCAATCGCCCGAGTTCTTGACCTTGATAGCCTCAGAAATAGCCTCGTCGTCGATGTAGAGCTTGAAGGAAGAGCCGTCGCTTCCGGAAGCCGCATAGGCGGTCCATGTGTACTCGTCGTCGTACTTCACTTCCAACGTGTATTCCACCCATTCTCCCTGTTTCGTCCATCCGAGCGCATATTGTCCTTTTTCGAACTCCTCGATGTCCACGCCTTCGCTCTTACGGTAAGACTTACCCTCGTTTGCATCGTCGCTGTCGTGGTAAGCCATGCCCTCACCACCTTCGTCATAGTTCTCCATCTCCACGGCGCCAGGCAATACGCTTGCCACACCATTGTAAGGAGCTTGTGGAGCCTTCGCCTCGAACGATTTCTTGGCGGAGTTGTAAGTCTTTCCTTGGTTGTCCGTCATGACGGCGCTGAACTCGTATTTGCCGATCTCCAAACCTTCGACGCTCACCTCGTATGGTTCGCTGGTCACGGTCTCGATCAGATTGTTCCCTTGATAGAACTCGATGGACTTCACGCTTGCGCCCTCCGGCAAAGTAGCCTTGGCGGTCAAAGTGACAGTCGCAGGAGCCTCACCAATGTTCGAGGAGAGAGAAAGAGCCACACCTGTAGTGCTAACTTTACCACATCCATTCGTGTAGTTGCGGAAGAAACTCCATAACGCATTCGTGGTGTGGAACCCATTGTTTGTCGGCTCGTGGTCACGGCCTTGTACGGAGTAAAGGATCACCTCTGTCTCGCAGTCTCCGTTCTTGTAATGAGTCTTTCTACAGATATTGTTCGCTTGTGTCACCTCAGGTGTAGGGTCGCAGTTGTTCTTGTTGGCGAATCCCTTGATGATGGATTCGATACCGTCATAGGAGACGACGCTATCGCTTGTTCCGTGCACGTGACAGATCGGCACAGGGCGTGAGCAGTCGTAGCTTGCGCCCCATAAATTGTAGCCGGAGATTGGTCCGAAGGCGGCGAACTTGTCGGCCACCTTGTTGATGATGTGGTAGGTCAACATACCACCCATGGAGAATCCGGTGATGTAGACACGCGTCTCGTCAATCTGATATTCGTCGACCATCATTTTGATGATATCCAACATGAAGTTGATGTCAGTCATACCGCTGATATCCCACTGTGTTCCATCCGATTGAGGATATACCACGGAGAAATTTGCGGTATCGGCCACCTTCTCCCATTGTGCCATACTCTTCTGGTAGGCGATGTCCTGGTTCATACCATGTACAGAGATGACCAAAGGTCGGTTCTCTGTATGACAGTCCGGCACATAGACGAAAATCTCCCTCGATTTTCCTCCAGTCTGGATGTGCGTTGTCTTACTATATTTTGCGGCCATAGCAACCACGCTAAAGAAAACCGCAACGATAAGCAAAAATGTTCTTTTCATGATAAAATGTATTAATGGTTATTTCAATGGTTATTTAAGCATTATTAGTTCTGACTGCATACAATCTTTTTGGCGGACTACATACAACCCGTTTGCGACTTGGTATGCCTTGAGTCCATCCTCAATGGTGGTTCCGGAGATGTTGTACACACCCACCAATGTTCCCAACATCGAGTATACTTCATATTCGCCATTCGCAACTTTATTGCTCTTCGCAACAAAAAGTCCCGTTTCATCATGCTCGTTAACTGCCTTGAACTCGATGTAATCGATGTTGGCGTAATCTCCTTCTATCTCAATCTTCAGAATATGCTTTCCTTCCTCCAATTGGGTAGTGGTACCCTCCACGAGTGAATAGGTCTTCCAGTCTTCCCCTTGAGGCACTTTGATGGTTCCGCCTGCGATGTCCTTTCCGTCCATGCTCATGTTGAACGCGGAACCGCTTGAACCTGAGGCTACTTTCGCCGCCCACGTGTAGGTGTCGGTGTATTTGACATTGACGGTATATTCTATCCACTCGCCCTTGGCCGTCCAACCCAACACGTAGCCACCGTCACCGTTGCTGTCGATGTCCACGCCTTCGTCGGTTCTGAAATCACTGTTCTCCGCGCCTTGGTTCTCGGCGTCATTGTCTTCATAGGCATAGCCTGCGCCACCGACATCGTAACGCTCCGCCTCCACCTTGCCTGGTAATTCCTGGGCGGTACCCTCGTACGGGCCTTGCGCCAGACGTGCGCTGATTGTCACTGTAGGCGACTCGAACGTCTTGTCTGCATTGTTGGTCAGGATAGCGTGGAACTCATATTTCCCTGGCTCAGGAATCTCGTACTCGAAAGTGTAAGGAGCCTCTGTCGCGCTACCAACCAGTTCTTCGCCTAAGTAGTAGTCAGTTTTGGTGATTCCCTCCTCTGAGGTTTTGACGGTCAATGAGATAGTGGCAGGTGCCTCCACGCTGTTCTCCGAAGCGATGATGGAGACGTCAGCCTTCTTGCACATCCAGTAGTCGAACTCGAAGTCGCCTGAATAGATGAAGAAAATATCTGAGACGCCCGAAATCGCTTTCGTAAGTGTCGCGGTCACCTCTTGCAGTTGCCCGTTGGTGTTAGGTACTGAAATATAACCGATTACATCTCCGTCCACTTTCCCTTTGCAGATTTTGATGGCACCCTCTTTCTTGGAGGATACGTAAGCTGAAATGATGCTTGCGCCCTCGCCGAAGTCCACACCGGCCACACCGGTCCAGTTTCCTGCACCACCTGTGGTCACCAACATGTTGGATCCACCGTTTTTCGTGTCGATTCCAGCCATCCAGGCCATCGTTTCAGCCTCCACCTTATCGAATGGGTTCACATATTGGACCTGATCCACGCCGGAGAGGGTTCCCTTCGCTTTGTTGAAGGTTGCGGTGCTCTCGTCCACCGAAAGGTAATCGATGTTGGTGGAGCGGTAGCCGAGGTCTTGACCTCCAAGCCTTGAATCCTTCATTTGGAGGAGCAATGCGTGGTAGGTTACATACCACTTGTCCTTGAACTTGAAGGCGGCGTGGTGGTTGTTTCCACCGCTACCCCGGAAGAACTCGCTATGGTTAGGAAGGAACATCCCTTTGTAGGTGAATGGTCCCATCGGATCCTTGCTTGTCATGTAGCAAATTTGTGCATTGCTCATCGGGTTGCCCGTGCAATCCCAGTTGGAGCAATAGCTGTACACGTAAGTGTCGCCCACCTTGTTCGCACCCGCATCCTCGAAGAGGTAAGGCGGGTTGATGGCTTTCGGACTACCATCCAAACTGGTGTAGTTTTTGCCCAATTTCACAACACGTGCGGTTCCTGGGTCTGACGCTTTACCTTGAGGCACACCTCCACCGAAGTAGAGGTAAGCGGTTCCGTCATCGTCCATGAGGACAGCCGGGTCGAAGAGCCACGTCACCGTGTTGCAGGTTGGCGTACGGCTGGAGACCAGCTCGGCTCCGATAGGGTCCGTCCAAGGTCCGTAAGGCGTGTCGCTGGTGACAACACCGATACCGCTTCCGTTGTTGGCGAAGTAGAGGAAGAATTTCTCCTTCCCGTTCACTGTGGCGTGCATGGCAGTAGGCGCCCATGAACAGTTCGCCCATCTGGCAGCGCCCGAGCTTCCGGCGACAGCCATGACACCATGGTCGGTCCAGTTGACCATATCCTTGGAGGAGATACAGTTGATCGTATGGATCTGCTCGTAGGAGTTTTTCACGATGCTGTTACCGCTGTATTTGAAGTTATCACTAGTCATGTAAATGAATACCTCGTCGTCGTAGACCATTGCGTATGGGTCCGCACCATATCGTTGAGTCATCAACGGGTTATGGTCGGATTGTGGTTTATACCCGGAAGCTACGCGCACTCCGCTGAAGTAACTTTCAGGGTTTGAGTTTTGGGCAAACACATTGATTGACATAGCTATACAAGCACATGCCACAATCCCTTTGCCCCATAAGTTTTGAAATGTGTTCTTCATGACGTATGGTTTTTAATTTCTGTTCTTTTTCTTTGCCTGATGACACTACTAGTCATCGGTGCAAAAATATTCATGAAAACTACATATCTCTGTGAATTAAAATTCAAATGATAGGATTTTTTTTTCACAAGTATCCTATTCTTTAATTCACGATTATATTAAATGCATTGCATTTCAACGAATTAACCCTAAAATGCTACAAAATATCAAATCTTCTCAATTAAAATCCTCCGTCACAAAAATATATAAATTTTTATATGTCCAAATCCTTTTCCAATTTTTTGTTGAGTTCATGCAAAAGATTTTTCATTGTCTTCCCTGAAATAGGGTGTCTGAAATCGGGGGCGATCTCCGCCATGGGACGTAGCACGAAGTCCCTTTTTTCGATGAGCGGATGAGGTATGGTTAGGTTCCCGCTGTGATAAATTGTGTCGTCGTAGAAAAGGATATCGATGTCGATGATCCTGTCTTCGTAACCCTCCTTGGTGTGCACTCTTCCCATCTCCCGTTCAATGGCCTTGGCGATGTCCAGACATTTCTGGGGCTCTATCTCCGTCTCTATCTGGATGACGGCGTTCAAGAAGGTGTTAGGGGACTCATAGCCCCATGGCTCCGTCTCGTACAGGGAGGACAACGCACGAATCTCGCCCATCACGGATCCGATGATGATGGTCGCATCCGTGATGTTCTTCTTTTTGTTTCCGATATTGGTGCCAATCCCAAGGAAGACGGTTGCCATGTGGGGGAGTACTTAGTTCGTTTTGAAGTTGTATTTGACCTCCGCGAGTTCAGCGTTGGCCTTCACGATCTTCTCTTTCAGGCCCTCCTTGTATTTCGCGAGCTTATCGGCCAAGGCCTTGTCGCTGAGCGCCATCATCTCGACGGCCAATATGGCGGCGTTCTGCGCACCGTTCACGCCTACTGTGGCGACTGGTATTCCCGGAGGCATCTGGATGATGGAGAGCATAGCGTCCAGTCCGTCCAACATGCCCTTGATAGGCACTCCGATGACGGGCAACGTTGTGCTGGCGGCGATGACGCCTGGCAATGCGGCGGCCATTCCGGCACCTGCGATGATGACTTTTACGCCTCTTCCTTTAGCGGAACGAGCGAATTCTTCCACTTCGTCGGGCGTTCTGTGGGCGGAGAGCGCGTTCATTTCGAAAGGCACTTCCATGTCGTCCAGGAATTTGGCGGCTTTCTCCATGACCGGAAGGTCTGAGGTGCTGCCCATGATGATGCTAACCAATGCGTTCATTTTCTTATGTTTGGCTATTATATTTGTGTAAAACGTTTGTTCGTCTAATCGATGAACAAAATTAGTTAATTATTTCCTGAACGCAAAGATTTTTTGCTGGTAGAGGATGGGTAGCGCATCCTTTACTCAATAGACTATATGTGAAGAGGATAGGCAACCTCATGGAGGTCCCTTCCCCTGCAGACCACTATACGGATTTACGACACGCGCAACCTGCGGCCCACACGCAAAAGCGTCGTGCTCTTGATATGGTTCAGCTTGCAGAGACGGGCGACCGTCGTATGGTATTTCCTTGCGATTTTACCTAAATTATCTCCCTGTCTAACCTTGTAGTAACGGGCAGGAGAGTGCAAGAAAGCATAATATTCGCTGAATGTGGATTTACGCTCGATCAGGTATGTGTCCGCCTTCGCATAGACGCTGTCCTCCCTCATCTCCAACAACTTACGCGGGTTGATAGGGTTACCGAGGTAGCGGAACTCGAAATGGAGGTGTGGACCTGTGGAGCGTCCCGTATTACCGCCAAGGGCGATCACATCACCCGCCTTCACCTTCTGTCCAGGCTCCACCAACACCTTGGAGAGGTGTCCGTACAACGTCTCCAAGCCATTGTAATGACGAATCATGATGAAATAGCCGTAGCCCTTCTTCTTCATGCCCACACGCGTCAGGCGCACCATGCCGTCGAAAGCCGCGCGCACCGTGTCGCCCACCTTGAGGCGCATATCCGTACCTGCGTGGAAACGTCCCCAACGCTCGCCGCACTCGGAGGTGACCAAATTCACATTCGGAGGATAGAAGCCACGACAATCCACCAGGAAAGAGTCCGGCACGGAGTCGATCGGTATCTGATAAGGATTCACACGCGTACCGTCCCAGATGCCATGGTACATGGAATCGCACGGGATGGAATCATGGAAGACGAACTTCTCGGTGTTCCAGTCCGCATTGAGGGAGTCGGACAGCAAATCCTCATCCGCTGTCTCATCCTCTACCATCAAAGAGTCTAATGTTAACGATGTTTCCTGCTCACCTTCTTGCGCCACGGCAAGAAAAGGAATGTACATAAAGACCAATAAAAATAACCTCTTCATAAGCACGTTTCATCTTAGGCGGGGATTACTTGAGATAAACAACCGGGCGCAAATTGACCATACACCACAAATTCACAAGGGAACACACTATGTGCATAAGCGAAGCCCCCATCCGCCACCGCGAAGATATAATGTTTTCGGCAATAACCCCGTCTAAAGCACGATTCCATGCGCATTTTTTGGCATATTTAAGGCAATTTTACTTTTTTTAATAAAAACCCGCACATGAAAAAACCCGGCACACGAATCCGCATACCGGGTATTTTCCATCCAACCATGAAAGCTAAAAACGAACCTGTTTTTACCCTCACATGGAGGTTTCGAATCACTTCTTCGTACCAGAGAAGCTAATAGGATAGTTGCCCATGACGCAAGTGAATGAAAGGGCATCACCCTTGACGTTACCATTCAGCGTGGACAACGTATACTGAGAGAAAGGATTGCCCATGTAGGTAGGCACGATACTCTCACCTTGGAAAGTATAGTCTCCGTTAGACTCCATCTCGTAAGGGATTTCCTCGACCTCAATCTGTTTGAGCACCGGCATCCTCTCCGCAAATTTAATGTCCACAAAAGAGAGCTTCAACGCACCTTCAGAAAGGGTGCAGACGCACTCGGCGGTATCATTTTTGAAAGTTGACTCCTCCGAAAGTGTCACTACCATCGCACCACGGTACGAAACCGAAGAATCACCCTTCTTCTCATTATTCTCCGTATTGTTGGTGTTGTCCTTCTCATCGTCGTCATCCCCACACGAAGCGAATCCCAACGACAATAAACCCATCACTGACAATACAAAAAAAATCTTTTTCATTTTACACTAAAAATTATTCAATTAAACATATAAATCACTAAAATTCAAAATTCAAGGAGACCCCCACTCTTCTCGGCTTGCCAATCTGGCAAAAGCGGTTACCCATGGAGACGAAATAGAAGGTGTCATACCGCTCGTCCGCCAAGTTCTTGCACCATCCCTTCAACGTGAAACGTTTCTTCTTCAGTGCGAGGGAGAGTCCGAACAGGGAGTAGAAGTCTTGGGAGACCTCATTCGCCTCGTCCCAATAAATCTTCCCCACGCCCTGCCAATCCGCGCAAGCCTCCAGCCGATCAATCAGCTTCTTGTTTATATAGAACGTATAAAGTGCCTGAAATGATATAGTATTCAGGGGAGAAAATGGAACATAATTACCATCATAGCGATGATTCCCATCGTTGTAATCGACGAATCGGGCGTTGGTATAGCCGTAGGAGCCCGTCAGGTTCAGGTTCTTCACCTTGTAGTTCATGGACAATTCGGCACCGCAGCTACGGCTTCTTCCCGCATTGGTCATCATGCGCCCCGTGCTCTTCCCCGCAGGGAAAACGGTCAGTTGCTGGTCGTGGGCGTCGATGTAGAAAAGGGCGAAGTCGGTGGTCAAATCAATATTCCTTCCCTTGAAATGACCCCCCAACTCATAGGTCCAGCAATACTCCGGCTCATACGAGATGGCCTTCGCGGGATCATAATCCGGCACGCCCATGTTGTCGAAGCGCATGCCCATGTCGTCCATCATATCGTTCATCAAAGCATTCTGGAGGATATCCGAGAAGATCTGCGTATTGAAACCGCCCGCCTTGTAGCCTTTGGCGGCGTATGCGTAGAGATGGTTCCCCCTTCCGCAGTCATACTGCACGGAGAGTTTAGGCAACACCTCGAAGAAACTCTTCTCCGTCTCACCGTTCAGTTGCGACACCAAAGGCTTATAGTCTTTCATGAAGAGGGTGAAGATATAATTCAGCCGAGCGTCATTGTCATACGTCATCCGCGCCTTCTCATAGTCGAGACGGAGCCCCATCGTCAGGGTCCACCGCTTCAGTTTGAACTCCGATTGGTGGTAGGCCGCCAACCCGTACGTCGGCAGACCGAACTCGCTGTTCACGATAAACTGATCCTCCAGGATGTCCAATCTATCTTCCGGGAAGACCTGACGGATACCGTTATTGGCATTCGAAAGGATAAGCTGGTCGATACCGTCCCGCTTGAACGTGACAGGGGCAGTCATATCATTATGTTTCAGGAAAGCGAATGCGCCCGTCTTCCAGTTCCACCTCTTCTCCTTCCGCAGGGATTGGAAGATCACCTCCTCCGTCGCCACATGCTCCCGCTGACGTTGCTCCAGCGTGAAGATGGAGGTGGGTTGGAAATCCTGGTCGAGGTGCATATCATCGCTCAGGAACTGATAGCTCGTGACGGAAGAGAACACCATCCGTTCTCCCTTGTGGGAGAGCACGAAACCGTCATTCAGGTTGAAGCGTTCGTAGCTGCACTCATCGTTATAGCTGACAGGGAGACGGTCGTCGCCCTCGACCTTCGCATAAGCATATCCCCCTTGGTTCACCACGCCCAAGGATAGGTTGTTCTCGAAAGAGAGGGAAGAGGAGGGCCTCCACATCAACCGATTGCGCAGGGAGAGGCTATTGGAAGGGTCGCACAGTTCGTTCTTATACGTGTTTTGGAAGAGTCCGTCCGTGTGCTGGGCATTCGCCGCGATGGAGAAGGCGAACTTATCCGTAGGCTTACGGTACAGGGAGGCTTTCAGCCTAGCCGTATTGCCCGTGGAGTAGTCGGCGGACAAGCGTGTGCCTTGGTATGAGAACGGCGAAAGGGTATGGATATTCATCAGACCGCACATGGTGTTGCGACCATAGAGCGTGCCTTGCGGACCACGGAGGAACTCCATACGTTGGAGGTCGAAAAGGTCCATGTCGAAACAGTTCTTGTTGAGAATCGGCACATTGTCCACGATCATACCCACCACCGGTTGCTCGATCCGTGTACCGAATCCACGCACATAGATGGAGGAGGTGATCTGCGAACCATAGTCCGGCAGATGGAAATTCGGGACGAACGTGGCGATATCCTTGGAGGAGAAGACCACGCCAGTCTCTAAGTTCGACATCGTGAAGGTGCTGGACGAAACCGGCAACTCCTCCACCCGCTTCTCCCTGTACTTAACATCCACCGAGACCTCCACCTCCTCCAGGTTCTCCTCCACCCTTTCCCCCGCGAAAGCGTAAGAAGGAAGGAGGAACGTCGTCATGCACAGCAGACGAACGCAGACCGTACGGAAGTGACGAAGCGACATCGGGGTATTAATCTCAAACATATCCATTTCAGCATTGTTTCCGCCGCGAAATTAGTAGGAATCCACCACACACAATAGGATGGGAAGAGAAGAAAATAGGATTATTTATGTCTGACACACGGCGGCTTCATTTACTATTTAGCCATTTATATTTTACGATGTGATGATTTCGCAGCAAATTTCGTGAGTTCTTTTCTCCGTGAGAAATTATAGTCCTATACCAGATAGAAGCCTCAACCATTCCGTCCGCCGTAGCGTTTCCTGAAGTCCAGAGGGGTCTGTCCCGTATGTTTCTTGAACTTGCGGATGAAATAGGAGACGTCGAGGACATTCAGCTGTTCAGCCACCTCCGCCACCGAGAGTTCCGTTTCGCAAAGCAACGCCTTCGCACGGATGATGAGCGAGTCGTCGATCCATTGGGAGACCGTCTTGCCCGTATTTTTCTTCACCAGCTTATTCAGGTGGTTAGGGGAGACCTTCAAGGCGTCCGCATATTCGGGTATCGTACGGATAGGCAATGAATCATCGAAAAGCTCACGGAGGAAGCGGTCGCAACAATTCTCCAGGAAGAGATTCTCCGCCCCGTTGCTCAAGGCGTTCGTCTCGGCAAGCACGCTCATCATCAGGCATTTAATCAAATCCTTATTGCTCTGCTCCTTACAGAACTCCGTGCCCATACGGGCGAAAAGGGAGGCCACGAACTCCGACTGCGCCGCCGGGAAGGAGAACTTCCTCATCGAACGCTCCTGCAAGACCTTCACCTGCCTAAGCTCAGTTTGGGTGAAGGCCCCGCTCCCGATGAAACTACTATGGAATCCACCCATGTAGCCTACACAATCCTTGTAATGCTTTATCGTGAAAGGGACACCCTGCGGAACCAGGAGCAACTCCCCCGCACCAACCAACAGGCCACTCTCGTTCGAGTCGACAAGTATCTCCCCTTGCGTTACGAAAACGAAGCAATTCACCACCGAGCAAATAGTGAGAGGGAAGACCATGCTCTGGCAAGAAGCGTCCAATTTCCTGATGGAAAAAGGCTCCATGTCCGGGCGGCTCGAATGTCCCATTTCTCTATTTTTGTGGGGATGCTCCATAATAGCGGGGTACTAAATAAAAACAAGCGAAACCAAAATGATTCCGCTTGCGTTGAGGTTCCTAGCAGATTCGAACTGCTGTAAACGGTTTTGCAGACCGGTACCTAACCACTCGGCCAAGGAACCTTATTTTCGTTTTTGATGGGTGCAAAGTTAACGCTTATTTTCTATTCCGCCAAATGTTTCACGAAAATTCTTTAACAAAAGTCATAAAACATTCATTTTAAAGGAGTTTACATAAAATCAACTCTCCCCAACCCTCAACCGATAGGTCAGGTTCGCTGGCTTGGAAGCGCAATTGTCGGCGAGGGCGAGCAGGTTCTCGTCATCCATCTCCGCCACAATATGCAACCGTTTCTTCGTCAGGGCCGCCAGTAGGGAGAACTCTCCCTGCCCCTCCTCGTGGAGGCATACCTCCCCCTCCTCAGGCAGTGCCGCGATCTTGGCGGTGAGGGTATCGAACGCCTCCAACGTGCGCCGCGCATTACGCTCCACCTCCCGTCCCTTGTAGATATAATTATGCAAGACCAAATCCCTGAAATAGGCGGGTGTCTCCACCTCGGAAGCGAACTTCGCGTACTCCTCCTCATAGTAATGCTGCGTCAACTGGGCGCTCTTCAGCGACTTCACCTCCTTACGGAAAGGATGCTCCGGGGAGATTCTTGGCAGGAACTTCACATCCACCCTGCCCTTGCGCAACAGGAACTCCTTCTTCGGGAAGAAATGTCCGATGCCATGGATCAGCACCGGGATAACGTCCACGTTGAAACGCTCCGCCAAATGGAAGGCTCCCTTGTGGAAACGCAGGATGGAACAATCCTCCGAACGGGTGCCCTCCGGGAAGATCAGGATGGAATATCCCTTGTCGATCGCGGCCTTCAGCTCCTCCTCGTGCTGCTCCAACCCATCGGAGACCGGCAGGAACTCCGCATAACGGATGATCCACCCATAAAACGGACAATTCCACACCCACTTGTTCGTCAGGCACACGATCTTAGGGCTTAGGATCAATGTATAGAGCAAGTCCAGATGAGACTGATGGTTGCAGACGATTATGCCAGGGCGATCGAGCGTCTCCCCCTCCGGGTTATGCACATGGCACTCCACGCCAGGCATCAGCTTGACCAACACACGGAATATACCACACAATCGCCTATGATAGAATGCCTTATGGCTTTCCGTCTTGCCTCCGACCGTCAGGACGAAGAAGCCGAGAAGCGACATGTAGATCGTCCCCACAAAAAAGACCGCGAAGCAACCGATGGTCAACAGCAGGTTCTTCAGCGTGATAGGCATGAGCCGATTTTTACCCTTTGATTTAGTCAGCCAATTGAAAATCAGCGGCGGGAAGAAATAAGCCATCAGGATCACGGTGAACATGCCCACGATCGTCACCTCCGCCAACGAGCGCATGGCTGGATGCTTGGCGATAATCAGCGTGCCGATTCCGATGAACATGATCAGAGCGGAGAGCATCACCGAGTTCTTATAAGAGGCCAGCACCTTCTTCCCATAGGCGTACTCATGCATCAACCCCTCCGTGACAAAGATGGTATAGTCATCGCCCTGTCCGAAGATGAAGGTGGCGAGGATGACATTGACGATATTGAAACGCATGTCCAACAGTCCCATCATGCCTAAGATCCATATCCACCCCACCGTCAGCGGAACGAACGAGAGGAGCGCCAACTCCGCCCTTCCGAAGGAGATCAGCAGGAAGATAAAGACGATGAATCCGCAGATGTACAAGACATTGTTGAAATCGCTCGACAAGGAATCCACCAGTTTATTCAGCATGGAACGGCTACCGAACACGAAGAGTCCATCACCTCTCTCCTTTAGGGCAGAAGAGACCGCCTCGGCGCTTTCCGGGGTATGCTCTAAGATTGAATAGACGTACCATTTCCCGTTGTCCTCCGCCACATAATTCTTAGCGATCTTACCTGATATGAAATCGAAATGGTGCGGATCCGCCACCGCGTATTGTCTCTTCGTCATCGCGATGAAAGCGTCGAAAGCGCCAGGGGCGAAACCGCACGCCTCCGCATGACGTCGGATGGTCTCCGCCGCCTCCGGGTGCGCCGCCCAATACTTGTTCCACGCCTCCGTCCGCACGCTTTGCATATTCTCCGACGGCAAGAAGATGCCCACGCCGGAGACCTTAGCGACCGTACCGCTCGCCTGCAGGCTATCCAAAGAAGCCCGCACACGCTCATGGTTGCGCAGCGCCTCCTCCCGCGACGTGCCCTCCGCCACGCAGAAGGACTTCGCCAGCCCGGACTCCGTCTCGCTCGTCAGCTTAGCCATCCACACACGCTGGTCAGGCGTCATGTAGTTGATAGCGTTCATGTCGGTCTCGAACTGGGTCTTGGTGCTGAAATAGAGGAGCGGGAAGGTCAGAAGGACAATCAGGCAAACCGCCACCTTGTTCTTCTCGAACTGGACATTAGCGATCTTGCCGAACATCAGCTTACCATCCGTCCGTCCCTTGAAAAGCTTATCCACGAAGAAATGAGGCAACACGAAGAGCACGAAGAGGATCGTACCCACAAGCAGCAAGGCGGCGAAGAGCCCCATGTCACGCATCGCCTCCGATCGGATGAAGAGGAGGCTGAGGAAGGCGCCCACCGTCGTGATGTTGCCCGTCACGAGCGGGTCCACAATGTCACGCATCGCCTCCTGGCGGGAATGGCCCTCCTTGAGGTGCGCCAGAAAATGCAACGGGTAATTCACCGCTATACCCACGATGACCGAACCGATGCCGATCGCGATGACCGACACATCCTCCTTCAGCAACGCCAGGAAGGCCACAGCGAAGAGCAAGCCGAAGGCGATGGAGAACAGGATCAGAAGGATCGCTCGCGCATCCCGGTAGAACAAAGCCAGCAAGACGACGATCAGGGAGAGGGCGATAACGGTGGACCATATCGTATCCGACTTGATCTGCTCCGCATTACCGACCGAAATGACCGCCGGTCCGATGTACGAAACAGCCACTTTCCCCGCATACTTCTCCGTCACAGCGTGGGAAGCGGCCTCGATGGAGGCGATCCACTGCTTATTCAGCCGAGTCTCGCTGGAAGGCAAAGAGGAGGTGAGCGGTATCATGACCGACCGTTCCTCCGCATCCAGCAAATAACCATCCCGGACATGCTCTCCCTCGGAAGGACGGAGTGCGTTCAATTTTTCCAGGACAGGGTAAGAGAGGTGCAACGGATCACGCACCACAAACGCCTGCAGGAAGCCCCCCGTCGGAGACATAAGGCGGTCACGGTTACCCGCCATCAATTGAGCCATGGTGCTATCCGCCCATAGGCTATCAATACGGTTATAATCTTCAGGTTCAATATAATACGGAAGATTTTCCAAGATGAAATCCATCGTTTTCGTGACCATCTCAGGGTCCGTTTTCAGGAAGACCTCCGAAGTGAGGCCTGCCGAATCGGCCGAGCGCAACGCCTCGGCAAAATCATCCGCGGCACTTTCCAGCAAAGGGAAATCCACAGCGGAGGAGTCCGTCATCGAGACGTAGACCATCACCCGATTGGAAGTACTAAGGCGTTGGAAGAAATCCCCCATCCGCTCGCCCGCCACATCCGCCGGGAGGAACTTGCTGATGTCCTCGACAAAGCGCACACGTCCCACCGCCACGACCATCAAGGCGATCACGGCGCAAAGCGAAACCCTCAACAATGTGCGATGCCGCTCAAAATAGCGGAACACCCTCTGCACGAAATTCTTCATGAACAATATTTTTCACAAAGATAGGGATTAGACGACGTTATGCAAGCCACCGAAGCGTAACGATTTTGAAAAAAACAGATATATAGGGCAACTTTTATCCAAAATTAAATAAATTTGTCACCAGGGGGTCTCCCCATATAAAAAGATTTGAAAGATCTCTTGTCAGCCCCCGCCACTGACAACGGCGAAGCCGTGCCAACCCCCAAGGAAAATGATGAGAAAAAAGCACGACAATATCCGCCTCTACCACGTCGATCACCTCGGCTCCACCTCCCTCGTCACGGACATCGACGGCGAGATCACCCAACACGTCGCCTACATCCCTTACGGCGAAATATTCGTCGAGCAACGCAACGGCTCTTGGAACACCCCTTACCTCTTCAACGCCAAGGAACTCGACGAGGAGACGGGACTCTACTACTACGGCGCCCGCTACCTGGACCCAACCCATGCGACTTGGCTTTCTGTCGATCCGTTGTTCGAGAAGTATGTGGGGATGACGCCGTATGGGTATTGTGCGGGGAACCCGGTGGGGTTGGTGGACCCAACGGGAATGGATGGATATTATTTCAACGAAGATGGAACGCTTAATCGTGTTATACCTGAAAAAGGAGAGGATTATGGTTATATTTTGAGGAAGGATATTAGATTTACATTTGCTGACCCAAACAATGACATTCCAATGGCTTTAAAAGAAGATTTTGAAGGTTTTGAATTCATAACTGACGAGATGATAAACGCCGCTCTCGAGAATTCTGGCGCAAAAGAATCTAGTCAAATTCCATTATATTCATATTATTATGCACTTCGTGAGTCGGCTGGCGTATTTGATTCAGACCCATCTCTTGATTTTAAGGGCTTCGCTATTTTTAGTGAAGATGGGTCTAACATATTGGATGAAGATGGGCCAGGAATCGATAACGAAAAAAAATTGTATATAACCTTTTCTGGGGGAAAGCATGTTGCACACAACGCATATAACTTTGGTAATTTTTTGTGGGGTGGAGCAATGAAATGTTTGGACATTAATTTTACAATTGCAGTAATTGGTGCCCATGGGCATAATTATTATTTTGATCCTTATTCAAAGGGAAATTTAGATTCACCAGACGACCAATTTTCAATCAAATGCGGTTATATGTGGGCAAATGAACATATAGGGCCTAAAGCTAATGATTCCATCCTTGAAAAGCAATTTATGAGTGGCACAAATATTGCAAATTTCTTATGGGGAAATAAAGAGAAAAACAAATGAATTCCATGATAAAACTATCTAATATAGTATTTATAGGGTTGCTCGTATGTTCTTGTAACGCTATGACGGAAACATCACAGGAGGTTCCCCCGAAAAACTATAGGGAGTTTCATGAGTGGGTAAAAGGGAAGGAGTACTGGTTGATTGATACGCTATTCGCTGGGATTAGCGATGCAGCCTTAAGATATGAACATGGCTGCGTTCTGGATTACGATCATGCGGAGGATAGCATGGGCGTGGTCACTGTATTCAACAATAATGGGAACTTGGATGTCCGGCATAGGTACTACGATTCCACACGAACAACATTCAATAACATTAAATTTTCTCATGCTTTGGATATAATTAATCTATGCGAAGAATACAAAATATATTATATAAGCATAGGACATGATGCGAGAAGTTTGAGTCTACAATTTTTTGGGAATGGTGACACCTCTGTTTCAATGGTTTATGCTGATACGCCTACGGAATTTGAATTTAAGCATGATATGTCTTTCACGGCGAAAAAAGGATGGTTTATATATATACGTGATAGTACAGGCAAAGAGCGGCGGAGAGTAGAGGATGTCGAGATATTGAAGGGTTTTTATGACACTGACTCCTGCAAATATATCTATTTAGATAGTTGTACAAGAAATTAGATGACATAACTCTCTTCAAAATCAGAACAAATCATAACATATTACCTTGTCCGCTTCCTTGTAAAACTTTGTAAAACCCGAAAGGAATATATGTCCATAAGTCTATTGATTGGAACGTAATAAAACCATGCACGCCTTGTCAGCCCCCTGCCACTGACAACGGCGAAGCCGTGCCAAAAAAGTAGGCATTGATGTCAATAATCCAGAATTCCTCAAGTGGGTAAAGCCAGGAGTTCACCGAGGAACAAATTCGGTAGCTCATTTAAATGAGTGGCGAAATGTTATAAGAAATTTCAAAGGGAGAACCCCGACTATAAATGAATTGTTGAAAGAAGCCAAACGAATAGAAAAACTTTTTGAGTAAAATGGAATATAGAGTTTTAAGACTTGCTCACAAACGATGTGAGATTCAAATTGAGGGATTGGTTCAATATGATATCTATAGTGAAGTGCCTGATATCGTAAAAATCACCAAAGAGTTTAAAGTTATAAAGGGGAAAAAGGCTTTTGATTTTATAGGCTTGTGCGACCCTTGGAATATTGCGATTTCTGAGAACGTGAAGAATCTTTTAGAGTCAAATGGGATAACAGGATGGAAGGCGTATCCTATAGATGTCATAGGTGTTGACGTAAAGTATTTTTTATTTGAAATTACGGGTAAAGCAGGCATGAAATGCGAGTATGATTCCGATGGCGATTTTGTCCATGGTACGCTTGCAGTTGAAGAAGAGACATGGGATGGATCAGACATATTTTATGTGGGAAATACTGGACATATAATTTGTACTGAAAAGATTAGAACCTTGTTGGAGTCAAAAAAAATCACTAATGTGATATTTGATGGGTTGGAGACTTGTTAATTTATATATCCCTTCTCGATTACGATATGTATGAGCAACGGAAATATATGAAGTATGGCAACGGTACGGAGACGCGTTACACCTACTCCCCGAACCGTCGTAGGCTCGCTACGCTTTCTGTGACCTCACCGGAGTGGATGGGCATATGGTACGATTTTAAAAGGATGGGATGGTAATATAATGGCCGAAAAGGCAGGACAGGGCAAAGTTTCGAAAGAAAATTTAGATATCTTATTTATTCCATCATTAGAATTACATAAATGGATGAAGAGTCAATACGAAAAGTTTCTTCCGTCAACATCAAAATTCATACCATACGACAATAAGAGTTATAAAATAAATGAAAATAACAGAGAACCAGATATTTATATAACTCCCAAAAATAACTCAAAATGAAAAAGAGATGTTATATATTTATAGTTGCATGTTCTTTTCTTCTTGGATGTACTGCCACTGAGAGTAAGTACAAGCGGGAAGTTGATTTGGACACGATTAAGATTATACCGGCGAGCCAGAAATGGGCAACGTTTGAAGAACTCAATCTGAACGGATTGACCATCGGAGATGTCGAAAAGCTATATGGGAAGCGGAAATGTTTATATTGGGGGACACTCACATTTGAAAATGAGGATGATGTTCCTTTTGGATATGAGGATTTTTTCCCAATAAAGGAGTATCCCGCGGATATGATTTCATACTCATGGGTAAGAAGTAGTTCTGATTCTATATATATGACAATATACTTTGTGATTGATGGCAACGACACAATTGCAATAGAGGGGGAACAATTACCATATGATGCATGGCATGAGTAAATATAATACTCTCCAAATTTAAACAACAACAAAGGCACAAATAAAATTGTAAATTTGTAAAACCCGAAAGGAATAGATGTCCACAAGTCTATTGATGATTATTGTTTGAGTGATGACTAATGGTTCTATCATTTCAAATTCAGTTTACTCATGATGCTACATTTTATGTTTTTTTCTGCCAGGAAAGTAGTCGTTGGTGTGTGTGCACTGATTGCTTTGTTCGCCTTAGGTGGCTGCACATCGAATGATCCTTTGACCATTTTGGGTCCTTGGAGTGATGAATGCAATTGCCACAGTATATGTTTCCATTCGGACGGGATGTTTTATTACGAGTCTGATTGTGATTCTACTCCTTATGTTTTTTGTGCTGGCCGGTGGAAAATGAAGGACGATAAGGTTTGTTTATCCTCTCTCGATTCGCTCGATTTCAGCATAAGCATCTCAGGCGATAAATTATTGTTGAGAAATGGTGGATATGAAAGTCGATTGATTCGTTCTGGATCACTGAGCTGTGGCACCCATCCTGTCGTTGTCGATGATACCCTATCTGTCCCTATGGGTGTACTGAAATGTAATGATTTGCAAGGGGCGGTTCAAGATCTATTGAAACAGCGGAATTATTTCAATGTGCCTAATTCATTTGATTGCCTTTTTGTCCATATAGAAGGGAACTCAGCCTGTTTGCAATTTGAGGCGAAAACCTCTATTGATAGAAATATTACTGCTTATAACTACTTGGATGGATGCTTCATTATCTTCGAGTGCAAACCATCCTTGCTGGATTTGAATTTTAATCAATCGAAGAAATTTTATATATACTCTGTTAATGAGGAAGATGATTCTGTGCCTGCAATCAATGATGAGGAATGGTTCGTGACATACCATGTTGAGAATGACAAGGTTGAGGAAAGGTTTAGGTCGCCTTGGCTGACTGAGGAATATAAGAACGCTGCTCTAAAAGCGGAGAAAGAAGAATAGTGATGGTTAACAAAGCAGAGAAAATTTTGATTGGAATAGGTGTATCTATTATGCTATTTTGTGGTGTGTTCGGTGCCCTTATACACGATAAATACCATGAATACGTGAAGTCGCATAAGCAAATGTATTGCTATGATGATATCAGGGGTTCTCAAAGAGCTGTTAGTGTAATTTACATAGAATCATTAAAGTACAAAGATAAGTACTTGGATTATTATCGTCAATTGGAAAGTGGGATAGAACCTTATCTTCAGGTTCCGTTGTATGCTTTTGCGGGGAATGATCATGTATATGTTTTAGAATATACTGAAGACAGTCTTTTGGCAAAAGTTGCCTCCTATTTAGATCTTGGCCCCAAACATGGTGGGGATTTCAGGAAAGGTTGGGTCTATGCAAAATGCCTTCATGAAAATGCATGGGAAGCGCCAAAACCTAATGATGACGATTGAACACTCAAATAATTAAAAGGATACCAACAGATTCTGTTTTTCTAAATAAAGAAGACTATAGTTATCAAAAAATAGCGTTCTTTATCATATATTTGTGTACAGACATATAAACACCAAGCTTATGCAAAAATGTAATTTCACAATTATCTCTATAACATTACTTGCTTTAATAGCAAGTGCTTGTACAGAGACGACTAAAGATACGGTTAAAGACTCATCAAAAGAGACAACAATAATAAGCGGCAAGATTTGTGACATGGAAGGGAACAATCTTACCGATGTCACCGTAATCTCCGGAGACAAACAAATCAAAACTGACTCTACCGGACTTTTCTCTCTTGACGTCGACACCCTCATCGGAAATCGTTGTGTGTTGCGGATTCAGAAAGAAGGTTACTTCGACCGAATCTATTCAAAAAAGACGACCGACACAATCAATTATCCTATTCAGTTGATAAAGAAGGAGCAGTCGAAATTTGTGACATTAAAAAGATTCGAGGCCAAAGAAGGTGCCATGATTGAGGCAAATGGTGCAACCGTCACAATCCCCAAATCGGGTTTAGTAAAAAGCGATGGATCCGACTATAACGGAACTGTTGACATCGCCGTCGTCTACTTATCTCCGATAGGTGCTCCAGCGATGAATCCTCTTATGCCAGGTGCCGACCTTATGGCTATCGCAAATGATGGAGATACAGTTCCGCTAATCTCTTATGGCATGGTGAATGTGGAGATGACCGACGAGGATGGAAATCCACTGCAGTTGAAAGAGGGTTGTGAAGCCAACTTGAAGTATCCAGCACCCAAAGGATTCAGCAGTCTCGACACTATTCCACTTTGGTATTTCAACGAAGAAAACGGACTGTGGATTGAAGAGGGATACTCAACCAGACAAGGAGACAACTATGTAGGGTCTGTCAGACATTTCACCTGGTGGAATTGTGATATCAAAATAGAAAATGGAGCCAGATTACGTTGTCGTCTTATAAATTATACATTTGATGAAATTGAGATATATGCTGGAACAGACTCTATTATGGCTTGGGTAGATGACAATAACACTATCCGATCAAACATATTCCCGAACAGGCCATTCACCATCGCTGGCGTACAAATGCCAGCACTAAAACCAGGAGAATTATTGGACACATTCATTGTTTTCAACAAAATTATTTTTCATGATGTCAATGGCAATGCATTATCCTACGTGAAGTTTAAGATAAACGAAATCCTTTATTATTCCAATGAAAATGGAGCTTGGGCATTTCCATGTGACGAAAATGAAAAAACAAACATTCGTTTCCAATATTACGAACCTGTCACTATCACAGCTGCGGACTTTGACACAGCCAAAACATGTATCGTCGTTTGCAAACCTCTTAAGAAAAAAGAGGCAAAACAGGATAAAAACACTGAGAATGGAGCAAATAAACCTGAAACGAACAATTCAGAAGACGAATGGAAAGACAGCGTATACACCTTTATTGAACCAGAAGCTTATATTGTGTTTTCTGCAGACAAAGACACCTTTACAGGAGGAGAAATCAAGAAAGAGAAACTTCTTTCTGCCAAAAGTATTTCATCCCGTGTCAGATATGAAACGAAAGAAAGGGTGACGTATAGGACAATACAAAAACGATACGACAACGCAATTAAATATACCACCTTAAGTTTTGACATGCTTTTTGTAAACCAAGAAACTGGCGAACCTATTAAATTACACTCTGATTCTGAAAAAATCACAGAAGAGATGAAAAAGCAAATAGAAAAGACAAAAACA
>JAGCWA010000057.1 GCA_017962085.1 Paludibacteraceae bacterium
CGCACATTCGTTTTTGTGCGGGAGATTGAGGAACTCTTGAAAAACAACCTGATTAAGGGTGGTGATTTGGACAATGCGATAGTTATATATGACAAGGAGATGAGCCAGGCGGATATAGACCGTTTGACTTCCTTATTGGGCATGGATCCAATATCTGTCTCCAGCCTTGGTTATTTGCAGAAGCGTCCGCTGGCGTTCGACAATTAGCCAGCACGTCACAAACTCTTGGATGTGATGGGTGATTTGGCATTGATCGGTAAGCCTATCAAGGGACGTGTGATTGCCCATTGCCCTGGACATAAGTTGAACACGGATTTCGCGAAGAAGGTTTATAAGAACCTGAAGCGTCAGGAGGTGATCATCCCTCATTATGATCCGACGGTTCCGCCGTTGATGGACATAAACAAGATCAAGCAACTGTTGCCGCATCGTTGGCCAATGCTCTTGATTGATAGGATTATCGAGGTGAAGGAGCGCGGTGTTGTGGGCGTGAAGAATGTCTCTGGAAACGAGAACTTCTTCTGCGGTCACTTCCCTGAGGAGCCAGTCATGCCGGGTGTGCTTTTGGTTGAGGCCATGGCGCAGACGGGTGGTATCTTGGTGTTAAGCAAGTTGGACGATCCTGACAAGTATTCCACCTATTTCCTTTCTATAGATAAGGTGAAGTTCAGAAACAAGGTGGTGCCGGGAGACACCGTTATTTTCAAATTGGATTTGTTGACGGATATCCGTAGAGGGTGTGCCTATATGAAGGGGTATGCCATTGTGGCGGAGAAGATTGTGGCGGAGGCTGAGTTCCTTGCCCAAGTTGTGAAGAATAAGTAATTGAATTAGTATTTTATGGTACAAGAAATGTCATTTATCCATCCGGAGGCCAAAATCGGAAAGGATGTGGAGATTGGCCCGTTCGTATACATCGATAGGGATGTTGAGATTGGTGATGGATGCCAGATTATGGCGCATGCGACTATTTTGAGCGGTGCGCGGATCGGCAAGAACGTGAAGATTTTTCCTAATGCGGTCATTTCCGCTATCCCACAGGACTTGAAGTTCAAGGGGGAGGAGACTACGGCTGTCATTGGCGACAATACGACTATCCGTGAATGTGCTACGGTGAATCGAGGAACTGCGTCTAAGGGAACGACTATCGTCGGCTCGAATTGTTTGATCATGGCTTATGCCCATATCGCCCATGATTGCAGGGTGGCGAATAATGTGATCATCGGTAACGCCTCGCAGATTGCGGGTGAGGTTCAGATTGATGATTGGGCTATCCTTTCAGGAAGTGTGTTGGTACATCAATTCTCTCATATTGGTGCTCATGTAATAATACAAGGTGGTTCCCGTGTCGGGAAGGACGTGCCTCCGTACGTGACGGCGGGTAGGGATCCTTTGAGTTATGCGGGACTTAATCTTGTCGGTTTGCGCCGTCGAGGATTCTCCAACGATCAGATCCGTGAAATACAAGAAATATATCGCATCTTGTACCAATCTGGCTTGAACATGACGCAGGCGACGGAGAAGATATATTCCGAGATTCCTGATTCGGCAGAGAAGGAGACGGTGGTCTCTTTCCTGAAGTCGGCGGAGCGCGGTATCATTCGAGGCTATTTCGATTAAGAAGAATATAAAATAAATTATTGATTTATGTCAGAAGTGATTAGAATTAAAAAGGGTCTGGACATTAATTTGAAGGGAAAGGCGAATGAGGTTTTCTCTAAGGCGCAGATGCCTGATGTCTTTTCTGTCAGACCTGACGATTTCCATGGCATCAAACCAAAAACCATTGTCAAGGATGGGGATTCTGTGAAGGTCGGAAGTGTTTTGTTCTATGACAAAGCGAATCCAGACTTGAAGGTTGTCTCTCCTGTCAGTGGCCAGGTGATTGCCGTGAACAGGGGTGAAAGGCGCAAGGTGCTGGACATCCGGATCAAGTCGGACGGTAATTTCGAATCTGAGCCATTCGAGAAGTGTAAACCGTCTTCCATGAGCCAAGAGCAGGTGAAGAAAGCTCTTCTCGATGCCGGTTTTTTCGCTTTCATCAAGCAACGTCCGTATGACGTGATCGCCAACCCGAATGATGCGCCTAAGGCTGTCTTCATCTCCGGTTTCGACACGGCTCCGTTGGCTCCTAACTATGACTTCATCATGGTGGGCCGCGAGGAGGAGTTCCAATTGGGTGTTGATGCTTTGGCGAAGCTTTCAGGGGCTAAGGTTCATGTGGGTATCAATGTGGACAATGCCTCTAAGTTGTTCAAACTGACGAAGGGTATCGAGATCCACGAGTTCCAAGGTCCTCATCCTGCAGGAAATGTGGGTGTGCAGATTCACCATGTGGATCCTATCAACAAGGGGGAAATCGTTTGGACGATCAATGCCCAGGATGTGGCCATGATCGGAAAGGCCTTCATGACGGGTGTCCTCAGCTTCTCACGTTCTATCGTTCTGGCTGGTTCTTCCGTAAAGAATCCTTGCTATTGCAAGATGATTTACGGTGCCTCCATCTCAAACATCGTGGCGAACAATATTGAGGGCGACAATGTGCGTTACATCAGCGGTAATCCGTTGACGGGCACGCAGATTCCTGCCGACGGTTTCTTGGGCGCTTTCGATTCCCAAGTGACGGTTATCCCTGAGGGAGACAAGAACAACGAGTTCTTGGGTTGGATCATGCCTCGTCTGAAGAAGTTCAGCGTTAGCCGTTCTTACTTCTCTTGGTTGCTTGGTAGCGGCAGGGAGTATGAGATCGATACGAACGTGAATGGTGGCGAGCGTGCCTTCATCATGTCGGGCGAGTATGACAAGGTGTTCCCGATGGATATCTATCCTGAGTTCCTCGTGAAGGCTATCCTCGCTCGTGACATCGATAAGATGGAGCAGTTGGGTATCTACGAGGTGGCACCGGAGGATTTCGCTCTGTGCGAGTTCGTATGTACTTCTAAGATTGAGACGCAACGAATCGTGCGCGAGGGGTTGGATTACCTGCGCAAGGAGTTGGCTTAGTGAATGTGTAATAAATTAAAATGATATAAAATTGAAAGCGTTAAGAAATTTTCTCGACAAAGTGAAACCGTCTTTTGAGGAAGGCGGAAAATTTCACGCATTTCGCTCTGTGTTCGACGGATTCGAGACCTTCTTGTTCGTCCCTAACACAACAGCGAAGAGAGGAAGCCACATTCATGACTGCATCGACTCCAAGCGTGCGATGTCAATGGTCGTGATAGCGTTGATACCAGCTCTTTTGTTTGGTATGTACAACGTTGGTTTCCAACACTATTTAGTGCATGGTGAGGAGGCCTCTTTCTGGGCGACGTTCTTGTTCGGCTTCTTGGCAGTGTTGCCTAAGATCGTCGTTGCGTACGCCGTCGGTTTGGGTATCGAGTTCGTCGTTGCTCAATGGAGAGGTGAGGAGATCCAGGAGGGTTTCCTTGTTTCCGGTATGTTGATTCCTTTGATCGTCCCTGTTGAGTGCCCATTGTGGATTCTCGCGGTTGCGACTGCTTTCGCGGTGATATTCGCAAAGGAGGTATTCGGTGGTACTGGATATAATGTCTTTAATGTGGCGCTGATCACGCGTGCCTTCTTGTTCTTCGCTTACCCTGTCAAGATGTCTGGTGACGCTGTATGGGTGGCAAAGGATGCTTTGTGTGGCGGTGTTGGCAGCGAGAACGCATTGTTGGACGGTGTGACGGGTGCTACCCCTCTCGGACAAGTCTCTACGGGAGCTACTGAGATCACGGATGCGCTCGGTTCCGCTATGTCCCCAATGGATATGGTCACGGGCCTTTACCCAGGTTCTATCGGTGAGACCAGCGTGATCGCCATCGGCATCGGTGCCATCATCCTTTTGTGGACGGGCATCGCAAGCTGGAAGACGATGTTGTCTGTCTTCGCGGGTGGTATCCTGACGGCTTTGATGT
Organism: Paludibacteraceae bacterium; assembly: GCA_017962085.1. Classification (GTDB taxonomy): domain Bacteria; phylum Bacteroidota; class Bacteroidia; order Bacteroidales; family Paludibacteraceae; genus UBA1181. Next base: position 3,921 of record JAGCWA010000057.1, read on the forward strand.
TCAATTCGATCGGTGCGAACGAAGTGATGAATTTGCCTTGGTACGAGCACATCCTTTTGGGTGGCTTCTGCTTCGGTGCGGTCTTCATGGCTACTGACCCTGTCACTTCCCCTAGGACGGAGTGCGGTAAGTACATCTATGGATTCCTGATCGGTTTCGTCGCCATTGTTATCCGTTGCTTGAACCCAGGTTATCCGGAGGGTATGATGTTGGCTATTCTGCTGATGAACCTCTTCGCTCCGTTGATCGACCACTGCTTCGTTCAGGCTAATGTCAAGAGAAGGTTGAAACGTGCTAATAGATAATCATTAATATCGAATAAGTCATGAATACAAATAGTAATAGTTATACTATCATCTATGCTTCGGTAATGGTGATTATCGTGGCATTCCTATTGGCCTTTGTCTCTTCTTCCTTGAAGGAAAGACAGGACACTAACGTGAAATTGGATAAGATGAAACAAATCCTTTCCTCTTTGAACATTTCCGAGGATGAGTTGAAGCAAGACGCTGAGGCCGCTTATAACAAGTATGTTGTGGCGGATCAAATCATTGACATCAATGGTAACGTGGTTGCGGAGAATGGTGGATTTGAGGTTCCTTCAAAAAGCCTGAAAGATGCTGATTTGGAGCAGGTTCCTTTGTATGTCTGCAAGGTGAACGGAGAGACCAAGTATGTTGCTCCGTTGTATGGTGCGGGTCTTTGGGGTCCGATTTGGGGCTACATCAGCTTTAACAGCGACAAGAAGACCGTATATGGCACCTACTTCTCCCATGAGGGTGAAACTCCGGGTTTGGGTGCTGAAATCACGACGGAGGCTTTCCAATCCAGCTTCGAAGGCAAGCAATTGCAAGAGGGTGGTGATGTGAAGATCTCTGTGGTGAAGAACGGTAAGGTGACCAATTCCTCATGCGAGGTGGATGGTATCTCCGGTGGTACGATCACCTCTAAGGGTGTTGATGCGATGTTGCATGATTGCTTGAAAAGGTACGCTAATTTTTTCAATAAATAAGGAGGATACGGTATGGATTTATTTTCAAAGAAAAATAAGGAGACGTTCTTTACCCCTCTTTGGGTAAACAACCCAGTCGCCACGCAGGTGTTGGGTATTTGTTCCGCATTGGCCGTGACTTCTAAGTTGGAGCCAGCTTTGGTGATGGGTATTTCCGTTACCATCATTGTGGCTTTGGCGAATGTGGTGATTTCATTGTTGCGTAATACGATACCGAATCGTATCCGTATCATCGTTCAGTTGGTGGTTGTGGCTACGTTGGTGACCATCGTGAGCCAGGTGTTGAAGGCATTCGCGTACGATGTGAGCGTGCAGCTCTCCGTTTATGTGGGTCTGATCATCACGAACTGTATCCTCATGGGCCGTTTGGAGGCATTCGCTATGCAGAACAAACCATGGGAGTCATTCCTTGATGGTGTCGGAAGCGGCTTGGGTTATGCCTTGATCCTCGTGATCGTGGGATTCTTCAGAGAGCTTCTCGGTTCTGGTACATTATTGAACTTCCGTGTGATTCCTGAATGTCTGTACGTGAAGGAAGGCGGTTTCTATATGAACAACGGCTTGATGGTGTTGCCTCCGATGGCGCTCATCATCTTGGCTTGCGTCATTTGGTTCCAGCGTGCGAAGAACCCTGATTTGCAGGAAAAGAACAATTAATTCCCTAAAAGAGTATTGAAATGGAATATTTGAGTTTATTTGTAAAGTCCATTTTCGTGGACAATATGATTTTCGCCTACTTCTTGGGAATGTGTTCCTATTTGGCGGTGTCGAAGAATGTGAAGACCGCATTGGGATTGGGTGTGGCCGTTACGTTCGTGTTGTTGGTGACTGTTCCTGTCAACTACTGCTTGGAGAACTACGTGTTGGCTCCTGATGCGATTGTCGAGGGCGTTGATTTGAGCTTCTTGAGCTTCATCCTCTTCATCGCGGTCATCGCCGGTATCGTTCAGATCGTGGAGATGGCGGTGGAGAAATTCAGTCCGTCGTTGTACGCTTCATTGGGTATATTCTTGCCGTTGATCGCAGTGAACTGCGCCATCATGGGTGCCAGCCTCTTCATGCAACAGAGACATTTCGAGGGCATCGGTGAGGCGACGGTTTATGCGTTCGGTTCCGGTATCGGTTGGTTGATAGCGATCGTGGCTTTGGCCGCTATCCGTGAGAAGTTGTCTTATTCGAATGTGCCTGCGCCTCTTCGTGGCTTGGGTATCACTTTCATCACGGTGGGTCTGATGGCCATGGCATTTATGTGTTTCTCTGGTTTAACCATTTAATAGTAAGGAATATTTACGATGGATGTAACTTTAATTTTAACAAGTATTGGAGTATTCCTTGTCATTATTTTGGCTTTGGTTATACTCTTGCTCGTCGCCAAGAATTTTTTGGTTTCTTCCGGCGCGGCTAAAATCACTATCAATGGTGATAGTGAGGTGGAGGTTGAGACGGGCTCTTCTTTGCTCAACACGTTGGCTGTGAATGGTGTCCATTTGCCTTCCGCTTGTGGTGGTAAGGGCTCTTGCGGTCAGTGTAAGTGCCAGGTCTTGGAGGGTGGAGGAGAGATCCTCGACTCTGAGAAGGGCCATTTCACACGTAAGGAGCAGATGAACCACTGGCGTTTGGGTTGCCAAACGAAGGTCAAGGGTGATATGACCATCAAGGTTCCTGAGTCTGTCATGGGCGTTAAGGAATGGGAGTGTACTGTCATCGGCAACAGAAACGTCGCCAGCTTCATCAAGGAGTTCAAGGTGGCTCTTCCTAAGGGCGAACACATGGACTTCATCCCAGGTTCTTACGCACAGATCCGTATCCCTGAGTATGATATCAACTACGCTGATTTCGACCGTGATTTGATCGGCGACCTTTATGTACCTACTTGGGAGAAGTTCGGTATCTTCGGACTCCACCAAAAGAACACGGATCCTACTATTCGTGCTTATTCCATGGCGAACTACCCTGACGAGGGTGATATCATCACATTGACTGTCCGTATCGCTACGCCTCCGTTCAAGCCGAAACCGGAAGTGGGCTTCATGGACGTGCCTTGTGGTATCGCTTCTACTTATATCTTTAGCTTGAAACCAGGCGACAAGGTGATGATGTCTGGTCCTTATGGTGATTTCCACCCAATCTTCGATTCTAAGCGTGAGATGATTTGGGTCGGTGGTGGTGCCGGTATGGCTCCGCTCCGTGCGCAGATCATGCACATGTTGAAGACGCTCCATACTACGGATCGTGAGATGCATTACTTCTACGGTGCCCGTGCTATCGACGAGGTCTTCTTCATGGAGGACTTTTTGGAGATGGAGAAGGAATTCCCTAACTTCCACTTCCACTTGGCGCTTGACCGTCCGGATCCTAAGGCGGATAGCCTTGGCGTGAAGTATACGGCTGGATTCATCGCTCCTGTTATGGGTGATACTTACCTCAAGCAACACGATGCGCCAGAGGACATCGAATACTACTTGTGCGGTCCGCCGATGATGGCGAAGACAGTGCTCGATTTGCTTCATAGCCTCGGCGTAGAGGATGATATGATCCACTTCGATAACTTCGGTGCTTAATTCCTTCGGGAATCTAAATAGTTAAAGGGGCATGTCCGGCGGACATGCCTCTTTTTTATCTCGTGGAGAGTGGCATATTTGACGGTCAACGGAGGATTGGCTTGGAATTTGTTGCGGAAATGCTTGTTTGTTTGTCCGGTTTTTCATAAATTGGATAACGAATGTTAATGAATGCAGCATGAAATTGCGCATGGAAACCGAATTGAAAAATATAGTTTTTGTATGTTTAACTTAAATTTGATGCCTATGAAGAGGTTATGGTTTACATTCTTGTGTTTGGCGGGTGTACTCATGTTCCCTGCTTGTGGGGACGATGACGATTCGAATGACAATGCTAATGGTAATGGCACCCAAGATGATTTGAATGTTGTTTATGAGGATGTGACACAAAATCCTCAGGTGATGGCCGAGGAGAACGAAATTCAGAGTGGTAAATTGTTTACGATTGAAAGTGGAAGTGTGACCTACAACGATGGTACGGTGCTTTCTTTTGTGGATTATGGGAGGAAGTTCCAATTGGATTTCCAAGAACGATTCTCATCCATGATTTGGGACGGTGTCTGTCTGTACACGTTGTATCATGATAATAAAACTTATACTGTGGTCAATGGCAATAATGTACTTCCATATGCGCTTGGTAAAGTGAGGCCGTATGTATTCAATGAAGTCCTTTGGGAATTGACGTACAAACAGTCGGAGAAATATGATGGCTATGTGCCGGAGGATTATCTTGTTAAGAGTGAGATTATCGCAGGGAAGAGCGTGAAACTATATGGAGAAAAGAAAGAAGATGGCACCCAACAATTTATGGGTGGCTGGAATAGAATCTTGTTTTATAATGGTGACGCTGATAGTAGTAGCCCTAATACTCTTGTCGCAGTCTCCATCAAAGAATCGTACTCGGGTTCGTTCACTATGCCGAGCGGCTATACCACGGCATTGTCTTTCGGTTTTTGACCTTTACGGATTGATGATATAAAGGGAAAGGAGGGTTGAACGCCCTCCTTTTCTGTTGTATGGTCCGTGGCTTACTGCCCAACGGATTGTTGTTCTCTGGTGTGGAATTTTAATCAGCGAACTGATCAAACATCTTCGTGCTGAGGTATTTCTCCGCTCTGTCGGGGAAGACCACCACAATGTTTCCTTTGTCTATCTTTTCAGCGGTTTTAATGGCCGCCAACATGGCCGCACCACTACTCATGCCAGCGAAGATACCCTCTTCCGCGATGATTCGGCGTGCCATGGAAATGGCCTCTTCGCTTTCCACCATGATCTGCACATCGATACGGGAAGGATTGTAGATGGCGGGCACGATAGCCTCTTCCATGTTTTTTAATCCTTGAATATAATGTCCCTTGATAGGATGGGCGCAAACCACTTTGATGTCTGGTTTGTGTTGCTTCAGAAATTTGGATATGCCCATGATGGTGCCTGATGTGCCTAACGCACAGACGAGATAGTCTATCTTGCCTTCCATTTGGTTCCATATCTCGGTGGCGGTTCCTTCGTAGTGCGCTTGGTAGTTGGCCGCATTGGAGAATTGGTCGGGCATGAAGTATTTGTCCGGGTTCTCGTTGACTAATTTATGGGCCAAGCGAATTGCTCCGTCAGTTCCCTCTTCCGCAGGCGTTAGGATGACTTTGCCTCCGTAGGAGCGGATGATCTTGCGTCGTTCGATGGAGACGGCGGAACTCATCACGATTTCCACTTTATAGCCTTTCACGATGCCTGCGATGGCCAGACCTATACCTGTATTACCGGAGGTGGGTTCGATGATTGTTTTTCCTGGCGTCAACTTGCCTTCTTTCTCCGCTTGTTCGACCATTTGGATGGCGATGCGGTCTTTGATACTTCCTGTCGGGTTGAATCCTTCTACCTTGGCAAAAATATTCACGTTAGGGTTCGGACACAATCGATTAATCTTAACCAACGGAGTGTTTCCGATGGCTTCTAATATATTGTTACACGTCATAATTGCGTATGAATGGTTGTCTATAATTCACTTTCTTTTAATCGCTCCGCATTCTCGGCCACGATCAGTTTGTCGATGATCTCCTGGATATCTCCTCCGACAATGGCTTGCAGGTTGTAGAGCGTGAGGTTGATGCGGTGGTCGGTCACACGTCCTTGCGGATAGTTGTAGGTGCGGATTTTCGCCGAACGGTCGCCCGTGGAGACCATGGTCTTCCTTCTCGCCGCGATGTCGTCTATATATTTCTGGTGCTCCCTGTCGTATATCCTGGTACGCAGGCGGGAGAGTGCGCGTTCCTTGTTCTTCGGCTGGTCGCGTGTCTCCGTACATTCGATGAGGATTTCCTCAGACTCGCCTGTGATCGGGTTCTTCCAGATGTAGCGGAGACGTACGCCTGATTCCACTTTGTTGACGTTCTGTCCGCCGGCACCACCTGAACGGAAGGTATCCCACTTGATCTCTCCCTCGTTGATCTGCACGTCGAATTCATCCGCCTCTGGCAGTACGGCCACGGTCGCGGCGGAGGTGTGCACGCGTCCTTGGGTCTCTGTGGCAGGCACACGTTGCACGCGGTGTACGCCAGACTCGTATTTCAGTGTTCCGTAGACATTCTCGCCCGTGACGTTGAAGATGATCTCCTTGTAGCCACCGACGGTTCCTTCGTTGAAACTGGAGACGCTCACTTGCCAACCCTTCATTTCACAGTATTTCGCATACATCTTGAAGAGGTCTCCGGCGAACAGCGCAGCCTCGTCGCCTCCTGTTCCGCCACGGATCTCCACGACAGCGTTCTTGCAGTCCTCAGGGTCTGAAGGAATCAGGAGAAGCTTGATGTTCTCCTCCATCTCTGGAATCTTTGGCTCTAGGTCGTCCAACTCCATTTTGGCCATCTCCTTCATCTCCGCATCGTTCTCTGTTTCAAGGATTTCCTTCGCCTGCTGGATGTTGGATAATGCGCTCTGATATTCTTTCTTGGCGTTCATAATCAACTCCAAATCGTGGTACTCCTTGTTGAGTTTCACGTATCTTTTCATGTCCGCGATGACGGCGGGGTCGGTTATGAGTGTGGATATTTCCTGGAATTTATGTTCCAGTCCCTCCAGTTTTTCCAACAAAGAATTTTCAGCCATATATGTTTTAATCTTTTGATTCAGAGATTATTGCCTTTTCGTTGCGGCATTGACGACTTGTTTGGTGCCGCTTCCGAAATTTTACGCGAATTTAATGCTAATTCTTTAATTTCCCAAGTGCTCTTTGAAAGGGTGTCGTGCGGATTCTTAAAGACGCTCTCCTTTGAATATTTTTAGTTATTCTGTTTTGGTTGTCCGTTTTTTCTTATTTTTGCGTTTGTTAGGTATTAAATGTTTCCATAATTCAGGTAATCCATTTATTCTTATGAGAAAAAAAGGTTTATTTTTTGCTTTAATGATGGCCGGCGGACTCTTTACCGCTTGCGATTCGAGTACTGTTAGTGTTAATAATCAAGGAGATAATATGAAGGATTCAACGTGTGGATTGGGCTGCGAGGTGGCGGTCGATTCAATTGTGCGGGTGGGAGAGGGCCCGATATGGGACTATAAGTTTAATCGTTTGCTATGGATTGACACGCAAGGCAGCCTGATGATCTATACGCCTAGCGACGGAAAGAATCGTGAGATCAAATTGCCGAAGATGATCGGCACGGTGGTTCCTTATCTTGAGGATACCGTGGTGGTCGGACTAGAGGATGGTATCTACGAACTGGCATTGTCTTCCGGTGCGTTGAAGTTCCTCTGCGACCCTGAGGGCAGGGAAGCGGGCAATCGTTACAATGACGGGAAATGCGATGGGAACGGTCATTTGTGGGTCGGTTCGATGGATAAGGACTGCACGCCGCTGAAGGCTTCGTTTTTCCGCGTGGACTCGAACGGGTCGGGTAGGAAAGTGTTGGGCGACGTCACCATCTCGAATGGTGTGGCATGGTCGTTGGATGGCAAGACGATGTATTACCAGGACACTCCTACACGGAAGGTGTCGGCTTTCGACTTCGACGTAGAGGCGGGAGAGATTTCCAACCGCAGGGAGGTTATCTCTCTTCCGGAAGAGCTTGGTACGCCTGATGGCAATACGATCGATGCGGAGGGTATGCTTTGGGTGGCCAATTGGGGCGCCGCGTGTGTGACCCGCTGGAATCCGCAGACGGGTGAGCTCCTGCAACGGATCGATGTGCCTGCGTTGAATGTGACGGCGATGGCCTTTGGTGGCGAAAATCTGGACGAACTATACATCACGACGGCATCGTTGTATATGCCTGATGGTTGCGCCGCTCAATACCCTGAGGCGGGAAAGATGTTCGTGGTTAAACCGGGTGTGAAGGGTATAAAGAGTAATTATTGGAAGCAGGAACGATAAAGACATCGGTTCGGCGGATAGTGTATGCGCCCGACCTTCTTCGGCCGGGCGCATCTTTTAGAGTGATAAACTGATGCGCCTTGGTAGCTTTGCGCATCTCCTTTCATGTTGAAGAGTAATTATTGTTTATTAGATGGTTATTAAGATTATGCTTGCAAAATATGTCTGGTTTTTGTTTGTCATTTTTTAGAGGGCCGGTGAGCTTTTTGCTCCTGCCTTGATTATTTTTTTCGTCTGAATGGTTCCTGCCGTGTTGATCGTCACGTAGTATACGCCTGCCGGAAGTGCGCTGAGGTCTTTCTTGTAGTGTTTGTCGCTGACCTGCTCCTCAAGCATGGTGATGCCACTGAGGGAGACGATCCTGACGCTTTCGATCTCCTCGCCGCTGTTGATCTCCACGATGTCTGACACGATGGTAGGGTAGAGGATGATTGTGTTAGCAAGGGACAATGATTCACCCGTTAGCTCACTCTCCAATTCCTCTGCTGCCTTATCGCCTAGGAATTCCCGGAGTTGCTCTTTGATGACCTCCGGACGGTTCATCGCATACTCCTTGATGGATTTTGCCGCACTAGTGGCCGTTTGCCCTTTGGTGGCGCAGAACTCCTCGTCGATCATGGTGGTGATGCTGTCGAACACCGTCGCGATTCTCTCTTGGGAGAAGGTCGTTTCGAGCTGCTCCATGAAGCGGAGGTAGAACTTCTTCTTGAACTCTGGGTTTTTGCTCAGGTTGGCGAATATCTTCGTCATCCAGTCTTTCTTGGTCGCCCAGTTGTAGGATGCGTTTTCTCCTTGGCACCACTTAATCATGTTGGTCTTGTAGTTCTTGTAGTTGTATAGACCCAAGCCGTAATCCATGTCGAAGAGAATCCATCGGAATTTGGAGCCTTCCTTCTTTTCCCTCCATATCTTGGTGTTGTTGCCTGGCCAATCCATGTTCACCATGAATTGCTGGATGATCTGGTAGTCTATGTACTCGTCCATATCCATTCTCTCGCATGCGCCGGCGAAATAGTTCTCGTCTTCCGGATTGCTCTCGGAGAGATAATCCACCAGTTCGTTGTATGCTTCCAAGTCTCCTTTGCTGGCGTAGATGCCTTTCTGGTCGGAGATGACCACCAAGTCGATGTCATCCTCGTCGATGCCGTAGTTGGAGGTGACGTAGTCCGCATTGGTGCGCTCGTTCAGGTTCATCAGTCCCATGTACTTGCCGTTGAGGTAGTAGGCGACAGGCTGATAGGCTTGGTAGTCTATGTTCATGCCGATGGCGAAGGTCTGCATGATGCCGTCCCTGAAACGGAGTCCCTTGTGGTCGCTTCCTCCGTTGCGCAGATGAATGGTCTTGTGGTTGATGTCCGGCTTGGAGGCGAAGAAGGCGTAGTCGTAGTATTCCTTGCCTGTCTGTTTGGATGTCTTCAGCGAGAGGGATTTGATGGTCTCCGTGATGGAGCATCCTCCGACGATGGAGGATTCCACCTCGCGTGACACCTCCTGCTTCCCGTCCACGATATACTCAAAGTTGAGCGGGCGTTGCCAATCCTGGTTGTAGTTGCCGTAACCGCTGCAGTTCTTGTCGCCCTGTATACCGTTCTTTCCTGTGATGTATATGCCTATCATGTCATCGTAGAAGTAGGCGTTCTCCACGGTGAGGGAGACGATTGGGATGGTCATTCCGCCACACTTCACGTGAGTGTCGTCGCTGAAGATGTACGAGTGGGTGGTGATGGCGCTGGTGAGCTTATTGGCATGGAAGGCGCGTGCCCGCACGCAGGTGTTCTTCCCGATTGAGATGAGGGAGTCGTAGCGGGTGCCGGTTGTCTTGTTTGGCTCACTTCCGTCGATGGTGTAGTAGATTTCCGCCCCCTTCGTGTCGCAGGTGAGGGCGAGCTTGAATGCGCCCTCCTTTATGCCTCCGGCCTCGCTGAAGTTGACGGTCTCGCATCTGTCGTCTTCCGTCAATGTCTCGAATGCTTGGTTGTTGGCTTGGCGCGGAGAGGGGTCCATGTAACCGATCGCCCCGGATTCGTCGCGTCCGAATGAGATGTGTGCGTCCATTTTGCCGTAGGCGATGGAGTCGATGATGACGCCCTCCCTGCTGCTGATGAGGATGTATCCTCCGTCCGCATCCAGTTTGTAAGGCGAGTGTGCGTTTTTCTTGTCTTTACCTGTCTGCCCGTCGAACCAAAGCAGGTTGCGGCTGTCGGGTTCCAAGTAGTAGTCTTGTTGGATCTCCCATTCCCATTTGAGGGAGTATTTCCCTTTCTTTTTCAGCTTGTAGTGGGTGATGGTGTAGGATTTCAGGTTCTCTCGGCATGTTCCGCTGTTCGCGAACTCCACAAAGCCGGAGAAGTTATAGTAGTCGCTATCCATGTAGGTGGATAGGTTGCATGGCATGATTTCGCTGATGCTGATTGCGGGAACGTAGTCGCTCTCTTTCTCGAATACGGCGGTGAAGGAATGGTCTTCCGTGACGCCATTCATGCGGATTGTGTTACCCTCCGTCACGTCCGCCTCGTCACCCTCCCAGTGGGAGAAATGGTAGCCGCAGTTAGGTGTTGCCGTGAATGTTACCGTGTCGGACGGAACGAATTGGTTGCCTTGTTTGTTGGACGAAACGGATCCTCCGTTCTCATCGCTCACGTTCACGTTGATGGTGTAGGTGATGAGTTCGAAGATGGCGGTCAGGCGTAGTTCGTGCGGAAGGCCCTCGATCGTGATGGTCGCTTGGTCGGAGTAGTCCCTGTCACCGCTTCTCCATTTGACGAACCGGTATCCCTCGTTCGCTGTGGCTACGAAGGTGGCGGTGTCGTTCCGCTTCAGCTCCTCTTTGTCGCAAGTGACGCTACCTCCCGAAGTGGGAGATATGGTGAGTGTTAGACGTACGTTCTCCTCTTTCCCTGGCTCCTCTTTGCCGGGTTCTTCTCTCCCTGGTTCCCTTTCAGGTCCTCCGCCTTCTGGTCCGCCGCCAGGTTGCTGTGCGAAGATCGTTGTGCATTGGATGCAAAACACAACCATAAGAAACATTCTGATGATGCTCATTCCCCTATCCATGATATAAATATTACTATAAGTTTTATGGCTTAAATATATGCCGACACTATCCATACATGGTGGATAATGTTCTTCTCCCTATCATAAAAATATACGATATGCAATCAATTGACTCACATCATATTAGTCCGCCATTTATAAAATGTCATATGAAACAAATATACACATCCTATAGATTATAGACGTAGCAAATGTAAAAAATCCCCTTGTCAACTGAAAATATTTTTCAACGAATATTTGTTGGGTTTCGGCGAAGATGTAAAATTTTAAGGTGAAAATATGGAGCAATAATCGTTAACTGTGTATGCGATTGAATGAGTTCGTACAATTATTCTTTCCCCTTTTGCTATCTTTTCTTTGGTCAATCCTACAACTCCTTCCATTCATATAAAGGAAGAGTTCACCTACACCCTTATTGAAATCATTTGTTATATTCCGAAGGGGGCTCGGCAGCCATTGAGGATTGACCCTCTTCTCCTTGGCTATAGTGGAAGTTTGTCGCTCGCACACTATTCATTTCTTCCTCATAATCCTCATTTTCCTTGAAATTCTCAACCTGCTCCATCACTTCACGAAACACCTCCGGTATGTACCGAGGAGGATAACCGTTCTTGACCAAACAAATCTTGATATCCAGTTTTAGTTGTTCCCTGACACGCTCATTATTGAGCCAATCGGCAAAGGACGATTTTGCATCAATGATATCTCGAATCTTGCATGCCAGACTCTTACACTTATCGTTGACAACAATACCATCCACCTCCTTGTCTTCTCCATATTCGAAGTTGTTCTTGTCGCGGAGATGGATAAGAATGTCGTAAAAGGCTTTCTCTTCAAAGGTTAGTCCCAACTTACGGAAACTCTCACGGTCTGCCTGCATTCCTTTTAGGATGTTCAAAGCCTGCTCGGTGGCATTCTTGATAATACTTTCCGCAGTGGCTTCCTGTGTTGCACCAGCCTCTTGTTCTGACAGGAATTTACGTCTGTCGTGATACTCCTGAATGGTGGCTTCCAGCATTTCCTGAAACTTCTTTGAGGCCACCTGATTGGTCTTGCCATATTCTGTGATTTGCTTACGAAGAAGTTTTATCAGCGTTTCCAGTTTTGAAGCAGGCATTTTGATGTCTTCAAGCCTTTCCGTGAACTCTGGTCCGAAAATATCCATTTCCTCACCCTCTTCAAGAATGCTCTCCACATTATTATATTTCAATGCTTCCTCCACCATCTTTGCTACACGTCGATTCATGGTATCGGTATCAGGTGCATCAGTACCATTCATCTTATATACCATACCAGCAATAGCCATGAAGCATTGTGCCAATGCCGACTCCTCCTCGCTGAGTTCTCCTGAAGGTTGACAAAGGTCGTAAGCTTTTCGCATCCTCTTCACATTTTGCAGGAAATAGGTCTTGAAAGTAACTTTCTTTGTTTTCTTTCCATCCTTGCTGACAGAGTTGAAGTTCTCGTTTGACGAGAATACAAACTCCGCAGCCTTTGCCAACAGAATGTATCTGGTTGCAGGATCGGTATCAGGATTCAGGAATGGAGTCAGGTCATAATTTTTGAACAATGCCTTCAAAATCTCCATGTACTCACGGAAGATGAGAGTAGCCTGTTCTATGTCATCTTCGGTTAATGCAACGGAATTGTCGCCACCATACATCTTTCTGGCTTCCATCATCTGGTCGCGAATACCGATATAGTCTACGATCAAACCATACTCCTTGCCGGGGAATTTTCGGTTGGCACGGCTGATGGTTTGTATCAACGAATGTTTCTGCAACGGCTTATCGTTATACATGTAGGTAAGACATTCCACATCGAATCCCGTTATCCACATATCCACAACAATCACGATTCGGAAATTAGAATGTACCTGTTTGAAGGCAGCATCCAACTCTTCCGACCGCTGGTCATTCTTAACGCCTCCCAGATAGTCGTACATATCCGCCGCATCATTACTTCCCACGCTGGCTACCATTGCAATAGTCGGCATTTCCTTCAGTTCTTTCATCTCTTCTGGCGATACTTTGACACCTTCCGGAATCTTCTTTTCATCAAACCATTCAGGGTAATGAGACTTGAACTTCAGCAACAAGTCGTAAGCAATCTTTCTGTTTGAGCAGACAATCATGGCTTTCTGCACTCTGTCTGGGTCGTTGGCAACGGAAGATACATAGTGGTCATGTATATCAACGGCAAGTTTTTCAAGACGATCTGACTCTCCAAGAATAACCTCTAATGAGCTCATGGCTTTCTTACTCTTTACTATATCTTCTTTGGTAGAGCCTTCCTCGGCACACTTGGCATAATAGGCTTCAATCTCCTTGGCCTTTTCCGCATTCAACAACACCTTGGCTATTCTTGGGTGATACTTAATAGGCACGGTTATTCCGTCTGCGACAGCCTGATCCATCGTGTAGCGATCTATCTCATCGCCAAAAGTCTGGTAGGTTTCGGCAATAGGCGTTCCTGTAAATCCGACGAAAGTTGCGTTTGGCAATGCCTCTCTCAACACACTTGCGTATGGTTTTGATAGCATAGCCTTCATGTTTTCGTCAGCATCTTCGCTAAACTGTATACGCTTTGATCCTTCTATTTGTGTTCTGTGAGCCTCATCACTGAAACATATAATGTTGGATCGTTGATTGATAAGACCGATCGGATCATCTTTTCTATCACAGAATTTTTGGATTGTACAGATAAAAAAGCCTCCACTTTCACGAGCTTTCAGCTCCTCACGAAGTTTCTTGCGGTTTTTCACGACAGACACTTCTCCAAGGCCAAGAAACTCGGTACTCTTGGTAAACAATTTGGCTCCCTGCTTCTGCAGGTCTTCCCTGTCGACAATCATCAGAATGGTTGGCGAACCAATTTCTTCGGCACAACGCATGGAGAGTTGACGGGCAAGGAATGCCATCGTATAGGTCTTCCCACAACCAGTCGCACCGAAATATGTGCCACCCTTACCGCTCTTTGTTTTTACAGACTTTACAATACTTTCTCTTAGTAGGCGAGTGGCGAAAAACTGGGGATAACGGCACACGATTTCTTTTTCTTCGCTGTCGAAATTCTCATCCTGAAAATAAATGTAATCCCTGAATATTTCAAGGAAACGATCAGGACGATATACCCCTTTCACCATAGTACGCACCTCCTCAAAAGGCATTGTTGAAACCTTATCTCCATCCTCCACACGACGCCAGGCGTAGAAATGTTCATAAGGAGTACGTACAGTACCCAAACGTGTTTTCACGCCATCACTTATGCAAGCTAATGGACAATAATGAAGCAAGCTGGGGATATCTCTCCAATAACGGACATTTATCTGTTCCCAAGCGTCATGAATAGTAGCGTTGGCATCTGCAGGATTTTTCAGTTCAATCACACATACAGGCATGCCATTTAGAAACAACAAGACATCAGGGCGACGGTTCTTTTTCTCTCCATTATTATTGTATTCTACAGTAAATTGGTTGACAACCCGAAAGATGTTATTTTCTGGAGTTTCAAAGTCAATCAGACGGACAATTGTTGGACTACCATCCATATCAACGGCAGAAATACCATTCACCATCCACTTATAGACTTTATGCAATGTGGCAAAATCAGAATCGGCACCCACTAGTCTGACGTTATCTGCTATTCTTTGCAGTTCCTCGTCCTTCACGTTCTTGTAATTATCCTTTAAGAACTGTAGCAGGTCTTCCATGTTGAGCACTTCCTTTCTGTTGGCTCTGGTTATAGAGTCACCATAAAGGTATTGCCATCCTTCTCGTTCAAGGAAAGCAATGAGAGCATTCTCGTAATCGCTCTCCACGAAGTGGCCGTTGATGTTCTTTAATTTTGCCATAATTATCGTTTTTTCTCGCTGATTTCGTTTTTTTTCTCGCTGATTTCGCAGATTACGCAGATAAAAAAATCTGTGAAATCTGCGCTATCTGCGAGAGATTTTATAATCCGTTCACTATTCTAACAATATCTTTTGACAAGTCGGTTGTGTTGAAGTTTACTAGCAACCCAACTTTCTTGCCAGATATTTTCAGATAGGTGAGCAGTTGTTTCTTATGTACGTCTTTCAACAGCTCGACCGATTTCAGTTCTATTATCACTTTATCTTCTACCAAGATATCTAGTCTGAAGTCCACTGGAAGCAAATGACCATCGTAATATACATCCAGTTTTTTTTGACTCTCCACTTGTAACCCATCTTCGCGCAGTTGATAAAGTAGCGCGGCTTCATAGACAGATTCCAAAAGTCCTGGACCAAGTTCGTTGTACACTTTGAAAATCGCTCCCCTGATTTTGTATGTTATATCGTTCTCATTCATTTCTCATTTACTTTTTTTCTCGCTGATTTCGTTTTTTTTCTCGCTGATTTCGCTGATTACGCAGATAAAAAAATCTGTGAAATCTGCGTTATCTGCGAGAGATTAAGTTAAACTTCCCCTTATCAACACCGGGCATATATTTTTGAGCTGTTCTTTTAGTGCCTCTGCTATACGTTGGCGCTCGATATAACACTTATGTATATTGACTATCTCACGTTGAACTGAAATGTCTGGGATTGGGATTTCCACATCATTCATATCATCCATCGTGAACACCTCTCTTGCACTACCCCATGAATTGAAACGTGCGTAGCGGTCAAACTCTGGACGGTCGAAGAACATAAAAAGGTATTCTGGTAAAAGCTTTGATGTATCTTTGCTCTTGAAAGTTGTATATATGGAAGAGACAAGGATTGGCTCTCTATCACGATTCAATGCAATAGCCATCTTATCACCTCTCCTTGAAGTGTCAGGTACATATACAAAAGTGTTTGCTTCTACAACCTTGTATGATGTAAGACTTACACCATTCATGTCTGCTTTGGTATCAATAAAAGATTTCTCTGTTGATATTCCTTTAACACTATTCAACTTTAATCGATTATCCGAATTCCTTTTATCGTATTGTTCAATGAACTCTCCAATTTTCAATTTTTGATTTTCAACTTTCAATTTATCCAAGTATCCATCGCAAACAAGTTTCAATTCTTCCACTTTGCTTTGATAGGCAGCAAGATTGTTTTGGAGTGCCAAATAAACATCAACGTATTTACGCTGCTGCTCGATAGAGGGAAGAGTGATGTCAAAATCAACAAATCTTTCCCAATCCAAGTTTGAGCGAATGCTTCCATCGCTACAGAAAGCACCAAAACGGTCTTTTTCTTTCGATAGAAAAAGCATGAAAAAATACTCTGGAATGACAAGATCTTCCCGAATAACTTCAAAAGTCGTATATGCAGGAGATACGATTATTGGTTCTTCTCCATCATACATGCTTATTCGTATACATTCATCTCTTCCTGTCTGCATTCCACTAAATACAAAACGTTTCTTACGAACCACCTTATACTTCGATTCGTCAAGCCCTTCTGTATTAGCCCATGTCGGCATAAACTCTTTATTGATATTCAACCCGTAAAAGTTGGTATAACCATAAGAATTACGCTCGTCACAAACAGAAATTAATTTGCTTATCTTATACATACTCAATCCCATAGCCTTACTCTTCCTCCTCTTCATTATTTTGTAAACGGAATATTTCTTTTTGTTGTTCTATTTCACGTGCCAAAACTTCCTTTGACGGCATATAGGTAAGATACTTTGAAGCATACATCTGCTTGTTGGTGGCAAGAGTAGAAAAACGTGCCACATCGGCATTTGTCTCTGAACAAAGAATTATTCCGATTGCTGGATTATCGCCTTCGGGACGCTTGTAGGTGTCAAAAAGTTTAAGATACATATCCATTTGACCCACATCCTCATAAGACACTTTGGTGGTCTTGAGGTCAACCAAAACGAAACATTTCAATAGATAGTTATAGAATACGAGATCAATGTAGTAATCATTGTCTTCCGTATGTATGTGCATTTGCCTATCAACCAAAGCATACCCTTTGCCCATCTCCATCAGAAAATGTTCCAAGTGATCAAGAATGGCTTGCTCCAGTTTGCTTTCTGTGAATGCTTCCCGATGTTTAAGCCCCAGAAACTCAACAAGCATAGGGTTCTTGACAAAGGTTGATTTCTCGTTCTCATAATCAGCTGTCAAACGGCACATCTCGTCAATCACTTCTTGTCTCTGTGACTTTGGGGTTTGAGCAAGGCGATAGTAATATTGAGAATCAATATTGCGCTTCAGCGTGCGATAGTCCCATTGTTGCGTGGCAGCCTCATGCATATACCAAAAGCGTGCATCAGGATCAGCCACACGTATCAGTCTTTCATAATGACTCCATGAAAGCTGAACTGGCATTGCGATTCCATTGTCGGAAGATTCGGCAGGCATTGTCTGCCGAATCTGTCTAAGTCTCGATTTGAATTCGGCAGGCATTGTCTGCTGAATTTGCAAGTCGCTGAATGTCAAGTAGAACTTGCGAAAACTCTTTATCTGTGTTTCGGAGAAGCCTTGTCCAAACTCTTTTGTAAGAACTTGGGATGCCAGTTCTACAACGTGCTTGCCGTATTCCGCACGAATCTTTCCCTGTTGTTCCTGCTCTACAATACGTCTGCCGATAAGCCAATTTTGCGCAACCTGCATTAAATTAGCCATACGGTAGCTGGCGTCTCTGGCAGCAGAGACGATTGTCCGAAGGTCGTTTACAAAAATTGTCTCTTTACCTTCTTGGTTATGCAGCGTTATATTCTCCATAGTCATACCTTCTCTTTGTTTATGCTATAGCCAATGCCTTTAAACGCCTCTTCAAGCATCTTTTGAGATTCCTTCTCACGTTGTATAAGTTCTTTCATCTCCTGCTGAATGCGAGCCATCTCCTTGGGATAGTCTATCTCCAAATCGTGGTCAATGAACTCGATGTACTTGCTTGGCACCAACGTCCAATTGTTCTGTTCAATCTCGTCAATGCTCACGCTGCGATATAGCTCTGGCACAGCAAAGTTGTTGCCATCAATACCTTCTGACTGCCACTGATGATAGATATCTGCCACACGCTGAATCTGTTCCGCAACGAGTTGTACCTTCTTCTTCTGTTCGCCCTTGACAGGGTTCTCGGTCCATTGCCGCAAGTCCATAAAGAGAATTTCGTGCTCCCTATTACGGAGTTCACGACCATGATATTTTCGATCCTTCTTATTTTGGTTCAGGATCCAAAAAGTGACGCTGATATCCGTTGTGATAAAAAGTTCTCTTGGCAAGATGATAATGGCTTCCACTTTGTCGTTTTCTATCAACTTCTTGCGGATTTCAAGGGCATCGGTATCTCCCAAGGCACCATTGGCCAACAAGAATCCTGCAACACCCGAAAGAGGCTTCAGGTGAGAAAGCATGTGAAGAATCCAGGCATAGTTGGCGTTGCTCTCTGGAGGAGTAGCATAGTCTGTCCAGCGAGAGTCATTCTTCAGATTATCATTCCACCATCCCTTCAAGTTGAAAGGAGGATTAGCCATAATATAGTCGAAGTACAAACCTTTGTGAAGGTCATTGGTGAAAGAGGAATCGCTTTCAGAACCCAAATTATGACTGATGCCGCGCAGAGCGAGGTTCATCTTTGCCAGACGATAGGTGGCAGCCTCCTTCTCCTGACCATATACGTTGATACGGCTAATGTCACCTTGTTTGGCTTTCACAAGGTCGGTACTCTGAATGAACATACCGCCAGAGCCACAACACGGATCATATAATGTGCCATCGAACGGCTCGATAACAGTAGCGATGAGCTGAACGACATCATGTGGGGTATAGAATTCACCTTCCTCCTTTGTCGCATTGACGGCAAACTCTTTCAAGAAATACTCATACACGCGGCCAATCAGGTCTTTCTCTTCACCAAACGTCTTATGGCTGATTTTGTTGACCTCGTCCACAATCTTCTTCATGTCGTTGGCTCCAAGATTGCGCTGGGTGAATGTACCTTCCACAAAACAACCCTTCAGCGTAGGATTCGTTTCGCCGATACTGCGCAGAGCAGTATCAAGAGCCACATTCAACTGTGGAGCTGCCGTGTTGATGATGGTTGACCAACGAGCCTCTACTGGCAAATCGAAAGTACCATCTGCAAAAGTAGCATCATCAAAGAAAGCCTTGATAATTTCCTCATTGTCAGGGTTTAAGCCTTCCTCAATGAGCCGCTTACGAAGCGATGCTACGCCATCCTCGTATTTCTCACCCATAAAGCGGAGGAACACGAGAGTAAGCATCATATCGCGTTTTTCAAAGAACGATCCTGAGTTCTTCGCCTGTCTCAATATATCCCTGCACTTGAAAAGAATATTGTCAAGATTGAGAGTTTCTTCTTTTGCTTTCTTTGCCATACTGTTATCTTTCAATTTTCAGTCACAATGTATTGTGCTTATATTTTTTGTAAATATACGATTTATAATGAGAAAAAGGTGCGCCCCTTTAAGAAACGCACCTTCATTCCATTATATTTTCCCTCTTTTAGTACTCGAACCTTCCGAATTCGCTCTCGATGACCAGCTGCGTCTTGTCTGACTTCTCCACGAAGCCGACGATCTGTGCGTCGATGCCGAACGATTGGGAGATGCGGATGATATCCTCCGCCTTCTCCTTCGGCAAATAGATCTCGAAGCGATGACCCATGTTGAACACCTTGTACATCTCTTGCCAGTCTGTGCCGGACTGTTCCTGGATGGTCTTGAACAATGGAGGAACAGGGAACATATTGTTCTTCGTGATCTTCACGTTCTCCACGAAATGGAGCACCTTGGTCTGCGCACCGCCGGAGCAGTGTATCATGCCGTGGATGGAAGAACGGTGGGTGTCGAGTATTTTCTTGATGACCGGCGCATAGGTGCGGGTAGGGGAAAGAACCATCTTTCCTGCGTTGACAGGGCAGTTTTCAACCGCATCCGTCAATTTCAGCTTGCCTGAGTAGACCAGTTCGTCTGGAACCGCCGCATCGAAGCTCTCCGGGTATTTCTTAGCCAAGTATTTTGCGAATACATCGTGGCGGGCGGAGGTCAGTCCGTTGCTGCCCATACCCCCGTTGTACTCCTTCTCGTAGGTGGCTTGTCCGTAGGAGGCGAGTCCCACGATGACGTCACCCGCCTGGATATTGGCGTTGTCGATCACGTCGGCGCGTTTCATGCGGCAAGTGACGGTGCTGTCCACGATGATGGTGCGGACCAAGTCGCCCACGTCCGCGGTCTCGCCGCCTGTCGCGTAGACACCCACGCCCATCTTGCGGAGTTCCGCTAAGAGCTCGTCCGTTCCGTTGATGATGGCCGAGATGACCTCACCGGGCACCAGCAATTTGTTACGTCCGATGGTGGAGGAAACCAGGATGTTGTCCGTCGCACCCACGCAAAGCAGGTCGTCGATGTTCATGATCAGCGCGTCTTGGGCGATTCCCTTCCAAACGGAGAGGTCTCCCGTCTCTTTCCAATAGAGGTAGGCGAGAGATGATTTCGTGCCTGCACCGTCCGCATGCATGATGTTGCAGTACGCTGGGTCACCCCCTAAGATATCAGGGATAATCTTGCAGAACGCTTTAGGGAAAATACCTTTGTCGATGTTTTTGATCGCGTTGTGTACATCCTCCTTGCTGGCCGACACTCCACGCAGATTGTAACGTTGATCGCTCATAATATGTATATTATTTTATTTTTTATTCATCCTCACATTGCCTAGCCGTGCGTTTCCCGCTCCGAAAAAGGCACCACAAAGTTACGTAAAAAAACGACAAAGCGTTCTTTGCTTTTCTATTTATACTTGATTCCTCCGCGAAGTTCTTCGGATTAACTTGTATTTTATTTATAATCAATTATTTGTAATTTTAGGTAATCGTTTTTGGGGGAAAACGGAACGGTTGTTTGGGGAGGAGAAGGTATGGGGATAGATTGCATGGAAGAATGAAAAAGTTAGCGAAGGGTGATTTGTTTGGCGGAATCCTTAATCGTGTGGGTGGTTTTTTCGTGTTGTCTGATGGGGTTGCATAGATTTTTGTTTGGACGGATGAGTTTGTGGGAATTTTTTGTGTGTTATTTGGATTTTGATATTATTTTTGCAAAGTATAACAAAAGTATTAGGTAAGAAAATGATCTGGAACGAGACGGTAGAATGTATGGACCGGCAACGCCTGAGGGATTTGCAGAGTGTCCGATTGAAGAGGGTGGTCGAAAGGGTGTATCACAACTGTGAGCCATATCGCAAACGAATGCAGGAGGCAGGTGTGTCACCGAGTGATATTAACGGCATAGAGGACATCGCAAAGTTGCCCTTTACCTCTAAGCAGGATCTGCGCGACTATTATCCATATGGTTTGCTCTCTTCTCCATTGTCTGAAATCGTCCGTATTCACGCCTCTTCCGGTACGACTGGAAAGCCGATTGTGGTCGGTCTGACCCGTAATGACCTCTCCGTTTGGTCGGAGGTGGGTGCCCGTTGCCTGACAGCGTTCGGATTGGGAAAGAACGATACAGTCCAGGTGGCTTATGGCTACGGATTGTTCACCGGTGGTTTGGGTGCCCATGCTGCGGTGGAGAATATCGGTGGTACGGTGATTCCTATCTCCAGTGGTAATACCCAGAAACAGATTTTGATGATGCGTGACCTTGGTGCGAAAGCGCTCGCCTGCACGCCTTCTTACGCAATGTATTTGGCGGAGGCGATGGAGGCATCCGGCTACCCAAGAGAGGACTTCCAACTGCGTGTCGGTGTCTTCGGCGCGGAGCCTTGGACGGAGGAGATGCGTCGCACCATCGAGGCGAAATTGAACATTAAAGCATATGACATATATGGTTTGACGGAGATCATGGGTCCGGGCGTGGGCTACGAGTGCGAATGCCAGCATGGTACCCACCTGAACGAGGACCACTTCTTCCCGGAAATCGTGGATCCTGAGACGGGCGAACCGTTGCCGGAAGGTTCCCATGGCGAGTTGGTGTTCACGACACTGACCAAGGAGGGTATGCCTCTGATCCGTTTCCGCACGCATGACCTCACCGCTCTTCACTATGAGAAGTGCAAGTGCGGACGTACGTTGGTGCGCATGGATAAGATCATGGGCAGGTGCGACGATATGTTGATCATCAGGGGTGTGAATGTCTTCCCTTCACAGATCGAGTCTGTCCTTTGCGAGGCGGAGGAGTTCGAACCGCACTTCTTCATCACGGTCGACCGTGTGAACAACACGGATACCTTCGAGGTGAAGGTGGAGGTTAAGCCAGAGTATTACAAGGATGATATGAAGGGTATGTTGGAGTTGAAGAAGTCCATCACCCATAAGATTCAGAACGTGATAGGCATCATGCCTGACGTCAAGCTGGTGGAGCCTCGTTCCATCGAGAGAAGCGAGGGCAAGGTGAAACGTGTGCTTGACAAACGTGTGTTTAAAAACTAATGGTATTTTTAATTCTATTTTGATTATGGCTAATGATAATATGATAGTGAAGCAACTCTCCGTGTTCTTGGAGAACAAGACAGGTCGGTTGAATCATGTGGCTGAGATATTAGGTAAGGAAGGTATTAACATGACGGCTTTCAGCGTGGCTGACAACTCCGACTTCGGCATCCTCCGTGTGATTGTGCACGAGCCGGAACGTGCCGCCAAGATTCTTCGTGATCACCTTTTCGCGGTCTCTCTTACGGATGTTATTTGCTTGAAGATCAGCAATAAGGCTGGTTCTCTCTCCTCTGTCCTCTCCATTTTGGAGAAGGAGGATATCTACATCGAGTATATGTACGCCTTTTCCGAGGGCGACGATGCGAATGTGGTGATTCGTCCGGACAAGTTCGAGGAGTGCTTGGCTGCTCTGAAGAAGAATAATATCGTGATGTGGAATCGCGAGCAGATTGTCTAATGGGTTGGAAGAGGGCGTTCATTCACCCTCTTCAACCTGTTTTTGTATCCTCCTTGGGATGATGGTTTTTTCGGTGGAATCGGGTTTATTAAAGGATAAGGACTTCCGCATGTATTTGTGGGTCTTGCTGTTGTGCGTGCTAACTGTTTTCGGCTCGTATGATCCTACAGTGTGGCTTTTGGAGGTGGCTCCTGCCTTGTTGGGAATCCTCACTATCCTTATTCTGATAGCCAGAGGGGTGCATTTCCCGCCGTTCCTGAATGCCATCTTCATCTTCCATGCGTTCATCCTTACGGTGGGTGGCTATTTCTCGTATGCGAGGGTGCCGCTGTTTAATCCTGACGATTTCTTAGGACAAACATTAGGGTGGACCCGCAACAATTATGACAAATTGGGCCATTTCATGCAGGGTTTTACCCCTTATTTGGCTTGTAGGCAACTGCTTGCGGTGAGGGGTGTGAGACAGACGGGTTTCTTCCCGATCTTCCTTGCGGTGAGTGTCTCCCTCGCGGTGAGCGCGCTCTATGAGTTGATTGAGTATTCCACATGCGTTTTCTCTGTGGATGGCGCTGATGATTTTGTGGGGTCGCAGGGAGATCCGTTCGATACGCAGACTGATATGTTGGGCGCATTCATCGGGGCTTTGGCCGCTGTCTTTATTTTCCTGAAATTCCGTTGGAGGACAAACTTAAATTCTTGTGATGAGACTGGTTGCTAATATATTTTTATCTTTTTCATTACTTATGGGGGTAATGACGGACGCGTGGGCTTCTGACTCCGATTCTTTGTCCGCTTCTGCTCCCATTCCATCGGTAAATACCGACACATTGCCTTCTGCCTCAGAGAAGGATTCCGTCGCTAAATTGGATTCTGTCGTTGCCCGTAAGGCGGTTAAGGATTCCTCCTTCGTGCCTTTGAAAGATAGGCGCATCTATGGGTGGCGTTCGGACGGGGCGTTGGGTTTCCGCCGTGTGACGGAAATGGACACTACGATGGATCGGTTCTATATCAATAACCATCCCCTAAGGCATACGATTAATCTACAGACATTGGGTAACTTGGGTTCTCCGTCTCAGTCCGCCATATTCGCGGATCGGGCGAACAAGACGGATTTCTTGTTCTTCCGCCCTTACCAGAACTATTACAAGTCTATGCGTGATCTTGTTTACTACAACACGAAAGACCCATTCTCCATCTTAGAATATTACGGTGGCGGTACCCACAACAGGGATAACCGTTTCATCGATGGTTTGTTTACCGTGAATGCTAATTCCAAACTGAATTTCGGGCTCTACGGGGATTGGACCAAAGCCTATGGCCCGTATATCTCCCTCTCCACGAAATACCATAATTCGGGCTTCTTCTCTTCCTACGTGGGGGGTGGTTTCGAGTATATGGCGGCGGTTTCGTTCAATGGCTTCGAATCGTACGAAAATGGCGGTTTCATCGATGATAGATACATCACAGACCCGAAGAACACGGGCAATATGGACCCGGTGAACGTGCCGGTCTATTTCACGGATAATTCTTGGGATAAGGTGCATAATTGGAATGCTTACGTGAACCTCAAGAAACATTTCGGATTCGACCGTGAGGTGCCTGTCACGAAGGATTCTTCCACTTACGAGTTTGTGCCGGTCACCTCCATCGTCTATACGTTCGATATGGAGAGCGATTGGCGCCGCTATATCGTCAACAACCTGAATAGCGGAGGAGTTAAGGCGGACAGTTTCTATCGTGCGTATGGATTGAACGATAAGTTCCTCTGCGACTCGTTGCATACGATGGATTCGACCCGTTTCTGGCGGTTGAACCAAAGGTTGGGTGTCACCCTGAATGAGGAATTTAACCGTTTGATGAGGTTTGGCTTGGCTGGCTATCTCGCTTTCGATGTGAAAAAATATACGTATTGGGACAAGGAGAAATCTTTGGCTTCCGGACCGACGACTCACGAGAATGACTCGCTGGGCTTCTTGCTGAACCCTCGATATAGTGTGACTTACAGACGGAAGATGGGTGTCGGAGCCAAACTGTCCAAACATACGGGAGAGGCCTTCACCTACGATTTCTTCGGTGAATACTACTTCCTGGACGAAAAGGAGAAGGCGGGTAGCATTAATCTCGGTGGAACACTCTCCAGCAAGGCGAACTGGGGCAAACAGCGTGTGGAGATCGAGGCGAACGCCAGGTATGACCGTGAATGCCCTGATTTCTTCGAGGAATATTACTTTTCGAACCATATTGCTTGGCAGAGGGATTTCGATTATAAGAATACGTTGTCGGTCGACGGATCTCTTCGTTTCCCTTCGTTCTCTTTCTATGAGAAATTGGGTCTTTCCGCCACTGTGGTGCTGAAGAACCTTTCGAATTATATCTATTGGGACAAACATGCTTTGCCTCAGCAATATGACGGAACCATCCAACTGCTTTCTTTCTCGCTTGCGGAGCGCGCGAGCGTATGGCACCTGCATTGGGACAATGATCTGGTGTTCCAAAAATGCAGCGAAGAGGATGTGTTGCCTCTCCCTGCGCTGAACTGGTATTCCACCGCCTATCTGCGCTTCGACAAGTTGTTCCATGTGCTCAATTTGCAAATCGGTGTGGATGCTCGCTGGAACTCGGCTTATTACGCGACGAACTATATGCCGGCTACCGGTCAGTTCTTCTTGCAGGACCCGGATAGCGAGTCTTATCAAAAGTATGGCGACTATATGTTCATGAACGCATACCTGAATTTCCAACTGAAACGGGTGCGCTTCTATTTGCAAATGAACCATTTGAATAAGTTGTGGACCAATAAACATAATTACTTGTATATGCGTGGTTATGCGATGGATCCGTCTTATTTGAAGTTCGGTTTGTCCGCTATCTTGGGACATTGATTCTGTTTTTAGATTTAAGGAGGGATATTTATGAATGCTGACCAGCAACGAATATTATCTTTGCGTGAGGAGTTGAATCGTCACAATTACGATTATTATGTCTTGTCCAACCCTACCATCTCTGATTTCGAGTTTGATCAGAAAATGAGGGAGTTGCAGGACTTGGAGGCTCTCCATCCGGAGTTGGATGACCCGAATTCCCCGTCCCGACGTGTGGGAAGTGACCTTTCCATCGAGTTTAAGCAGGTGAAACACCAATATCCGATGCTCTCCTTGGGCAACACCTATTCCCAGTCTGAAGTGGCGGATTTCTTCGATCGTGTCAGTCGTGGCTTGGGCGGTGCGCCATTTGAGATCGTCTGCGAGCTGAAGTATGATGGCACCTCCATTTCTTTGGTCTATGAAGAGGGTAGGCTCGTGCGCGCGGTGACCCGTGGCGACGGTGAAAAGGGGGATGATGTGACCGAAAATGTTCGGACAATCCGCACAATTCCTTTGATTCTTTCGGGCGACGGATATCCGTCCAATTTCGAGATACGCGGCGAAATCCTTATGCCTTGGGCTTCGTTCGAGGAACTGAACCGTAAGCGCGCGGAGCAGGAGGAACCTCTCTTCGCTAACCCAAGAAATGCCGCTTCTGGTTCCCTGAAACAACAGAACTCTAAAATCGTGGCGGAACGTAAATTGGATTCTTATCTCTACTATCTGTTGGGCGAGGAATTGCCTGCGGATACCCACTACGATAATTTACAGGCCGCCAAGTCTTGGGGCTTCAAGGTCTCGGACGCCATGCGTAAGTGCCGCACCCTGCAGGAGGTGTTCGATTTCATCAACTACTGGGATACTGAGCGGAAGAACCTCCCTGTGGCGACGGATGGTATTGTACTGAAAGTTAACTCTATAGCTCAGCAAAAAGAGCTCGGATATACCTCCAAGACCCCAAGGTGGGCGATCGCCTACAAGTTCCAGGCGGAGCGGGCATGCACCCGACTGAACTCCATCTCCTATCAGGTGGGTAGGACGGGCGCGATTACGCCTGTCGCCAATTTGGACCCTGTCCAGTTGTCCGGAACGGTGGTGAAGCGCGCTTCCTTGCATAATGCCGATTTCATCGAGAGTCTTGACCTTCATATAGGGGATATGGTCTACGTCGAAAAAGGCGGTGAAATCATCCCTAAGATTGTGGGCGTTGATATGGATGCGCGGTCAAATAGCGGTGAAAAGGCCCTTTTTGTGGATGTTTGTCCTGAATGTGGCGCCAAGTTGGTCCGCATGGAGGGGGAAGCCGCCCATTACTGCCCAAATGATGAGGCTTGTCCGCCTCAAATCAAAGGGAAAATGGAGCATTTCGTTAGCCGTAAGGCGATGAACATCAACATCGGCGAGGAGAGCATAGATTATTTTTATAAAAAGGGTCTGTTGAAGGATTCGTCGGACTTCTATACGTTGAAGGAGACCGATCTTTCCGGTCTGGAGAGATGGGGCGCCCAAAGCGCTAAGAATCTGGTGGATAGTATCGCTGATTCCAAAAATGTGCCTTTCGACCGTGTTTTATTCGCCTTGGGTATCCGCTATGTGGGGGCCACGACCGCTAAGAAGTTGGCGACCGAACTGCGTTGCATAGAGGAGATCGAGACGGCCAGCTTCGACAGGTTGGTGCAGGTCGATGAGATCGGTGACCGTATCGCTTTGAGCATCATGGATTATTTCCGTAATCCGAAGAATGTGGCTTTCGTCAATCGTCTGAAGGAGGCTGGTCTCCAATTTGCGATGAAGGACGAGGAGAACCGTCTGAGCGACTCGTTAGGAGGCAAAAGTTTCGTCATCAGCGGAACGTTCGAGCGTCATTCGAGGGATGAACTCAAGGAGCTTATCGAGCGTCATGGAGGCAAAAACGTCTCCTCCATCTCCTCGAAAACCGATTATCTTTTGGCGGGCGCGAATATGGGTCCCGCTAAGTTGGAAAAGGCTCAAAAGTTAAATATTAAGATGATTTCGGAGTCAGATTTCGAAAAAATGATTGCGGAAGTCTGAAAATGACTATATTTGCACATCCGTTGTACGGACGTATTAATGAATGGACTCATGTTTTTTGAACTGAAAAGGAAATACATCGATAGTTGCGCCAAGTCTTTCGTGAAAAAGATGAAGCAGCCACGTGATAAAAGGTTCATCAATTGGAACGACGTGAAGAGCGTCGTCATATTGTTGGACGCTGAACATATCAATCATGCCAAGTTGGCGAAATTATACCAGATGGTCTCCGATAAAAAGGCGAAAATATGGTGTATGATTCCCAAGTACGATCCTCGTACGGGCGATTCCGAGAAAGTATTCTTTTTTGACACGAAATCCATTTCTTTTTTGGAGAAGCCGAATAATATCATTACGGGAAAGTTCGTCTCCGATTCGTTCGATATCTTGATCGATTTGACGAGGAAGGAGTCTCTCCCCCTTAAGTATCTGGCTACCATATCTTCAGCCCATTGCAAATGTGGCTTGGATAGGCCTTTTTACGATTTCTACGATCTGCGGATGTCCATGCAGGGCAACCCGACGGAAGAACAATTGTTGGAACAAGTATTATTTTACCTTAAGACAATAGGGACAAAGGCATAATTTTGTTATCTTCGCGCCCGAAAGGAAAGTTTTGAGATAGTCTATGGTACAGACGAAGTTTACAGGTTTGGGAATCGCTTTGATAACCCCATTCAAAGAGGATGAGAGTGTCGATTATGATGCGCTTGGTAGGTTGTTGGACTATCAGTTGCAGAATGGAATCGACTATTTGGTCGTGTTGGGTACTACGGCTGAAACGCCGACATTGACTGATGATGAGAAAAAAAATATCATCCGATTTGTGCAGAATAAGGTGAAGGGCTCAGTGCCTATTGTATTGGGCTTGGGTGGTAATTGCACCAGGGCGGTTGTCGAAAAGCTTAAAAACGACGATTTCACCGGCATTGATGCGATCCTTTCCGTTGTGCCTTATTATAACAAACCTTCTCAAGAGGGTATGTACCAACATTATAAGGCGATTGCCGAGGCTTCTCCGTTGCCGATCATCATGTATAACATACCTGGTAGGACAGGCGTTAATATGCAGGTCGATACCACCGTCCGCCTGGCACGTGATTTCGATAAGATCATAGCCATCAAGGAGGCGAGTGGCAATATGGACCAAATCAACGATATCATCAAAAGAAAACCTAAGGATTTCATGGTCATTTCGGGCGATGACGGCATCACCTATCCGTTAATCACGATGGGGGCGCAGGGCGTTATCTCCGTCATCGGAAACGCCTTCCCTAAGGAGTTCGGACGTATGGTGCGACTCTCATTACAAGGTGATTACGAATCCGCTAGACAGATCCACCAGAAGTTCACGGACCTTTTCGATCTCTTGTTCGTGGACGGTAACCCGGCGGGAGCTAAGTGTATGCTCTCCTTGATGGGTTATATTCAGAATAAACTCCGTTTGCCACTTGTGCCGACACGTATGGTGACCTACGATAAAATCCGCGAGGTGTTGAACGGATTGAATATCAAATGTTAGCGTTTCCATCGGATTTTTTCCATGCGTTACTTGATATGTTTTTCATATAAGGGAACTAACTATCATGGATGGCAAATTCAACCGAATGAGGTGACCGTCCAATCTGTCCTTACCGAATCCTTGTCGTTGGTCTTACGCCATGAAATTGAGTTGGTGGGGGCGGGTAGAACCGATGCGGGTGTCCATGCCAAACGGATGTTCGCACACTTCGATTTTGACGGTGAAATCGCTGATTTTGAATCACTCTCGAATAAATTGAATAGCCTTTTGCCTTGCGATATATCCGTGTTCGGTGTGAAAAGGGTGGCGGATGATTTCCACGCTCGTTTTGACGCTAAGTCGAGAACGTACAAGTATTACATTTCCAGAAGGAAAAATCCATTTTTGAGCGATTTATCCGCTAAAATGACCTTTCCCCTTGATGTGGATAGGATGAACGAGGCGGCTAAGGCGCTCTTCGATTACACCGATTTCACCAGCTTCAGCAAGGTCCATACGGACGTGAAGACGAATAATTGCAAAATTATGCGGGCGGAGTGGACGTTTGAGGAGGATTGCCTCATCTTTACGATCCAGGCTGACCGCTTCCTCCGAAATATGGTGAGGGCTATCGTCGGTACGATGTTGGAGGTGGGGAAGGGTAAACTGGACGTGTGTGGCTTCCGTCGCATCATTGAGGAGAAGAACCGCTGTTCGGCTGGTACCTCCGCCCCCGCGGAAGGCCTATTTTTATGTGACGTGGAATATTAATTGCTTCGCTTATGGAACAGATTCCCATGGTTGACTTGAAAAGTCAGTATTTGAAAATAAAGGACGAGGTGGACGCTGCCATTCAGGAGGTCTTGGATTCGACCGCCTTCGTGAGGGGTGAGGCTGTTTCCCGTTTCCAACGTCACTTTGAGGAATATCTGGGCGTGAAACATGTCATCCCGGTGGGGAATGGTACGGATGCGTTGCAAATCGCACTGATGTCTTTGGGTTTACGTCCTGGCGATGAGGTCATTACGCCCACTTTCACGTTCGTCGCCACTGTTGAGGTCGTCGCTTTGTTGGGGCTCACGCCTGTCTTTGTGGACGTTGATCCGTACACTTTCTGTATGACGCCCGAGGCTGTGGAAAGGGCGATTACACCGAAGACGAAGGCGATTGTTCCAGTCCATTTGTTCGGACAGAACGCGGAGATGGAGGCGATTCTTAAAATTGCGGAAAATCATCATATATTTGTGGTTGAGGATGCTTGCCAATCGATTGGCTCAGTATATAAATTCTCCGATGGAATCGTTAAAAAATCGGGTTGTATGGGCCATTTCGGATGTACCTCCTTCTTCCCTTCCAAAAATTTGGGATGCTTTGGGGATGGCGGCGCGTTGTTTACCGACGATGACGATTTGGCGGATGTCGCCCGTTGCATGGCGAACCATGGAATGAAGGTGCGTTATCACTATGATCGGGTGGGGGTGAACTCCCGCTTGGATAGTCTGCAGGCTGCCATTCTGGATGTGAAATTGAGGCATTTGGATGAATATATATCGCACAGAATGGCTTCTGCCTCCGTGTACGATAAGGGCTTGTCGGACATTCCTCAGGTGGTCATTCCCCGTAAATCTTCCCGGTCGACCCATTCCTACCATCAGTACACGATTCAGGTGCCTGCGGGAAAAAGGGACTCTTTGCAAAAAATTTTGCGGGAGAATGGCATCCCCTCTATGATATATTATCCAATTCCATTACATTTGCAAAAGGCTTACGGTCATTATGGCTATAAGTCGGGTGATTTCCCTGTGGCGGAACGCTTGTCCAGGGAGGTTTTGTCTTTGCCGATGCATTCGGAGCTACAGGATGATGTGTCGGCTTTTATCCTGCAAAAAATACAAGAATTTTTTGCGGAAAGCGTATGACCTGATTGCAGGTCTTTGGTAAGATTTGTTTTTTGTAAATAATAACAGTAGAAGTATGGCAGTGAAGAGAAGTATTGTGATTACGGGAGGTGCTGGTTTTATCGGCTCCCATGTTGTCCGTTTGTTCGTGAATAAATATCCTGATTATAAAATAATTAACCTGGATAAGCTTACTTATGCGGGTAATTTGGCGAACCTGAAGGATGTGGAGAATAAACCGAACTACAAGTTTGTGAAGATGGATATCTGCGATTTCGACGCATTCTACAAACTGATGCAGGATGAGAAGGTTGATGGAATTATCCATCTCGCGGCGGAAAGCCATGTGGACCGCTCCATCAAAGACCCGTTCACGTTCGCGAAAACCAATGTGTTAGGTACTCTTTCCCTTTTGCAGGCCGCTAAGTCCTATTGGGAGTCCTTGCCGGAAAAATACGAGGGAAAACGCTTCTACCATATCTCGACCGATGAGGTGTATGGCGCTTTGCAGATGACTCATCCGGAGGGTATCGAACCTCCGTTCTCGACCACTGCCTCTAGTTCCGAGCACCATTTGGCGTACGGTGAGGATTTCTTCTATGAGACGACCAAGTATACCCCTCACTCTCCATACTCCGCTTCGAAGGCTGGTTCCGACCACTTTGTGCGCGCTTTCCATGACACGTACGGTATGCCTACCATCGTGACGAACTGTTCGAACAACTATGGCCCATATCAGTTTCCTGAGAAGCTGATTCCTCTGTTTATCAATAATATACGTCATAAAAAACCATTGCCGGTGTATGGTAAGGGGGAGAATGTGCGCGATTGGCTTTTCGTCGAGGATCATGCCCGCGCCATTGATACGATTTTCCACCAGGGTAAGGTGGCTGAGACCTACAATATCGGCGGTTTTAATGAGTGGAAGAACATCGACATCATCAAGGTGGTGATCAATACGGTTGACCGCTTGCTGGGACGCAAGGAGGGGGAAGATATGAACTTAATCACCTATGTGACAGACCGTTTGGGCCATGACGCCCGTTATGCCATCGACTCCACTAAGTTGCAGAAGGAATTGGGTTGGGAACCAAGTCTGCAATTCGAGGAGGGTATCGAGAAAACTGTGAAGTGGTACCTCGATAACCAAGAGTGGATGGATAACATCACCAGCGGTGAGTATGAGAAATATTACGAGGATATGTACAAGGGCAAATAATCGCCCTTGTAATGATTTGATTAGACATCGCAAAAAGGGGGAAAAAGCATCGGAGATGTTTTGTTATATTCTCAATTTATAGTACATTTGCATACTTCTTTGGGGTGGGGGGCTTGTGGCTCGCTTCCCCATTGAAAGGGTATTCTTTGTGGGTATGTACTTCTTCATTTCATCTTTGTTCGTTCTGAGAGAAATGTCGAATTATACCCGAGAAATATTTGGAATTGTCTGTAAGTGAGTGATTTATGTTGACATATATGTTACTCACGATAACGAAGTTTTTGCCTAAACTTATCCGATAACATGTCTTTTATTCATGAAACAGCTGTCGTTGACGAGGGTTCCGTGATTGGTGAGAACGTGAAAGTCTGGCATTTTTCCCACATCATGGCGGGCGCCTGCATTGGCGATAACTGCAATATTGGGCAGAATGTGGTCGTTTCGCCGGACGTGAAAATCGGCAATAATGTGAAAATCCAAAATAACGTTTCTGTCTATACGGGCGTTATTTGCGAGGACGATGTCTTTTTGGGGCCTTCCATGGTGTTTACCAACGTCATCAATCCGAGAAGTTTCGTGAGTCGTAAGGCTGAGTTTAAAACGACTATGGTCAGGAAAGGGGCTTCGATTGGAGCGAATGCGACGATTGTCTGTGGCGTTGAAATCGGTGCTTACGCGATGGTGGGCGCTGGTACGGTGGTGACGAAGGATGTGAAGCCTTTCGCCCTGATGGTAGGCAACCCTGGCAGACAAATTGGTTGGGTGAGCGAATATGGTCATCGTTTGTCCTTCGACGAAACGGGGAAGGCGGTTTGTCCGGAAACGCATTCCTCCTACGAATTGAAGAATGGATTGGTGAGAAAAATCGATTGATTTCATGGTTAGATTTGCTGTAGTTGGTTATGGTCACATCGGGAAACGTCATGCGGAGATGATCCGTAGGAATCCTGATGCCGAATTGGTGGCTGTATGCGACGTTTTGCCGAAGGAGAAGGTGGATTTCACGGATGACCTTCCGTTTTTCTCCTCCATCGAGGATTTGTTGGCCTCCGATGTGCAATTCGATGTGGTGAACATCTGTACGCCGAATTTCTTCCACGCTCCGTATGCGTTGATGGTTTTGGACAAGCGGCATCACGTGGTGATCGAGAAACCTATCGCGCTCAGCAAGGCGGATGCGGAGAAACTGGTCAGTAAGTCCTTGGAGGTCTCCAGGAAAGTTTTTTGCGTGATGCAGAACCGTTACTCTCCTCCTTCCGTATGGTTGAAGCAGATGATGACGGAGAAACGGTTGGGCAAGATCTTCATGGTCCAGCTGAACTGTTTCTGGAACCGTGACGAACGTTACTACAAAAAGGGAAATTGGCACGGGGATGGCCGTCTGGACGGCGGAACGCTCTTCACTCAGTTCTCCCATTTCATCGATATCATGTATTGGCTATTCGGCGATATCACCAACATTGTCGGACATTTCAACGACTTCTCCCACAAGGATCTGACCGATTTTGAGGATAGCGGGGTTGTTACGTTCGACTTCATGAATGGTGGCATGGGATGCTTGAATTACTCCACTGCCGTGTGGGACACTAATCTGGAGAGCAGCATCACCATCGTGGGCGAAAAGGGAACGGTCAAGGTGGCCGGTCAGTACATGAACGAGGTGGTCTATTGCCATGTGCAGGACTATGTGATGCCTGAGTTGGCGCCGAGCAACCCACCGAACGACTATGGCGCATATAAGGGTTCCGCCCAAAACCATCACCTGGTCATTAAGAATGTGATAGATACTTTACAAAACGATAATTCCATCACAACCAATGTGTTGGAAGGCTTAAAGGTGGTCGACATCATCGAACGGATCTATGCGGTCCGTGATGGTGTTTGGTCAAAACATGTTTAATCATGAGGGATTTTAAGGATTTGCGGATTGCTGTTGCGGGAACTGGATATGTGGGGTTGAGTATCGCCACATTGTTGGCTCAGCATCATGCTGTTGTCGCTGTGGATGTGATTCCGGAAAAGGTCGATTTGATTAATAATCGTAAGTCGCCGATTCAAGATGATTATATCGAAAAATATTTGGCAGAAAAGCCTTTGAATCTGAAAGCCACGCTGGATGGGGCTTCCGCCTATAGGGAGGCTGACTTCGTTGTGATTGCCGCTCCGACGAATTATGACCCTGTGAAGAATTATTTCGACACGAGTCATGTGGAGGAGGTGATCGACCTTGTCTTGTCGGTTAACCCGGATGCGGTGATGGTGATCAAATCAACCATTCCTGTCGGGTATACCCGTAATTTGTATGTTCGCTATGCGAAGAGGTTCGCTGAGACTCCAACCCTACGCGGAAAAAAATTCAATCTGTTGTTTTCTCCCGAGTTTTTGCGTGAGAGCAAGGCTTTGTACGATAACTTGTACCCATCCCGTATCATTGTGGGATATCCTAAAATCATCGACACGCCAGCCTTTAAGGATGAGAACGATGCGATTATGGCGGTGGCGAATCCCCAAGCGGAGGAACATGCGAGAATCTTTGCTGAACTCTTGCGTGAGGGGGCGCTCAAAGAAGATATCGATACGCTCTTCATGGGCATGAAGGAGGCGGAGGCGGTGAAGCTTTTCGCGAATACCTACTTGGCGCTTCGTGTCAGCTATTTCAATGAGTTGGATACTTATGCGGAGGTGAAGGGATTGGATGCGCAGGCGATCATCCAGGGTGTTGGTTTGGACCCTCGTATCGGCATGCATTACAACAATCCTTCTTTCGGTTATGGAGGATATTGCTTGCCGAAGGATACGAAACAACTCTTGGCGAACTATACCGACGTGCCGCAAAACATGATGACCGCCATCGTGGAGAGTAACCGCACCCGTAAGGATTTCATCGCGGATCAGGTGCTTCGCAAGGCGGGTTATTACGACTATAGCAATCAAAATGGCTATAACCAGTGCCATGAGAAACCTGTCACCATCGGTGTTTATCGCTTGACGATGAAGTCCAATTCCGACAATTTCCGCCAAAGTTCCATCCAAGGCGTGATGAAGAGGGTGAAGGCGAAGGGCGCGAATGTCATCATATACGAGCCGACGTTGGTGGATGGCTCCACATTTTTCGGGAGTTTGGTGGTGAACGATTTGTCGGTGTTCAAGGCACAATCCCAAGCCATCATCGCTAACCGATACGACGCTTGCTTGGATGACGTGGAGCAGAAGGTTTATACGAGAGATTTGTTTAGGAGGGATTGATATTCGATTTGATTGAGATATGGCTGATGGTAAACGTATAGTAAAAAACACGGGCTTCCTGTATATCCGGATGCTGCTCGTTATGGGTGTCTCTTTGTTCACCTCAAGAGTGATTTTGGATAAGTTGGGTGTGGGTGATTATGCGCTCTATACGGTGGTCGGAGGTATTGTGGGTATGTTGTCGTTCCTGAACGGCACGTTGAGTATTGGCACATCCAGGTTTCTGACGTATGAGTTGGGAGCCGGTAATAAAGAGCGGCTGAAGGATACGTTCGTGACCACTTTTTATACTCATCTTATTCTTGCTTCCCTTATTTTGTTGGTGATGGAGACAGGAGGAATGTGGTACTTGTACAATAAGTTGGTCGCCCCTCCTGAAAGGATGGATGCCTGTTTCATTGTTTTCCAATTGTCCATCTTCACGATGATGGTTTCTATCACGCAGGTTCCGTATACTGCATCCATTATGTCTCATGAGAAAATGGGTGTTTATGCGTATGTGAGCATTTTCGAGGCGTTGGCGAAATTGGGGGTGTGTTACATGATCGTTGTGACGGAATACGATAGATTAATCGTATATGCCTCTTTGATCGCTTTGGTTCAAGTTGTTGTTGCATTTACGTATAGATTCTATTGCATACATCAATTCGGGGAGTGCCGTTTGTCGTTATCCTTCGACAAGTCTATTTTTAAAGATCTTCTTGGATTCTCCGGATGGAATGTCATTGCTAATCTGACGGAAACACTGAAAATACAGGGCGTTTTGATTCTGATGAACATGTTCCTGCAACCTTTTGTCGTGGCGTCTCAGGCGATTGCGAATCAGGTGGCTCAGGCTATGATGCAGTTTGTGGACAATATACGTGTCGCCATTAATCCTCAGGTCATTAAATCTTATGCGGCGGGGGATTATGAAGCGTCAAAGAAACTGACTTTACAGTCCGCCACTTACGTGTATGATGTGTTGCTGTTGTTAGGTCTTCCGTTAATTCTTTTAGTTAGGCCAATCCTGAATGTTTGGTTGGTGGAGGTTCCTGAATATGCTGCGATTTTTGTCCAATTTACAATTGTTACCCGTATTATATCGAATTTTTCCGCTGCTTTCTATATGCCGATGGTGGCCTCGGGCAAGGTGAAGAAGAATTCGATCGCTGCATTGTTTTTAGGCGTTGGACAATTTATCTTGATGTATTTCTTATTGAAAATGGGCTATGGAGCAATGGTTGTCTTATATTTGCCATTAATTGCGTCTTTCATTTTTGCTTTTATTGTAAAGCCTTATATTCTGATAAAGGATATTGACTATAAGTTAAAGGAAATACTTCCGTGTTATATGTCTTGTCTTAAGGTGACATTGTTGGCCTGTACTTTGTCTTTACCAGCTGTGTTGTTTTTGAATGACGAGTTTTATAACTGTGTTATTAAGTTGTTTGTCTCAGTTATGAGTGTTGGTGTCTCTTCTTATGTTTTTATGGAGAAGACGGAAAGAAAGAAAATATTTGAGATATTGAAGAAAAAATTGAATATAAAATGAAAAAAGTAGCGATAATAGGTGCAAATGATTTCCAAAACCAGTTAATAAATAAGGCAAAAGAGTGCGGTTACGAAACTTTTGTGTTTGCATGGGAGAGTGGTGCGGTTGGCAAGCAAAATGCGGATCATTTTTTTCCGATAAGTATTGTTGACAAAGAGCTAATATTAAGGAAATGCCAGAAAATTGGAATTGATGCAATTTGTTCTATTGCATCTGATTTGGCGGTTATTACGGTAAATTATGTTGCCGAGAAAATGAATCTTCATGCCAATTCAATAGAATGTTCTTTGATAGCCACAAATAAATTCAGGATGCGAAATGCGTTTTTAGAAAATGGTGATCCAATTCCGATGTTTCGCATTGCAGAGGAAAACGGAGGATTTGACATCTCAGGAATGAAATTCCCTTTAATTGTTAAGCCGACCGATAGAAGTGGTAGCCGGGGCATTATGAAAATATCCGATGCTTCTCAAATTGAATCTGCAGTTCGTGTTGCTTGTCATGAGTCTTTTGAACATAAAGCACTGATTGAGGAATTTGTAGAAGGCAAGGAGTATAGTGTTGAATGTATTTCTTTCCATGGTGAGCATACTTTTCTTGCTGTTACGGAAAAAATCACAACGGGATCCCCTCATTTTATAGAGACAGGACATATCCAGCCTGTCCTATTGGATGAAGAAAGGCTGGAAAACATAAAAAGAATTATTTTTCATGCTCTCGATAGCCTGAAAATCACAGATGGGGCAAGTCATTCGGAAATTAAAATTGACGGGTATGGAAACGTGAAAATTATTGAGATTGGCTCTCGTATGGGTGGGGATTGTATTGGTTCTGATCTGGTCAGGATATCAACAGGTTACGATTTCACAAAAATGGTTATTGATGTCGCTTTGGGTAACATGCCTGTTTTCGAACGTGTTGTAAAGCCAAGGAAGGCGGTTGTTCGGTTTATTTTTAGCCCTAAGGATATTGAAGAATGTGAAGATATGCTTTGTGATGGATGGGAGTTGGAACGAAAATTCATTGAACAAGATTTTGATGGACATACAATTACGGACAGTAGTAATCGTTATGGGTATTATATTTTAAAGGGTGAATATTTGTAAGATATGGCTAAACAAAAGAAGATTTTAATCCTAGGTGGAGGACAGGCTCAAATTGAGTTGATTAAAGCCGCTTTAGAACTAGGATGTTATACTATTGTTGCAGGTATAGAGGGAAATTACCTAGGATATGCGTTAGCTAACAAGGTCTGTCATGTCGATATTTTTAATAAGGAAGCTATTTTGAAAATCGCACAAGATGAAGAAGTAGACGGTGTTTCGATGGTTTGCTCTGATTTCGGGTTGCAATCGTTAGGTTATGTAAATGACAAACTATCTTTGTCTGGTATGTCTGAATCGTCTGCAATTGTTTCCTCCGATAAATATAAAATGAAGTTGGCTTTGACGAAAGCTGGGGTTAATACTCCTAAATTCGCCATCGTTGAAACTGACGAAGATGTTGAAAGAGCATTAAGTATGATGTCCTTTCCTCTTATTGTAAAAGCTGTGGATTTACAGGGTAGTCGAGGTATATATATTTGTAGATCCGAATCGGAAATATATGAAAACTATAAAAAGTCAATCTCAGAGTCTCGACATAACTATTGTATCATAGAGGAATTCATAGAGGGTGAAGAGTTTGGAGCGCAGGCTTTTGTTTATGAACAAGACGTGCTGTTTGTTTTGCCTCATGGTGATAATGTCAAAAAAAATGGTATTGTTAATATCCCAATTGGACATTATATGCCGTTGCCTTCTGATATGGTAAGTAATGAAGCGGTCGTCTCTTTGGTGAAAAACGCAATAAAAGCTCTTGGCTTTAATAATACAGCAGTAAATGTTGATTTAATTGTTAAGGATGGCACCCCTTATATTATTGAATTGACAGGAAGAGCAGGTGCTAATTATTTGCCTGAAATGACTGGCGCATATTGGGGTATTGACTATTATAAGATGATTCTTCTCTGTGCGATGGGTGAATCTCCCCGAAAATATTTTGATGGTCGTTTGGGTGGCTATGATGCCATTGCGACAAGAATGTTGTACTCAAAAGAGAGTGGCGTTGTTAAAAATATATCATATAACAACTCATCCAATATAAGGAATATTGAGTTGTTTGTGAAAAAAGGGGATGTGGTAAATAAATTTTCAAATTCAAGAGATTGTGTGGGGAGGATTTTATGTGTGGGAAAGACGGTTAGCGAATGTGCAACTAATATTGATGAATTTGTTGATAATTTTAAAATTGAATTGGAATAATGAAGAATACTGTTAGAATTCATGAATCAGCGGTTGTAAATAATTGCGCTTTTGAAAATGGAACTAAAATTTGGAAGAATGTTTTTGCTGTAAATGTTAAAACTCGTCCTAATGTTAGTATTGGTGATGAAACAAGAATTGAGGATTGTGAGTTGGGAGAATTCGTGAATCTTCAACGCTATGGCATGATTTATCATACTAAGATAGGCAGGTATACTTATACAGGACGAAATTTTGTTGCTTGGCATTGTAATATTGGCTCTTTTTGCTCTATCTCATGGAATGTCTCAATCGGAGGTGGCAATCATGATTATCATCGTGTGACTTCGAGCGCATTCTTGTATTCTGATATTTTTGATTTGAAAGGTGATAATGAAGGTTATAATAGATTTGATGATGTTTGTGAGATTGGAAATGATGTTTGGATAGGGTGTAATGCTGTCATTTGCAGAGGCGTTAAAGTTGGTGACGGTGCGGTTATTGGTTCAGGTGCAGTTGTTACTAAAGATGTGGAACCATATTCTATTGTCGTAGGAGTGCCTGCGAAAAAAATCAAGTACCGATTCCCGGAAGATATTAGGAACCGTTTGTTAGCGTTACAATGGTGGAATTTGCCGAGTGATATTATAAAGGAAAATTATAAATTGTTCAATTCAAATCCATCTCAAAATATTGTGGAAAAGCTTGAACGCTTAGTTGATAGTTTGCACTAACATAATATCCTTTTCCCCTTTTTGCGGATTCCTATATGACCAAACAGCAAACGACTGAATTGAAAGGTATTGCGTTATTGCTTCTGCTTTGGCACCACCTTTTTTACAAATCAATCGGACTATACTACGATTGGCATCAGATCGTTAACGTTAGTGGAATGACAAGCAAGTGTTGTGTCGCTTTGTTCGTTATTCTGTCGGGGTATGGTTTGATGGTATCTTGCGGGAAAGAACTAAACCTGAAAACCTTTTTTGTCAAAAGATTCACCAAACTCTATCTGAACTATTGGCTTATATGGTTGCTGTTTGTCCCTGTCGGTGTTTTGTTCTTTGGCAGAACATTCGACGTTGTCTACGGGGATGCGGTAATGCCTAATATGTTGCTGGATTTTTTCGGTTTGCTGAATTGTAGGATGCTTTATGGATACAATGCCACATGGTGGTTCTATAGTTGTATTATCCTTCTTTATCTCTCTTTTCCGTTACTGAGATGGATACGGTTGAAGAGTAAAGTGGCTTTCTATATCGTTATGGTGTTGGCTATAGGACTCGGAATGCATCCGACTCACGGCTATTTCTTATATCCGATCAAGTATTATCTGTTTCCTTTCTGTTTAGGTATGGAAATGGCGGTTTCTGGTTCGAGGCTTCGTGAAGTCGGCCTTTCGGACCCAATGAAATTTGTTTTGTCATTTCTGTTTCTTGCATTGTGCGTAACGGTCAGGATCTGTACGCAACGTTATGTGTTGATGATAGATTCGTTGATCGCTTTTTTCATCATTATCAGCTACTTGACCCTCTCTTTAAAACCGGAAGAGGGATTTGTCCGAAAGGGTTTGGGGTTCTTAGGAAAGCATAGTTTTAACATCTTTCTTTTCCATACTTTCATTTTTAGTTTGTATTTTAAAGAATACACTTATAGTTTTGGCTATCCGATTGCGATTTTTTTTATACTTTTGCTCGAGTGTCTTGGGATATCTGTTTTTATAGAGTTCTTGAAGCACATTTTGGGAGTGAATAAGTTAGAATCGTTTATTTTGAAAACAGTAGAGGGTTAGATATGATTCCATTTAATAAACCTTTCCTATCAGGGAAAGAGACTCATTATATGTATCAGGCGGTGTACACGGGTAAATTGTCCGGTAATGGTCGTTTCACCAAGTTGTGCCAAAATTATTTCACGGAACGGTACGGCTTCAAAAAGTGCTTGCTTACGACTTCGGGTACGGATGCTTTGGAGATGTGTGCGATGCTTTGCGACCTGAAACCGGGTGACGAGGTCATCGTTCCTTCCTACACTTTTGTGTCGACTGCCTTGGCTTTCCTTCGTGAGGGCGCCAACGTGGTGTTCGCGGATTCCATGGATTCTAATCCGAATATCGATGCGGACAAACTGGAGTCTCTTATCACACCGAAGACAAAGGTGATTGCCCCTGTCCATTATGCGGGTGTCGCATGTGACATGGATGTGATTATGGCTCTGGCGAAGAAATATAACCTTATCGTTGTCGAGGATGCCGCTCAGGCAGTAGACTCTTTCTATAAGGGGAAAGCGCTTGGCGGAGTGGGGCATCTTGGTGCCTTCTCTTTCCATGAGACGAAAAACATTACGGCCGGAGGTGAGGGCGGTTTGCTCGTGATCAATGATGAGCGTTTCGAGCGTCGTTCCGAAATCTTGTGGGAAAAGGGTACGAATCGTGCTGAGTTCTTCCGTGGCGCAGTCAACAAATATGGATGGGTGGACATGGGGTCTTCATTTCTTCCTGCGGAGATAAACGCAGCTTTCCTTTGGGCTCAGTTGGAGAACCTCGATATGATACAGGATCGTCGTAAAAGCATTTGGAACCAGTATTACGATGGACTTAAGGATTTGGAGAAGAGGGGATGCTTCAAACTTCCTCAAATTCCTGATTATGCGACTAACAATGGTCACATGTTTTACTTGATATGCCGTAATTTGGAGGAACGTACTGCCTTGATAAAGTGTCTGAAAGACAATGAGGTCACTGCTCCTTTCCATTATTTGAGCCTGCATAAGAGCGATTTTTATC
Organism: Paludibacteraceae bacterium; assembly: GCA_017962085.1. GTDB lineage: Bacteria > Bacteroidota > Bacteroidia > Bacteroidales > Paludibacteraceae > UBA1181. Next base: position 46,117 of record JAGCWA010000057.1, read on the forward strand.
GTTCCCATTCATCGTATATCCCTGAGTTGCCTAATTGCGACAGATATGCTGATTGCTTGGTTAGGTTGCCGATGTATTACGAATTGGAGACGGAACAGGTTCAAAAAGTCATTTCCTTAATCATAGGATTTTATAATGCAATATAAAAAGAAGAGGATACTCATTATTTCTTCTGCTGATCCGTTGAAGGGCCCCGGCTTGCTTGCTTTGGATATGTACAAGTCTTTATTGCAGGCTGGCGCCGATGTCGATTTGTTGACAAAAAATCCTGTGGATGGTCATCCTGAAGTCCTTTATGTCGAGGAAAAAAGCTCGATTCTGGAAAAAATCAGAATAAAAATCCGTTCTAGATTCTTAAAGCAGGAGAAGGGCTATTTCTTTTTTTACAAGAAGGAGACGAATCCTCCTATTTCAACCCAAAAGGTTCTTGCTAAAATCACGAAACCATATGATATGGTTTGCGTGCTTTTTTGGCAGGATATGTTGTCTTTTAAGACAATCAATGATATCTATGAGAAACTGAAGTGCAGAATCGTTTTTCGTTGTGTGGATTATTCTCCAATGTCTGGCGGGTGTCATTTCACCGGGTCTTGTGAGCGTTATCAGATTGGATGTGGCGCATGTCCCGCGATCGGATCCACGGATGAAAATGATTTTACTGCCTGGAACGTAAAATATAGGAAGCAGGTCTATGATCATGTGAAGCCTATTGTCTTCGGCAACAGCTATATGCAAGGATTCTATAATAAATCCTTCTTGCTCAAGGATGTGCGCAAGGTGCTTAGTTGGCCGATTATCGACGTTGATACCTTTAAGCCTTTGGATAGTTCTTTGTTGAGGGCGAAATACGGCATTGCGGATCATATACGTTTTATCATTTTCTTTGGTTGCCAAAGCTTGACGGATCCGAGGAAGGGTATGAATCTGTTGGTGGAGTCTCTGAAGATTTTTGCGGATCAACTAACGGAAGATCAGCGCAGCGGTGTGCTTTTAATGGCTGCGGGTCGCGATTTCTCGGCGTTAGCTCCTTTGTTACCCTTCGAATCGAAGGATTTCGGGTATGTGAATTCTAGCGTGTTGCCGGATTTGTATTCCATGGCGGATGTTTTTGTCTGCCCTTCGGTGAATGACGCTGGTCCTATGATGGTGAACCAGTCCTTGTGTTGCGGCACTCCTGTCGTCGGATTTGAGATGGGCGCGTGCTTACAGGCGGTTAAAGGCCATGGTACTGGTTATTGCGCTCAGTTGAACGATGTGGTTGATTTGGCGAATGGCATTCGTTGGGTGTATAGTTTGCCTCAACCGGAACGGAGTGAATTGAGTGCTCATTGTCGTGAATTTGCTGTGCTACATCATTCTTACCGCGCATTCTCAGACCAATTATTGAGTTTTGTGGATGATTAAATAGGGCTCCGTTATTTCGGACTATAGATTTCAATTGTTTGTTTTTTAATGATTGACGCTTTTTTTAAGATACTGAATAAGATATTCCCGCTTTCTCTATTCTCCACGTTGAAGCGATATAAAGTCAAGGTTTATTCAAGGTGGATAAAGCATGAGTTCGGGAGTTGTAAGGCGCATTGTATGTTCCGTGGGTTTAAAACACTTGTCGGAGCTGAGTACATGTCGATAGGAGAGCATGTGATTGTCGGGGATAATGTCGTGTTTGAGTCCTATGCTAAGTATGGTGCGGACAAATTTAATCCGCATGTGGAAATCGGGGACGGGACTTCTATTGGTGATGACAGCCACATAACATGTATTAATTGTGTTAAGATAGGAAAAAATGTGCTGATCGGTCGAAAGGTGATGATTTCGGACAACGCACATGGCGTTTCTGATTTCGAACAGATGAATATTCATCCATTGTCGCGCCCGCTTTATTCCAAGGGAGAGGTTGTGATTGAGGATGATGTGTGGATAGGCGAAATGGCCTGTATTATGCCCGGTGTGAGGATTGGACGAGGTTCTGTGATTGGAGCAGGTGCTGTTGTGACAAAGAGTATGCCCCCTTATTGTGTGGTGGGAGGAGTGCCTGCGGTTGTCATAAAAAATTTGTCTTCGAAGTAATGCAGTTGTTCATTGCCATAGTTCGCTTTTTCCCTCTACTGATTTTTTTCATGACGTTCGTTTCATTGAAATGGGCGATAGCGTTGTATATCTTTTTCTCTTTTTTGGTTCCTTCTGTTAGTTTGCCGATTCTTCCCTTCTCATTGCTAACACTGGTCATGGTGCTAAGAATCGTGTATGAGATAATTTCCCGAAAAAAGAATCCTGATTTTCGTCCTTTGATCCCTTATGCGTTTCTTATGACATTCCAGTTGCTGATGATTCCTTTTCAGTCTAACGGAATGCCTCAAAGCTTGCAATTTTCCTCATGGCGAATAGAACTGCTCACGGGAATGTTCGTGCCAGTTATCTTATGGTGGGTCGTCTCCTCCGATAGAAGTTCGCCCCGACTGATTTTGGGGCTGTTTTGCGTCATGATTGCTATCACCGGTTTGTATGGCTTGTTCCTTACGCAAACCGTTGGTGTCAATCCGTATATCACGTTCATAAACTTGCTTGAGGGAAGGACGGATTTTATGGAGGATTGGCTGTCTGCGGATGATCGATTGTTCGGTCGTTCGTCATCCATGTTTGATCACCCGATGCGTTGGGGATTTTTCCTGGATATGTCGCTGTGCTTTTTATTGGCGGTAAAAAATAAGTTGAAAAAATGGCTGTTCGTTTTTTTAGTTGCGTTGGTGATGATTAACATCGTGGTGTGTGGTGTCAGAACATCATTAGCGACCTCCATGGTGGTTTGGGGGTATTATATGTTCAGGAACATGTCTTTCCGAACGATTCTCTATGCTTTTTTATCGTTCGTTTTACTCTTGGTTATCGTATATTCCAATGATAGTTTGCTGAACTATGTCGCTTCCATATTCGATTTGTCTGGTAATAAGACGGATGTGTATGGGTCTTCCTTGGAAATGCGTCTTACGCAGTTTGGCGCAGTTTTTTCTGTCATAAGAGATCATGAAATGCTTGGTAATGGTTATGGATGGGTCTCTTATTACCTATCGGTGTATGGGAATCACCCAGTCTTGTATGCGTTTGAAAGCCTTTTGTACGTCATATTGTGCCAGTCAGGTTTTATAGGGTTGTTCTTGTGGATTATATTTGGTGTGCTTTCTCTGGCCGTCCCTAGAATGGTCCTTACGAACAAAAAGAAATGTATAGTGACGGATTGCATATTTTTCGCATATATAATCTATTGCCTGCTTACAGGTGATTATGCGTTTATGCGCATGTATTATGTTTTTTATGTGTCTATTATTGGCATATATTATATGGAAGAGAAAAACAGAAAAGAAAAAGTGTTATTTTTGTTGTCTGTAATATATAAAAAATTTAGGCGATATGGCATGGAAGCCTCAAGTGATAGCGTTTTATCTTCCTCAGTTCCATCCGTTCAAGGAAAATGAGGAATGGTGGGGTAGAGGATTTACTGAATGGACAAATGTAGGAAAGGCGACTCCTCTTTTTAGAGGTCACTACCAGCCGAGGGTTCCTGCGGATTTAGGGTATTATGATTTAAGAATACCGGAGGTCAGGAATCGGCAGGCGGAGTTGGCCAAGGAGGCAGGTGTCTCCGCTTTTTGTTATTGGCATTATTGGTTCGGAAATGGGAAGCAACTCATGGAGATGCCTCTGCAGGAGGTCGTCCGGTTGGGTGAACCTCAGTTCCCGTTCTGCTTGGGTTGGGCAAACCATTCCTGGGAGCGTAAGAACTGGAACGCCGATGTGAGCAGGGTTTCCAAGGAAATGCTGATAGAACAGTCGTATACGGGGGACGAGGATATAAAGAACCATTTCTATACGATGTTGCCTGCCTTTAAAGATGAAAGGTATTACAAGGTCGATTCAAAACTTCTCTTCCTTTTTTATGCGGTGGCTGATATTCCGGATGTTGACCGGTTTATGTCAATCTGGCAATCATTGGCGAAGGAAAATGGTTTGCCGGGTTTCTATTTTGTCTCTCATGTGAAGATGAAAAGCTTGATTGACGAACCTGCATATAATAAGACGGATGCGAAGAACCTATCTCTGTTGATGGAACCATGGAATAACCAGGATGGTTTTAAGGCGAAGGTGAAACGCTTTGTTAATAACCATTTCCTGCGTCGTCCTTTGTTCACGATGAATTATGCGAAGGCGATGAATATGTATGATTCTGAATTGTTCGAAAGGGAAGATGTTTTCCCGACAATAGTGCCGAATTGGGATCATTCTCCGAGGTTAGGTAGTGGTGCGACTATTCTATACAACTCCACTCCCGAATTGTTCAAGGAACATGCAAAGATGGTATTCCAACGTATTAAGAATAAGCCGGAGAACCGTCAGATCGTTTTCCTTCGCTCTTGGAATGAATGGGCGGAGGGAAATTATATGGAACCGGATTTGAAGTTCGGAAAAGGATATATTGAGGCTCTGAGGTCAGCGATAGAGGAATGTAGATAAGGGAAAGGAATGAAGAAAATCGTTTGGATAACAGCGGACTATTTTATTGATGTTGATTTCCAGATAGTCCCGTATATGAAAGAGGTTCTAGGTATGGATATACAATGGAAAGTTATCCGTACGAACAAAAACATATACGTGGATAAGTCGTTGGATTGTGAAATATATGAGTTGAGCCATAAAAGTATGGATCCTCGTGTGTTGTTTGATTATAAAAGGATCTTCTCGGATGTTGTCGCAGATGATATTAGCCTTGTATATTCGGATTTTGTTGGCTTCCCGTATTATTACTTTTACCTTTTCCATAAGATCGACAGGAAAAAAATAATACATGCGGCGCATAATATAATCCCTTATTCGGGGTGGCCTCATAAACGATTGATGACAAAATACTTGAATTTTGTTTTCTCGTATGGAAAGAATTTCCATATTTTCAGCAAGCATCTGGTCGATTATTTCTGTTCGAGATTCTCCGATAAATCCATTATGCTTTGCCCAATGACGGTGAAAAGTTATGGAAATGACATAACAGACGAATTCCATATAGATGAATCCAAACTGAACTTGCTTTTCTTTGGCAACGTTAAATTAAATAAACGGTTGGATTTAGCCATTAGCGCAATAAAACAGTTGCCTTCCGGAATAAAGGAGAATGTCTCCCTGTTGATCGCGGGTAAATGTGATGATGCGTCGGAATATCTTACGCAGATAGGTGATTGTAAGTCGATTACGCCCTATTTTAAACGTGTGGATGATAAATTTGTGCCTGAATTATTCACCAAATGTGATTATTTGTTGCTCCCTTATTCGAATGTCGCGCAGAGTGGACCGCACATGATCGCATATGCGTACAATATGCCTGTGATAGCTTCTGATATTGATGGCTTCTCGGAACATGTGGAAGATGGGCAAGTCGGTTTCTTGTTTCAGGCGAATAATGTCGATTCACTGGTTAACACGATCGTGGAAGCCTATGAATCAAGGGGCGACAAGTATGCGGAGATGAAACGTAAGCTGAAGGAAAAAGTTGACGGAACATATAGCGTTGAAAGTGTTGCTTCCAAGTATTTGAATTATTTTAAGTCGATTTGTAAATGATCAGATTTCTTAAACAATCCAAGATCATCTTGTTTTTTAGAATACTGTTGGAAAAACTCGTTGAGAGCGTTGTTTATGCTAAATATATAGCCAATGGTGGAAGAAACAAGGATAAGGACAAGTTTCGCACGGATTTGGACATCCGAACGCATGCGTTGGAAAAAGGCATGTCGATCGGTTCTGTGAAGGTGGGATTCGGGAAGGAGAAGGCCGCAAGTATTATTGCTGATTTGAAGAAATTCCTAAGTATAGGTGGAGATAAAGAGGTTGTGTCCAATTATTGTGGCATTTTATGGAAGTATGTTTCCTTCAATGAGGAATTAGGTGCTGATATGTCCGACATAAAGTCTTCAATCGAGGCGTTGGAAAAGAGTGAGGGACTAGAAAGAGTGGACTGCGGCGGTATTATTAGGAAGAATCGTCAGGAGTTGCTTTCCTCTTTGGATTCTTCATTCCCCGTTTTCTCGCAAACGCGGTATTCTGTCAGGGATTTCGGGAAGGATCCTGTTAGTATATCTGTGTTGGAACGTGCGTTGGAAATGTGCGAAAAGACGCCTTCCGCATGTAATAGACAACCTTGGAAAGTATATATATACAAAAGCGATGCTATACGGGAAAAGTTGTTCGAACTTCAGAAAGGCTGCAATGGCTTTTACAAAGACATGCAATATGGGGTGTTGATCTGTGGTGATTTATGCGCCTATAATATAAACGAGTTGCATCAATTGTATGTGGATGGCGGAATGTATGCGATGAATTTTTTATATTCGTTGCATAGTTTGGGCGTTGCGGCAATTCCTTTGACGATGGGACACAAACCATCGGTGATAAAAGGAATAAAGAAGAGTTTGGGACTTAAGGAGAGTTATTTCCCTGTGCTTTTGATTGGCGTTGGGTCATATCCTGATAATTATAAGGTCGCTGTTTCCCATCGAATGGATTACCGTAAATATACGAGTTTGGTATGAAAATTGGAATCTTGACTTATTACGGAGATTTGAACTTCGGCACAAATTTACAGGCGTATTCCACGTATTTGATGGTCAAGTCTCTTCATGAACATGATGAGGTGGAGATTATACCATTCCATGGGTTTTATAATTTCAACAAACCCTTCAAAAGCACTTCGATAAAAAGTGTTTTGCGTGATTGTGAGCGAATTAGGAAGTATGCCGAGTTCCGAAAGAAATATTTGAATATAAAAAATGACCGTACGATACGCGATGTGAAAAAGGCTATTTCTTATATCAACGGTAGGGGATATGACCGGATTTATGTTGGCGCGGACACGGTGTTGGAATTGGATCGCCTGAAAAAGGGTGAGGATGGGCTTTCTGCATATTGGCTATTGAATGTTAAGTCGCAGAAAATTGTCTTGGCAGCATCCGTGAAGAATCTTGATTATGATTCGTTGTCGGCTAAACAGTTGGAGGAGATGCGTGTCGCCGTCTCCCAGTTTTCCCATATTGCCGTCAGAGACCACGCTTCTTACGCTTTATTCCGCCATTTCTCATCGGAGGATAAGCTAAGTTATATTCCTGATCCAACCTTCTCATTCGATATTGACTATCGCTATGTTGATGCATATCTGAAGAAACGGAAGTTGTCGATTCCGGAGAAATCCGTTTTTGTCCATACTTGTGGCGACGATAATTGGATGATGCACATTACCGACCAGTTGCATTCGTTGGGATATGTGGTGTATTCACCGCGGCCGGTTGCGTGGTGCGATGTTAGTTTGAATGACATGGGACCGTTGGAGCAGATGGGGATATATAGCAAGTTTAGTTTTGTCATAACACATAGATTCCATGATGGCGTTTTCTGTTTGAAAAATGCTGTCCCATTTTTCATGTATGTGAAATCTCGGGGTAATCTTGTCTCCTCCTTAGGAGACTCCAAGCAGGTCTCCCTTTTGCGAGACTTCGATTTATACCCAAATTCTTTTATCGGTTATGTGGATGATGGAATTTCTGTTTTGAACATGGAGGAAAGAATAGATTCGTTGTTGAACTTTTATCGGAATTACAATCTGGAGGAAAGATTAAATCGTTGTAAGTTAGTCTATTCCGATTATTTGAAATCTACTATATGAGGCTAAATCGGTGTATATCGGCATCTCTGTTTTTCGTCGTGATGTTCCTTTGCGTGTCATGTTTTAATGAGGCGTCATTTCTGCATGATGGAAACGTGTACAAGGTGACAGGCCTCCATGATTTGAAAGGTGACACATGTTCGTTTAATGAACATTCCGTCTTGAATGTTCATGATGGTGTTATTAGCAATTCCGTTTTGGTGGGAGAACATGTCCGCGTCCAATCAAATGAAAACAGTGGCTTTGAGAATGTGAAATTCCCTGATTCCTGGCGTTTTTCTGTGGCGCGTCCCGAGTGGTTCGGTGCAAAGGGAGATGGTGTTACCGATGACAGAGAGAGTATCAGGAAATGTATGGCTCGCGCAGATACGGTTTTGTTCACGGAAGGGAAAAGGTATTTGATTAATTCGAGGACAGACAATTGGGGCGCTTTCTATTGTAGCCGTGATTTGGTTGTGGATGGAAATAATGCTACTTTGGTCGTCAACCAAGGTTTTTACGATGGATATTCGGGAGGCACAATGGTCTTGTTTTATGAGAAATTCCAATCGGGTATGCTTCGTTCATCTTATCGGAATCTGAATATAGAGGTTAACCTGACGGATACGTACGCTAAGAGCGATGGAAATTTTTATGTGTTTAGGACATATGCCCAAAACACCTCTTTTGAAAATGTGAATGTCGCCAATCTCGGAAGGAAAAACAATGTAAACGTAATTACGGTTGAAAGTGTTGATAATCTTTCGGTTAAGGGGTGCCGTTTTGACAATTGCGGAGGAAGTAAGAGGGGCGGAATGATATGGTTGATGATGATGGAAAAACTGAAGTCGGATGTCTCCCAGGTCTCTATTTCCGATTGTAAGTTCATTAAGGATTCTGGCGACGAGTTTATTTGTCTGTCATCCCATAAAGATAACAAGCAGGATTGCCGTATTAATTTCAGTGTGGATAACTGTTCTTTTGAATCGAAAAACAGAGTGAGGGGGGCCAACTTCTTCATCTTGTATGATTATAGGGAAGATGCGAATCTGAATTATTCGGTTGAAGGTAAGATAAGAGGATGTAGTTTCGTCTCTAAACGGTGTGAGTCCGATCCGTTATCAGGATGTCCATTGTTGGTGCCTAACAAGGGAAAGAATATAAATGCGCAGTGGAATGTTACTTTTGAAAAATGTGACATAAAGTATGAAAATGACTATGTGCATTATCATGGGTTTGAGGGTAAGTGGCATAATATCTATTGTGTAGGGGTGCTGAATGCCCAACTGAGGAATCCCGACATGTATCGTGTCACGATGAAGGATTGTAATATTACTACTCAAAACGGGGTCATAGATGGATACCGTGGCGGATTTTCGGGAACATATACATTTGATAATTGTAAGATTAAGTGTGCGGCAATGAGATTGGGAAATGCAAATCCGGACTTGGCGATCGCGAATGTCACTCTGAATAATTGTAAGGTGGACTCGAAATTCCCGTATTCCTGTGGAGGAAACGAGCGTTGGCAATCATGTGACATTACCTCGGAGGGTAAGAACTTTTTTGTCTCTTTCTTTCCGACCAAACGAAACGTGAAAAAGTTCACGGATTGTACTTTTAACAAAAAGAAGATAGTGCTGGATGTGAAATATGACGGGGAAAACATAAAAAAAGCCAAATATTGTTTTTACCCTACGAGGATATACAAGAATCAGGTCGTCCCAATTTGTGGCATAACGACCAATTCATTTTTGATGTCAAATGTTAAAGTGGAGGAAATAGTATATTAGATTCAAATATGAGGGTTCTACTTTCCAATAAATTTTATTATCGCCGAGGTGGAGACTGCATCTATATGATGGAGTTGGAGCGTTTGTTAAAATCCAAGGGACATGATGTGGCGATTTTTGCCATGGATTATCCTGAAAATCAAGCTTCGGAATGGAGCCAGTATTGGCCGTCGAACATGTCTGTGATAAAGGCTTTCTCCCGTCCGTTTGGAGACTCGGAGGTGAAAAGAAAATTCAGTGCGTTGCTGGATGATTTCAAGCCGGATGTGGTCCATCTCAATAATATTCACACGCAATTGTCTCCTGTTATTGCGGAGATTGCGCACGACAGGGGCATCCGTGTCGTATGGACATTGCATGATTCCAAGTTGGTATGCCCGTGTTATACCTGTATGCGAGACGGGAAATGGTGTACGGAGTGCTTCACTGACAAAAAAGCGGTGGTTAGGCACCGTTGCATGCCAGGAAGTTTGCCTGGGGCTATTGTCGGATATTTAGAGGCGAAGAAGTGGAACAAGGAAAGGTTGCAGAAGTCATGCGACTTATTCCTGCCTCCAAGTCAGTTCATGGCAGATACGTGTATACAGGGTGGATATGATGCGGAGAAGTTTCGGGTGCTATGCAACTTTATTGACATAAAAAAAGTGGAGAACCCATCGTTTGAAAAATCCGATTATTACGTGTATTTAGGCAGATTGACGAAGGTGAAAGGAATAGAGACTCTTTGCCGCGTCGCTGCGGAATTGCCATATAAACTTATTGTGATTGGCGGTGGTGACCTGGAAACGGAGTTGAGAAAGAATTATGAAGGGAAATCCATTGAATTCCTTGGTCAGAAAAACTGGGATGAAATCCGTCCTGTTTTGGAATCTGCACGGTTCATGGTGATACCATCGGAGTGGAGTGAGAACAATCCGTTGACAGTTATAGAGTCGCTGGCGTTAGGAACTCCTGTGCTGGGGGCTGATATAGGAGGTATACCAGAACTTATAGACGAAGGAAAATCTGGTATGGTGTTCGATAGTGGTAATTCTTCGGATTTGAGGCGTAAGATAGAAGAGATGTGGAGCCACCCTTTTGATTATAAGACTATCGCAAATACTGCCCAGGAACGCTATTCATCGGATCGGTATGTGGATGATGTGGTCCACATATACAAGAATGTGAATGTGAGAAATCATTTAAGACCGTAATTTTTTGCGGTCTTTTTTTATTTGCTTAACTTTGCAGGCGGATTGGATGCAATGTTATTATGGCAGAAAAAAAACTAAACGGAACGGTAATTGTAACTTATCGGTGCAACGCTCGTTGCTCGATGTGCAATCGATATAAAGCTCCTTCCAAGGCGGAAGAGGAAATTTCATTAGAGACTATTAAGAAACTCCCTAGGATGTATTTCACGAACATTACGGGAGGTGAGCCTTTTATCCGCACTGATTTGAAGGATGTTGTGAGGGAATTGTATAAGATTAGTGATCGCATTGTGATCTCAACGAATGGTTTTTTCACGGACCGCATCCTCGATTTATGCAAGGAATTCCCGCAGATCGGAATCCGTATCTCCATAGAGGGGTTGGAGCAGACGAACAATGAAATAAGAGGCTTGAACGATGGTTATCAACGTGGTTATACCACATTGAAGAAACTTCGGGAGATGGGGATGAAGGATGTCGGTTTCGGTATGACTGTTCAGGATAAGAATGCGCCGGACCTTGTCCCTTTGTATAATATCTCTAATGAAATGGGAATGGAGTTCGCTACGGCATCATTGCATAATTCCTTCTATTTCGTTGAATCGAAGAATATTATCCATGACCGTCCGATGGTGGCGAAGAACTTCGAGGATTTGGTGAACGAGCTTTTGAAGAGCAATTCCCCTAAGAAGTGGTTCCGAGCATATTTTAACCATGGACTGATTAACTATATATATGGGCAAAAACGTCTTTTGCCTTGTGATATGTCCTTCGACACTTTCTTTATCGATCCGTATGGGGATGTGATGCCTTGCAATGGCACGAAAGATAAGGAGGTGATGGGCAATCTTAATCGTCAGACATGGGATGAACTATGGAATTCCCCTGAGGCGGAGGTTGTGCGTAAGAAAGTCCGTTGTTGCAATCGTAATTGCTGGATGATCGGCTCTGTTTCCCCTGCCATGCATAAGTATATCAGCACTCCATTGTTATGGGTGGCGAAGCATAAGGTGAAGTCATTGTTGGGAATGAAGTATTCGATGTTTGAGAATCCGATCTGTTGCGATTATCGGGACGGGAAGGTCTCAAAGGCGGATTTGGATAAGTTGTCGACTTGCGATTTGAATGCTGAGATAAACGATGGACTATCCGACGATAGTAAAGAGGCTTTGAAGGGGAAGCGTGGGGAGGATATCGTAAATGCGGATGTGGAGTCTCAAGGATATGAGGGGACGAAGGATAGTTCGGATCGTTCCGTTGAAATCTGATGGACATTTGGTGAAATCTGTAAAAGATCTATAGCGACGGGGGGAATACTTCGGATATTATATCTGAGATGATCGGTGTGCGCATGCTCCTACGTTAGAGGCGAGGATGTTTCATTTGTTGTCTTGTGAATAGACGTGGGCATAGTGTGAATGATGAGATTTTTGTGTTTCCTCAACGAACCCTTTGAAACGATTATTCTGCTTTAAGTGGATTTTGATCTGTTGAGGGTGTGATTTTGTATTTTTACGATAAGAAATAATATGGGATCTGTATCGAATGACATATGTGCAGAGAATGGCGCCATGAACGAATCTTCAGGGGGGAATATGTGTGGGAAAAAGAAAATCGAATGGCTGTCTGTCCTTCAAGGTTTTAGTATGTTATTGGTGGTTATTGGTCATGTGTCGTTGACGAATATACCACGTGATCCCAATACTCCTATAGCATCTGAATTGGAAAGGATAATATACTCGTTCCATATGCCTTTATTTATATTTATTTCAGGGTGGCTTTTTTATTTTACGTGCATTCGAAAAGAGAAAACCTATGCTGAAGTTATCAAGGCGAAGATAAAAAGATTAGGGCTTCCGTTCTTGGCGTTTACAATGTTGGCTCTTGCCCTGAAACTCGTCTTTCCTTCTCTGATGAATAGGCCTGTCACGACGCAAGAACTGATAGATACGTTCCTTTTTTTTAGGTCAAATCCTTTGGGGGAGATGTGGTTCATTGTAGTGTTGCTTGTCCTTATGATGTTGTATCCGCTTTATTGCTACGTGGTTAAATCTAAATGGTTGGTGGCTTTCGTGGCATGGGCTTTCAGTATAATTGTCTGTGTTTGTCCTACTTCATTGACATATTTCCAGTTGAATCGAGTGTGTCATATGGCACCATTTTTTGTCGCGGGTATCTTGTGTTGCCGATATGGGTGGCACAAGTGGTTGGAGAACTTTAGGGCATTGGGCATTAGCTTCTTTATGTTTTTGTTGTGGAATATTATGCGACTGATGTTCGATCCTATGGGGCTTTTTTCTGTTACTGCGGGTATTGTCTTCTCGTTTTCTCTTTGCTTGAATTTGGCAAAGCGTTGGCCTTCGTTGTTTCGCTCATTCCGGGATTATACATTCCAAATATTTCTGATGGGGATTTTCTTTCAGATGGTTGTCCGATGGGTATATGTTAGAATGGGATGTGATTGGATGTTCGTCCCGTTTTGGTTGTTGAGTGTTGTGATAGGAGTGTTTGTTCCGGTGGCGATAGCGAAATTGGTTGAGAAGAAAGCTCCCAATTTCATCCGTTTATGTATGGGGCTATGATGTTTTCGGTTTGTACATGTCGTTAATGGGTAGCTGGATAAAAAAAAGAAGTGTTTATGGCAAATAATATAGTGAAGAAGGTTGTAGTGACAGGGACGCGCGGTATTCCGAATATAATGGGTGGTGTGGAAACCCATTGTGAGGAGCTTTTCCCTCTGGTTGCGGAGAAAGGATATGATGTCACGGTGATTCGCCGTTCCGAGTATGTGAAGGATGAGTTGTCTGAATGGAATGGTGTGAAGTTGGTGAATATTCCATCCCCTAAGAAGAAGAGATTCGAAGCGATCATTCATACTTTCAGGGCGGTAAATAGAGCCAAGAAGTTGGGCGCGGATATTATACATATCCATGCGATAGGTCCAGCCATTCTGACCCCATATGCGAAAGTGAGGGGCATGAAAGTCGTGTTCACGCACCATGGGCCAGACTATGACCGAGACAAGTGGGGAAAGTTAGCTAAGCTGATACTGAAAATAGGTGAGCAATTGGGCTGTCGTTTCGCGGATGAGGTGATTGTTATATCGGAGGTTATCAGGAAGTTGATCGCGGAGAAGTGCCGGCGAACGGATCGTGTCCATTTGATTTATAATGGGGTGCCGAACCCGGATTTCGTTGATTGTCCAGAATATTTCTCCGAGTTGGGAATCGAGTCGGAAAAATACGTGTTGGGCATGTGCCGTTTTGTTCCGGAAAAGAATCTTCATCATTTGGTGGAGGCATTTGCCTCTTTCAAAAATAGACATCCGGAGAGTAATGTCCGTTTGGTTTTGGCCGGGGATGCGGATTTCGAAGATGATTATTCTAGGGAGCTCAAAAGGATGGCGAAGGAAAATAATGTTGTCCTGACGGGGTTTGTTCGGGGAGAAAAGCTCCATTCGTTGTTGGCTCATGCGAGCTGTTTCGTGTTGCCTTCCTCTCATGAGGGTCTCCCCATTGCGCTATTAGAGGCGATGAGCTATCATTTGCCTGTTATTGTGAGTGATATTCCTGCGAATATGGAGGTGGGTTTGCCTCAAAACGCATATTTCAGAGTGGGTGATGTGGCTCAACTTTCGGAGAAGTTGGAGTCTCAGTTGACTGGAAATGCGCAAATACGGGTGCAGTATGACATGGAAAAGTATAAGTGGAGCTGCATCGCCGATCAAGTTGTTTCCGTTTATAATCAGGTGTGTATATAATAATTTATGATTTAAAATACTATGAAGACCGCTCTTATTACAGGTGTCACGGGTCAGGACGGCTCTTACCTGTCGGAATTCCTTCTGAGCAAAGGATATGATGTGCATGGGATCATTAGACGTTCATCCGTCGATTACCGTGAGCGTATCGCCCATCTGGAGGGCCAACCCAATTTCCATCTCCATTATGCGGATATGGGTGACTCCATGTCGTTGGTCAAGGTGGTTGGACGGGTGCGTCCTACGGAGATTTATAATTTAGCGGCGCAGAGCCATGTCCAAGTTTCGTTTGACTCTCCCGAGTTTACTGCGGATGTTGATGCGACAGGCGTACTCCGTATCTTGGAGGCGGTGAGGGCTTGTGGATTGGAGAAGACATGCCGCATTTACCAGGCGTCCACGTCGGAACTTTACGGCAAAGTTGAGGAGGTGCCTCAGAATGAGAACACTCCGTTCCATCCGTATTCTCCCTATGCGGTAGCCAAACTGTATGGTTTTTGGATCGTGAAGGAGTATCGTGAGGCATACAATATGTTCTGTTGCTCTGGTATTTTGTTCAATCACGAAAGTGAAAGGCGCGGTGAGACGTTTGTTACTCGTAAAATCACGTTGGCGGCTGCCCGTATCTCTCAAGGAAAACAGGATTGCCTATATCTGGGTAACTTGGACAGTTTGCGCGACTGGGGGTATGCGAAGGATTATGTGGAGTGCATGTGGTTGATTCTACAGCATGAGACACCCGAGGACTTTGTGATTGCTACGGGTGTGCAGCATACGGTCCGTGAATTCGCTACCCTGGCTTTCCATTACGCGGGCATCGAATTGCGATGGGAAGGCTCAGGCGTGAACGAGAAGGGAATTGATGTGAAGACAGGGAAGGTGGTCGTCGCCGTATCGGAGGACTTCTATCGTCCGACGGATGTTGTTAACCTGTGGGGCGATCCTACGAAGGCGAAGGCTAAACTGGGTTGGAACCCGTCGAAAACAACTTTTGAACAGTTAGTGAAGCTGATGGTGGACCACGATGTGGCTAAAGTTGCGTCAGAGGGTGCTGCGGAAAAGGTTAGAATGAATTTGGCGGAATATTTGGAGAAAGGAATTGTGAAATGATGGAGAAGAATTCGAAGATATATGTGGCGGGCCATCGGGGTATGGTTGGAAGCGCCATTGTGAGGGAATTGCAAAGACAAGGCTATTGCAATATCATCACCCGTACACACAAGGAGTTGGATTTGACAAGACAGGAGGCTGTCGAGAAATTCTTTGCGGAAGAAAAACCGGAGTACGTTTTCCTCGCTGCCGCTAAAGTAGGTGGTATTGTCGCTAATCAGTCTGCTTTGGCGGATTTTATGTACGACAACATGATTTTAGAGATGAATGTGATCCACTCCGCTTGGAAGAATGGTTGTAAGAAGCTCGAGTTTTTAGGTAGCAGTTGCATTTATCCGCGCATGGCACCGCAGCCAATGCCGGAGTCTTGTTTGCTCACGAGCGAGCTGGAGAAGACGAACGAGGCGTATGCGCTCGCTAAAATATCAGGCTTGAAATATTGTGAGTTCCTCAATAGGCAATATGGCACGGACTACATCAGCGTAATGCCCACCAACTTGTATGGACCTAATGACAATTACCATCCAGAGCATTCCCACGTGTTGCCAGCGTTGATCCGCAGGTTCCATGAGGCGAAGGTGGCAGGTTTGAAGGAGGTTACTTGTTGGGGCGATGGAAGTCCGCTGAGGGAGTTCTTGTTTGTCGATGACCTGGCTAACCTTTGTGTCTTCCTTATGAACAATTACAGCGGAAATGAGACGGTGAATGCTGGCACAGGGAAGGAGTTGACCATTAAGGCGCTTACCGAGCTTGTGGCGAAGGTGGTTGGCTATGAGGGAGAGATTAAGTGGGACACCACACGTCCAAACGGTACGCCGAGAAAACTGTTGGATGTGAGCAAGGCAGAGAAGCTGGGGTGGAGATACAAGACCGAACTGGAGGATGGCATTAGGATCTCTTACGATGATTTCCTGAACAATCCGATGCGGGCGGAACGGTAAAATGGCAGCAGGTTAAGCAATTGCTAAGAAGATAGGAAAGGAGGATGTCCCGAATGGGAAACCCTCCTTTTTACGTTTATATCGATAGAGAACGGATGAGAAGTCCGCCTGAATCGTTTTTAGATCCCGAATTTGTTTTTGCTGACTGTGGCCACGAATTCTTTCAGATAGAAAGGCTCGAAGTAAGCCACATCCTTGAAATCCTTTTTGGCGAAACATTTCTCCGCCAAGTCCGCCATGTTCGATGCGAGCGGGTAGATACCGTCCACGAACGATATGTTTGGGTGGGTGAGCGTCTCCTTGCATTTGGATGCGCCGTTTCCGAAACAGATGATCTTCTTCTCTTGAAGGATGTCGGCGTAGGAATTTTCGTCGATGATGTCCGCAGAGATTTCCCTTTTCAGGTTCAGTTCCCCATCGAACAATGCGGTGTATACCTCCATTCTTCTGGCGTCGATCATCGGGCATAGCCAAGTGTCGTTGCCAGGCTTGCCGTGCTGGGAGATATAGCCTTGCGCCATCACTTCAAGCGTGTTGATGGCGAGGAGAGGCACGTTTGCGCCGAAACATAAACCTTTCGCGGTTGACACACCGATACGAAGGCCCGTGTAGGAACCCGGACCGCAGCTGACGGCCACCGCATCCGCTTTGATGGATGATGAACGCATATGTTCGGTCAGTTCCTGAAGGAATTTCGCCAAAAGGGTGGAGTGGGTCATACCCTCGAAATTCTCTTTGCTCCACGACACTTTCCCGTCGATGGATAAAGCCACGGAACATATTTCCGTCGCGGTGTCAATCAATATAATGTTCGCCATATTTAAATTCAACTTGGAATGTGTCGCGAAAATACATTATTCGTCGCTTTCAAGGAAGAGATTCCGGATAGTTTTTTGAAAGAGTTTGGGTGACAAGGGGAAACACGTAGTCTCGAATCTGTTAAAAGAGGGGAGATGGGTGGGGAATTATATGAAATTTGAATATATTTGCATTGTTAATTTTCAAAAGAAAAAGAAGAATATGGTATTATCAATGACAGGGTTCGGCAAGGCAACTTGCACCGTTGGAACCAAGAAAATTACGATTGAAATTAAGTCGCTGAATGGCAAGCAATTAGATTTATCTTCCCGTGTGCCGAGTATGTATCGGGAGAAGGATTTGGAATTACGGAATCTTGTGAGTCAGCGTTTGGAGCGAGGAAAAGTTGAGTTTGGTGTTTTCTTAGAGAATTTGGGGACGGAGAGTTCCTCTCAGTTGAATGGACCAGTTATTCAGGCATATAGCAAGCAGATAAAGCAAATATCCCAGGAGTTGGATATTCCCCTTCCAGTAGATTGGTTTTCCGTGTTGTTGCGTCTGCCGGAGGCGATGAAGACAGAGTCCCAGGAGTTGGAAGAGGTAGAGTGGAATCAGGTATATGCGGCATTTTCCCAAGCGTTGGATTCGTTGGTTGAGTTCCGTACAAAAGAGGGAGCCTCCTTACGTCGTGTGTTCGAGGAGAAGATAGCGAATATAAGGAAGTTATTGAAGGAGATAGATCCTTATGAGAAGGAGAGGATCGAAAAGGTCAAGGAACGCATCTTGGACAATCTGTCATCCTTGCAGGATGTGAATTACGACAAGAACCGTTTCGAGCAGGAACTCATTTATTACATCGAGAAGTTGGATGTGAATGAGGAAAAGAACCGATTGGCTCAGCATCTGAAGTATTTCGAGGAGACGATGGATGCGGAGGGTAATTGCGGCAAGAAGTTAGGTTTCATTGCGCAAGAGATCGGAAGGGAGATAAATACGTTAGGCTCCAAATCCAACCATAGTGAGATGCAGAAGATTGTGGTGAAGATGAAGGATGAGTTGGAGCAAATCAAGGAGCAAGTTTTGAACGTGCTCTAATAAAGGGAAGATAGTCATGGAAAGAGGCAAGGTGATTATATTTTCAGCCCCATCAGGCTCGGGAAAATCCACGTTGATCAATTATTTAATGACGCAGTTCGATTGCTTGGAGTTCTCCATTTCAGCCACGAGCAGGAGTCCGAGAGGAGAAGAGAAGAATGGTGTGGAGTACTATTTTTTGACTCCGGAGGAATTCCGAGCGAAGATTTCGGAGCATGCGTTCCTGGAGTGGGAGGAAGTATATGAGAACAAGTATTACGGCACGTTGAGGAGTGAAGTGGAGCGCATCAATTCGAAAGGCAACATCGTTGTGTTTGATGTGGATGTCGCGGGAGGATGTAACATCAAGAAGATGTTTGGTGAGAATGCGTTGTCCGTTTTCATCATGCCGCCGTCCGTCGCCACGTTGAAGGAACGTTTGGTGAAGAGAGGGACAGATGCGATGGAGGTGATAGAAGACCGGGTGAACAAAGCGTCTTACGAGATGACATTTTCCAATCGTTTTGACCGAATAGTTGTAAACGATGATTTGGAATGTACGAAAGCTCTGATTCGGAAAATTGTGAAAGAGTTCATAGACAATGAGTAAGGTTGCGCTTTTTTTCGGTTCATTCAATCCGATACATATCGGACATCTCGCATTGGCCAATCATATAGCTGAGTTCGGCGGTGTGGATGAGGTTCGTTTTGTGGTTTCTCCGCAGAATCCGTTTAAGCAGAATCTCAGTCTGATGGATGATGAAGTTCGTCTCTCGTGGGCGAAGCAGGCGGTAGGGGACTATCCCCGTTTTTCCGTGTCGAACATTGAGTTTTCCATGCCGAAGCCATCGTATACGAGTGACACGTTGGATCGTTTGTCGAGCATGGAGCCTGGGAATGAGTTCATTTTGGTGATGGGGGGAGATAACCTCGCCTCGTTTTCCGGTTGGCGAAGGTATGAGTGGATATTAGAGCATTACCGAATTCTTGTCTATCCCCGTTTGGATGGACCGACGGAGATTCCGGAAGAGTGGAGCAGTCGGATCACGATGCTTTCGGATGCTCCGAGGATAGAGGTGTCGTCCACGTTCGTGCGAAAATCGATTATGGAAGGAAAAGATGTCCGTTTTTTTGTTCCGCAATGTATATGGACGAGCGTTCGAGACGAATTTGTTAAAAAAAATCGTTAATAATTTTTCTGCTTAGCCACAAATAGACTATTTTTGTGGTAAATTTTTTGGAATAAAACAATTTAATAAGAAAATGGAAAGGAAGAATGAGTTGCCTTCTGCAAATAGGGAAGGAAATGAGCAATCATTGACGGCATCTGGTGTTGTTAGTTTTGTTGAGTCCCATCAGGGATTGATACTTGCTGTTTTGGGCGGTATTGTCGCAGTGGTCGCATTGTACTTCGTGTTGAACCAATATGTATGGGGACCGCGTGAGGATGCTGCGAAGAATGAGATATTCAAGGCGCAACAGATGTTCGCGAGGGATTCATTCCAAGTGGCTTTGGACGGAAATGACGAGTTCATGGGCTTCCTTGATATCATTGACGAGTATGGTTCCACCTCCACTGGTAATTTGGCATACGCATATGCTGGTATTTGCTATAAGAATCTCGGCGAGTATGACGAGGCAATAAAGTGCTTGAATAAGTTCTCCGGTTCGGATGAGTTGGTTTCACCAGCAATCATCGGTTCTATTGGCGATTGTTATTGGAATATGGACAATGCGTCCAAGGCGGTAGACTACTATATGAAGGCTGCTGCGAAGGCGGATAATGACCTTCTTTCTCCATTGTACAAGAAACGTGCCGCTGAGGCATACCTTTCTATGGATAAGAAATCCGAGGCGGTTAAGTTGTTGGAGGGTATTGTTACAGAGTATCCTAACTATGCGGATATGACCGAGGTGATGAAGTTCCTCGAGATTGCTAAGCAAAATTAATCGAAGAATGGCGACAAAGAATTTGTCCGATTATGATATTAACTCTGTGCCGAGCGCAGGGGACATGAAATTTGGTATCGTGGTTTCAGATTGGAACCACGATATCACTTCTAATTTATTAAAGGGTGCCTATGACACGCTTATAGAGCATGGGGCGAAGAAGAAAAATATAATCGTCGCCCATGTGCCAGGTAGTTTCGAACTCATATTCGGGTCTCAGCAACTTGCAGACGCGAAGGATGTTGATGCGGTGATTGCCCTTGGATGCGTGGTGAGAGGGGGCACTCCACATTTTGATTATGTATGTCAGGGAACAACTTATGGGATAGCGAAATTGAATGCGGAGTATGATGTTCCATTCATTTTTGGCCTGCTTACTACCGATGACATGCAACAGGCTGTTGACCGTTCGGGCGGCGCTTTGGGAAATAAAGGCACGGAGGCGGCTGTGACAGCAATAAAGATGGTAAATTTCAAGCGAAATCTTTTGGAGGATTAATTAAATTTACTACCTTTGCACTCGATTTCAGTAGGGGCGAATACCAGAGTGGCCAAATGGGGCAGACTGTAAATCTGCTGGCTCTTGCCTTCGGTGGTTCGAATCCATCTTCGCCCACAATAACAATTCACTTGCGGAAGTAGCTCAGTTGGTAGAGCATCAGCCTTCCAAGCTGAGGGTCGCGGGTTCGAATCCCGTCTTCCGCTCTCAAGTTGAAGCAATCATGTTTCTCTTAGTTTTGTGTTTAATATGTGTCACGTTCATGGGGAATGTGTGATTCTGGAAAAGCCAATTAGAAAATATAATTCACCAATCTTTTTTTAGTTTTTTCCTGCTGGACATTGGGTCTAGGAATGTGATGTTTGAGTACGTTTCACCATGTGATACGTGTCTGTAATTAAGATATTTAGTTTTTCAAATATGAATGTAATAGAGTTGAAGGGTAAAAACCTTATGGAATTGAAGACCATAGCGAAGGAGCTAGGCATTAAACGTGTTGATTCCTTCCGTAAGGAGGAACTTATTTCCAAGATCGTCGACGTAATGGCGGCGCAGCAGAATAAGGAGTCTTCCGATGGTGGCAGTTCTTCCTCCAGCCTTGAGAATTTCTTGGATAAGATGATATTGTATGCGGAAAAGGGGGGGGCGAAGGACAGTGAGGAGAATGATGAGGCAACCGCATCGACAGATGAGGAGCTCCCATCTGATCCTGTTATGGATATTCCTGTCCGTTCTGGTGATGTTAATGTACAGAATTTGAATAAACTGGAACCTCATGATCGGTTTGAGCAGGAACGTCAGGATAATGGAGCTCCGAAACGTCAGGACATGAAACAAGTCCACGTTCGTCCCCGCGGTGGGTTCGATGCTATCGCATCCGGTAATAAGGCGGCGGCTATCGCCCGTCTCATCCTTGATAAGAAGAAAGGCATCAAGACTCCTCCTATCGAGGAGGTGTTGTCTGCCACGGAGGCGGTTTCCCAGCAAAACCAAATGCAAAATAATGAGCCTAATAGGTTTGAGAAGGAGTCTCCTAAGCAACCTCAACCTAATGCGAAGGCTCCTTCCAACAATAATCCACAGGTTGTCAATGAACCTGTTCAGGAACCGCAACAACCTGCTCCACAGAAGGTTCGTTCCTACGACTTCGATAATATCGTGAAGGGACAGGGTGTGTTGGAGATCATGCCTGACGGATTCGGTTTCATCCGTTCCTCCGATTATAATTATCTGAATTCCCCTGATGATATATACGTTTCCCAGTCGCAGATCAAGATGTATGGTCTGAAGACGGGTGATGTGATAGAGGGTACGATCCGTCCTCCGAAAGAGGGTGAGAAGTACTTCCCTCTGATGGGCATCGATAAGATCAACGCACGTTCTCCTGAGTTCGTGAGGGATTGTGTTCCTTTCGACCATCTGACGCCTCTCTTCCCTAACGAGAAGTTCAACTTGACGGGCGGAAAGAACTCATGCAATCTGTCTGTCCGTACAGTCGATTTGTTCTCTCCTATAGGCAAGGGACAGCGTGGTTTGATTGTGGCGCAGCCTAAGACTGGTAAGACGGTCTTGCTGAAGGATATCGCCAACGCCATCGCGGAGAATCATCCTGAGGTATATATGATCATCCTCCTGATCGACGAACGTCCTGAGGAGGTTACGGATATGGCACGTAGCGTGAATGCGGAGGTTATCTCCTCTACGTTCGACGAGCCGGCTGAGCGTCACGTGAAGATCGCCAGCATCGTGCTGGAGAAGGCGAAGAGAATGGTGGAGTGCGGTCATGACGTGGTCATCCTGCTTGATTCCATCACACGTCTCGCCAGAGCCTACAATACGGTTTCTCCTGCGTCTGGTAAGGTCCTCTCGGGTGGTGTGGACGCAAATGCGCTGCACAAGCCGAAACGCTTCTTCGGTGCCGCACGTAACATCGAGAACGGCGGTAGCTTGACCATCATCGCCACGGCTTTGACCGATACGGGTTCGAAGATGGATGACGTGATCTTTGAGGAGTTCAAGGGTACGGGTAACATGGAGTTACAACTCTCCAGACAGTTGGCCAACAAGCGTATTTACCCAGCCGTTGACATCATGGCTTCCAGTACGCGTCGTGATGATCTGTTGCACAGCAAGGAGACGATTCAACGCATGTGGATCCTTCGCCGCTACTTGGCGGATATGAACCCTGTGGAAGCCATGGAGTTCTTTAAGGATAGATTGGAGAAGACCGCCACGAACGAGGAGTTCCTCGCTTCTATGAATGATTGATTGACAGGGGGGGACGGAAACGTCCCCTCTTTATTTTTGTATATGACATAAACCAGTTTTGATAGAGTTGTATTAGTGTTTTTGATTAAGTTTAGTTGTTTTATTATTTTTCCTTTTAGATAATGAAAAAGATAATCGCAACGTTAGGGTTGCTATTGTTAGGGTGGGGGACTCTTTGGAGTGTTACCCCGCATGAAGGTTGCCCTGACTTTACCGATCTTACGGCAAGTTATGTGGAGCCGTTTGCGTCAGGTGTGGGTAACCAATTGGTAGAGGGTCGTCATACTGTCATCACTGAACAGGGAACCGATCCGAGGACAGGAAACAAGCTACGGCTGATTCCCGATGGGGTCCACAAGGTGGTGCGTTTGGGAGATGAGTTGGCGGGTAGTCAAAGTGAAAGCCTGACATATCATTTTAAGCCCACTTTGGATGCCTCTATGATAAATTTGAAATTCGCTGTGGTTTTCGAGAATCCTAATCACGGACTCAGGGAACAGCCTTATTTCTCCATATCTGTGACGGATAAAAATGGTCATCTGTTGCCGAACACATTCCAGTATGCGGTGTATGCGGATAATGGGTTGTCGGGTTTTAAGGAATACGTCGATGGAAACACTACTGTCATGTGGCGGGATTGGACCGATGTGGTGGTGGATTTATGTTCCTATATCGGTGAAGAAGTATTGATCACATTCAAGACCCGTGATTGCTTGCAGAATGGACATTATGCCTATGCCTATCTCACGACCACATGTGCCTCTGGTGGATATATGAAGTTATTGTGTTTGGATAACAATAATGTGAATTTGTCAATGATCGATGGTTTTGATTCTTACCATTGGAGTGATGGAACTGATTCCAAGGACTTCGAAGGAATTTTGGATCAACCTATTTGGTGCGATCTGACTTCTGTTATTGGATTGATCACAAAGTTTTTTGTGGCGATTGCGGATGATGCGACATCGTCTATGGATGATGTCATTTATGATGAGGTGTGTGAAGGTGAAGAATATTCTTGGTTAGGCCATTCTATCGATACCAAGTTTAATGGGACCCGTAAATTTAATGGGGCTTTGGTGGAAAAGGATAGTTGTACCATTACATACAAGACATTGATGTTGAAGACCATACCTACACGTACCGTGCTTAATGAAACCATCTGCGAAGGGGAAGATTATTTTAAGAACGGATTTAAATTCCGGAATCCGCCTGTGGGAGAATATATGGATTCCATTGAGGTGGAATCCGACACGGACTGCAAGCGTTGGAATATCTTGAAGTTGCGTGTCGTTTCGAAATCGATTTCACCTAGTATGAAGGGTGACGAAACGCCTTGTACGGATGCGTTAAGGACCTATGAAGTATCTAGCGGGTATAATTATAATTGGGTGTTGCCGGAGAATGCGGTCCTATTGGATGGTGGTTTGACGGAAGACCGTATTGGGGTGAAGTTCACGGATGTCTCTAATGGGGTTATTTCTGCAATATGCTCCAATGGTTGTGTGTCGAAAACTGTATCGATGCCTATTAGCCCCGTAAAAACATTTAGGACGTTCACCATTGATACGATTTGTCAAGGAACAACTTACCAAAAAAATGGATGGAACTTGGGTGTGCAGAAAAAACTTGGATACTCCACTTTCATCCGTCAGTTGGGCGATTCCTGCAACGCATCTGATGTTTTGCTGCTTTATGTGATGAAATCTCCATCTATAGGTGTTGTGACTTCTACTGATGTTGTGTGCCCTGGAGAAGAGGTACGATTAGCTGCGGTAGATAAGAATAAATATAAAAATGATTATTTGGCGATCGGAGATGTGTGGTGTGAAGATGGAACCATTATGAAACTGAAGGATTTCTTAGTGAGCGGTAAGGTTGCGAAGGGAATTGTTTGTGACATTGCTCTCGAACCTATTGTCTTTGTGATCTCTATTGCAGATGAAAATAACGGAGATGCTGTTCCTTATGAAATTGGCACTATGGATAATAATAAAAATTTGTGGGCTTATTCCTGGTTATCTAATCTGTGCGGCAAGTGGCTCGTGTTAAATAAATATCTAGGACAGATTGGAGGCGCAGATCTGTTGGATGGGTTATACTGGCTAGGAAATAAACATGATATGTCTTTAATTGGATTAGCTGATACTCATCGGGCTGCAATAGGTTATGATGGCGTTTCGACTAATCCTATTGAGACCAAATGCAAAATCAGGTATATGTATTTTGTTGAAGTGGATGAATCATCTCATATTGGGATAGATCGCACCTCCGAGCTTCATCGCACCTCTGAGTTTTAAAAATCAAGTATTACTCTATTCTATGTAGATACAATGAAATATATTTGCTCACTTATAATTTTGTTTTTATCATTCTCTTCGGTTCATGCATATCGGATTGGAGATGTCGTTATGACAAAGGAGGGTGATCTGGGAATCGTTTTTTATATTGACCAGGAGAAGGTTCTGTTATTATCTCCTTTTGAGAAACGAGCTAGTTTTTCTACGCAGAGTCGTATCGATGAATGTATTACTGGTAATGATTGTGATGAATCATTGCAAGTGCATTTGTTTAATGGACGTGAAAATACTAAGCGAATGAAAGAATTGGCGGAAAACTCATCCTATGTGTTTCCCGTTTTGGATAGTATTCCAACAGATAAAGGCTGGTTTATTCCTTCATTGGCTGAATTTTCTGAGATAATTGATTGCCTTTCCAGTGTGACGGGTATGATTACCGCTTTGAATGGAACCCCTTTGGAAGAATATACTTATTGGACATCGTCTCAATATGTGTCGGATGGAAGAGGAGGTATATATGCCTATACGATTAATAGAGGAAATGATAGTTATTGGAAGTCAACACTTTTTGATATTGATTACGCTGTCCGCTATATCTATCAGATTGATTTAATGGATGAATTTACGGATGCTGAAACGAACTACATGTGGAATACAGGAAGTACGGAACCCCAAATAACGGTTTCGCCCGGTAATACAACTACTTATTCGGTTTCGGCGACAAGTAAGTTGAACGCTTGCGGGAGCACGGCTAGTACAACCATCCTTGTGGCTGGTCAATCTCAGGATATTTATGAAACTATTTGCGAAGGCGAGACCTATTCAGGCTATGGGTTTAATGCGAATACGGAGGGAACCTACACGAAAAGCATCGGGAAGGATAATTGCATGTCAGAGACTAGACTACATCTTACTGTTGCTCCAAAATACAAACAGGTATTCAATGACAATGCATGTTTAGGCCAGTATTACAACAGGCATGGTTTCTCAATGACGCCTTTCGTGAAGGGCGAGTTCCATGATACGCTGACGTTCCTTAGTCAACTGGGTTGCGACAGTATAGTGATATTGAACTTGAATGTCAAACCGATCGCATACGATACAATCACAAGACGGATTTGCCAGAACGAGAGATATAAGGATTCCGATTTCGATATAGAGGCAAATCAGAAGCCTGGATTATCGTATTATACGGTTGAAAAGAGTCAGGAGAATGGCTGCAAGTCTTACCACACCTTAGCGCTTCAGGTTGATCCGATTTTCCAAGTCACGGTTGTGGAGGATATGAATGAGGAGGAAATCTCTTATAATCAGCGTGGCTTCAATTTGGAAAAGGTAACGCCTGGTAGTTCTTATCGTTTGGAACTGAGTGCGGACAATGGGTGTGACAGTATTGTCACGCTTTATTTCCGATCGACCTCATGGGAAGAGGGAAAGAGAGACACTGCTGCCATTAGGGACGGTAGAGTCATTCCTACCGCTTTCACTCCTCACTTTGAGGATGGTATGAATGACCACTTCATGCCAGGCTATGAGGTCTATATATATGACCGCTACGGCAATCTGATCTGCCATTCCGAGGATGGTTGGGACGGAACCTATCGTGGCAAGGTGGCTACGGCTGGTGTCTATATCTATGTTGTGGTTATGAAGGATGGTGAGATGCGAAAAGGAACCATCGAAGTTGTAAAGTCTAAGTGATGAGAAATATGAAAAAGATAATATTCGCCTTTTGCTGCATGGCTACAATGTGTGGTTATGCGGCGGAGAGGGCTTTCCTGGATGGATACACTGTGGAGCCTTCCCGTATCAATAATGACGAGGCTGAGTCGGGCCTCTCTTTGCTGAAGAATAAATTGGCGTTCTCCCGTGGGGGAAAGGTCTATGTGGCTACCCTCAGTGACAGTTTGGACATAAAAAGCATCATGGAACAAAGCGATTTGTCTGCTCTTGGAATAGAGGGACAGTTCGCTCAATACAACAATCAACTGGTATTCTCTTCAAAGGGTGTGCTCTATTGCGCCACACTGAAGAATAACGTGTGGGGAAATCCTGAGAAACTGATGATCGATGGATTCATGTCGACCCGTGAGCAGGAGGAGGGAACCACTTTCATTTCTCGACGTTGGACCTATAAGAAGAAACCTGCGGCCGGTATGTATAATCCTGCATTCGGTAATAAAGGCAAACGCATCTATTTCTCTTCCCAACTCGAAGGGGGAAGGGGTGGATCTGATATCTGGTACATAGAGCGCAAACCGGACAATAAGACATGGTTCGCTCCTAAAAACATGCCGGATGTCAACTCAGAAAGGAACGAGGATTTCCCGCAGTTGGTAGGCGACACGATGTTCTATTTCTCCTCCGACAGAGCGGACTCGCTCAAGGGAAGCAATATCTTCAAGAAACTGATGAAGGGGAAGAATGTACGTGCCACACAGATGGTTGCGGCCCAATTCAATAGTGATGCGAACGATAAGAATTTCGTTGTGGCTGAGAATGTTCCGTTCCTGATTTCCAATCGGGCAGGGGGCGACGATATCTATCGCCCGAACATCGTGCCTGCCCCAGAGCCAGTAGATACCACGCCAGTCGACACTACTGCACAACTGAAGGTGGTCCGCAAGGACTTCCGTACTTGCATCTTCTATTTCGAATATGACAAGACATCCATGATCGACTCATATGAGGCAGAGTTCAAATATATCTACGACTTCATTAACGAGGACTCAACTTCTATCGTTAAGATAACCGGATATACGGATGAGCGTGGTACGGTAGACTACAACCTGACGCTCTCTAAAGAGCGTGCCAATGTAGTATTCGACAAATTGGTGAAGATGGGTGTCAACGCTAAACGTCTACGCTTCGATGGCAAAGGAAAGTCTAATCCTGTCGTGCCGAATGCCCAAACAGAGGCTGACCACCAAAAGAACCGTCGTGTGGAAATTGTAAAACTAGAGAATGATGAAAAAGATGATAAATAAAAGATTTGTATTGACGCTTTGTCTCTCGTTGTTGGCGCTCTCTTCTTATGCCCAGCAAGACCTGATGTTGTCGCAGGAAATTTTTTCCCGTGTGAACAAAAATCCTGCCGCGACGGGTAATACTAATGATATCGATATTTTCCTCCATGGACGTATCCAATGGGCGGGAGTCGATAATGGACCAAGGACTACAGTTCTAAATGTAACCAATTATTTGGAAAAACTCCATTCGGGTGTCGGTTTCACGATGTCTTACGACCATATGGGGATCGGACATAATTCCACGAACATGAAATTGGTATATTCCTATCAGATCGATTTCAGTGAGCAATATGTGCTTGCCATGGGTTTAGGCGCTGGCATCCATATCGGCGGTTTCGACTATACCGCTAACATAATGGACGATGCGAATGAGTATGGTTGTGACACCTACCCATATGATAAGGAGGTACGTGTTTCCCCTGATTTCGATCTCGGTTTTGAATTAAACAATCCTATGTGGACTGTCGGAGTCTCCATGACACACCTGACCAATAAAGAGTCTACGACCTTCAAAAGCGGAAGACATTTTTATCTTTATGGGATCGGCAATTTCCTTTTAAACGAGCAATGGATTTTGGCTCCTGTCGTGAACTATTTCCATCACAATAAGACCAATGTGTTCGAAATCGGTTCATTGGCTTATTTTAGACGCATGTATTGGGGTGGTTTGTCTTGGCGCCCTGATTTACACGACAAAATGAACCCTTCCATGATGGTCTTTACCTTGGGCCTGGAGTGGAAGAAATTCAGGTTCGGTTATTCGTATGATCTGGGTCTAGGTTCCAACGATTTGTTGCCTTCCAACACGCATGAGGTCATTTTGTCATATGGTATCGACAAGAAGAGAAAACAAAAATAGGGCAGGATTCTATGTTAAGGGCGGATATTGAGAGATCGATATCCGCTTTTTTCGTTTATGAGGGGACCCTATCGAAATTGTTTGGTCCCCTTCGTTGAATGCCCGAAATAAAGTCTATAAGCTGTTTTTTAGCGTTCCCTTGGACTCCGCTATAAAAAGATCACCAATATCAGGATATTCACCGCACAAATCACGCTGGCGCCTAAGGCGAGGTCCTTCAACAACTTCTTCCCCGAGAAGGCGACACCGTAGACCATGTTGACGAAACTGTTGCTGATCATCGCTTGGAATGTGGCGAGAATCAGCAGGGAGCCCGCGACGGCGTGTTGCGTTTGGAAGAGGTTGATGATGAACGGGTTGATGTCCGTTACGCCGACGATCACGGAGAGTATGCGCAATCCGCTGTCTCCGAAATAGATCAACGCATAGTGCGTGATGATCGTGAAGGCGACGAACAGCACGGCGAAAAGTAGTGCCACCTTGAATTCCAGCGGGTTCTTCTCTTCCTCGATCTCCAACGCTTGGGACTCCTGCACAACAGATTGGTTGCGGCGCTTCCTCGTGTAGAAATAGAGGGCTACCAAGGCGAACGTGACGATCATGATGGCGAACAGGTACCAGTATTGCAGCATTAGTTCGAAGTTGAAGATGCCCAAAAGGATCAGGATCCTGAAGTACATCATGGCGATGGAGCAGAAGATGGCGGCGACGTACTCCGAGAGGTCTCCGTTTTTATCCTTCGCCTTCTTGCCTAGGATGATGCAGGTCGCCGTACTGCTGTAGATACCGCCCAATATGCCTGTGATGATGACGCCTCCGTCCTTGAACACGTATTTCTTCACCAGGTAGCTGGCGTAGGAGATGCCGGAGATGACCACGGTGGCGAGCCAAATGCTGTAAGGAGTGAGCCCTGAGCCTTCTATCAGTTCGGTCTTCGGCAACATGGGTAATACCACTCCGGCGATGATCATGAACTTGGCGAGGTTGATGAATTCCTCGTCGTTCATCGACTTGGTGAACTGTATGAACTTGTCCTTCATCTCGGTTAGGATCAGGACCGCCACGACGACCAGAATGGCCATCCACGGGTCTTTTTCGCAGACGACGGGCGCCAGGCAGTAGGTGATCAGGGCAATCACGATGGAGGTGATGCCGTAGGACTTCTGCACGAAGATCTTATGGATGTAGTAGGCGACGAACAATAGGGTGAGGGTGACGCCTCCGCAGAGAAAAGGCACGATGCTCCCGCTCCCCGCCACGTAGAGGATGTAACCCAATATACCGATCAGCGTGAAGGTACGGTCCGCACCGAACGCATGTTTGGAATCCTCCTCCTTCAGGTATAACTTCCTTTGTGATAGTCCGATAACCAATGACATTAGCGTGACTAAGACAAATTTCAACAAATCCGATGACAAAATATCGTTGGTCTCCATATCTCAAATTTTTTATCTTTCTATGAAGATAAGAAAAATGGGGGATTATTCCAAATTTAAGTTCTTCAAAACACTGTATATTGTCTCCGCGGAACCATCGTTCCACCTTCGGACCCAGAAGCCGATGAGGTAGATAGTCACACAGTCAGGCATGCCTTTGAAGTTGACAAACTCGCTTATCTTTTCTATCTTTTTTTGGTATGTTGAATCCGTGTCAACATCCTCGTCATCTATTCTATCTAAGACTTTTTCTGTTATTTCTACTATTTCTACTCCTTCTAAATCGTCCTTGTCCTTTTCTTCGATGTATTCTTCCTCCTCCTTATCCTCTGTTTTTTGGCGGTCATCTTCATAATAAATCTTGTATAGCTCCTTGTAGTTCTCTTGATTTACCCAATGATAGGAGGAGGTGAGCTGCTGGATGGCGCTTTGAAGGTTGCCGTATTTGTCTTCTTGCAAATATTTTTTATACCAAACCTTTCCTTTTTCGATGAGCGTTTTTTGGAATTCGCTATCATCCTTTTTCATGCGGAACAGGTATAATATGCATGGGAAAAGGTAGTCGTCGAATTTCTCCTTTAGTACACTTGCGTAAATTAACGTGTTTTCCGGGTCGCATATGGCAATGTTGCAGTATTTTAAGATGTTATGGCTGTTGTCGTTTTCTACGCTATCCAATACTTCCGCATAGTTGTTTAGCGCTGATTCGATCATGTTGTCAGGGCAAGCTTCATTGTCCGAGCAGGATTCCCCATCGATTCCAAAGCTTAAAAAATTTGTCTTTCTGTTTTTGAAGTGTAAGGTGCCATAGGCGGATTGTCCGTTTCTCACCGCTTTGTTGATATAATATGATATCCATAAGGATTGCCCATATCCGATCGTAAGTCCGTTGTCCCAAGTGTCGGTATGGAATGGCTTATTTAATGGCGGAATTATGCGCTGTCTGTCCGGATAGTAGAATCCGTCGGAGTCTTTCTCGTAGACAATGTATTGGGACATCGTGTGTCTTTCTCTGGAGAAATCCTTGTTTTTAAAACTAAAATACAATAATTCCCCATCATCATCGTACCTGCCTATATGGCATTTCTCGATGGGTCTTTGGATGGTATATTCCTTGCTGAATGTTATCTGGCATCGAATCGCCCAAATGACGGCCAAAAGGATTGGCACGATGAGTGCCGCGAGGACAAGTTGCTTTTTAGTTATTTTGTTGAAGTCCATGTTTCTTTTTCTTTGAGATGAATAGATTGATTAGGATAAGCACGACGCCCCAGATGATGGAGAGCGTTCCAATTAGGATGATCGATTTGTTGTATTCGGACAATGTCATCAACATGAAAACGTACCAACCCACTAAGGCCAAATTCAGTTTCAGCACATCCATCGTCCGTATGCTAATGAATGTGAGGTAGGCCAAGTAGATGATGGTCAGACCTTGGAATGTGTACGATAAGTATGCGTAAGGTATGAATAAGACAAGAGGAATCAGGGGAAGCGTGATCCACTCGTCCAACTCGGGTTTCAATCCTCTTTTCCATTTCATGTAGAAGGAGAGTCCCAATAGGAGGATCTGTATGATGGCAATTGTCGGGAACGCAGTCGGTCCATACTCATCGGTGTGGTAATCGGATAGCCTGAAAGCGAAATAGGCCAGAATTATGAAGTTGGCGATGTATGTGGTTGCTTTCAGAAAAGATGCATTGCTTTGGATATGTGTGGATTGCTTGATCCATGTGTGTAGTGAGTATGATATGCATGCGGACGCAAAAAAGGAGGCTAATATTAGACAATTGTCCTCAGAAGACTTCCCGTTTGTTAATACTGAATGTCCCCACAGAATCACGCAGAGGAGGACGAAGGGGAGAGCCGCCGTCCTGAATTTGACAAGGAAGGTCTCCTTTTCCGTATGGTAGGTTCTGTAAAGAAACAGCAGATCAATGAAGAAGGTGATGAGATATAAGACAACGCTCAAATCGTCATTCATAGCACTTGTTGAAACACATAAAATTGCTATGATGACCGAAGATGTGATAACTGACCTGAAAAGAAATACGATGGGGTAGGCTAATATCGCCAGTGTGAAGACATGGATTGGTAAATCGATCTCCATGTCGAAGATATAGTTGATTAAGCAAAAGGTCGTGACCAGACCTATGCAGTAGATGAGGCATGCCGCCTCCTTGAATGCTCGACTCTCGTATTGGTGTTTGTACACGTAATAGCAGGAGGCTGAGCCCAGGATGATCGGTAGTAATCCGATGATGACTTGAAGCGCATGGGGGATGGACTCCCAGTTATCCGCAAGGAGAAAACATATACCTGTTATGATAAAGATGGCTGCGACGATGCACAGAGGCAAGGTCGTATTGGTGAGGAATTTTTTCTTATTTCCCTCTTTCTCCAAGTAATAGTTGATGATGTTGTTGGCCACCGCCTCGTCGATGATGTGGTGGTCCAGCAACTCTTGGGTGTCGATATTGGTTATCTTCATGTATCTGGCGTTTTAAAGAATTGTGTGCGTTATTCGTTCAGGAAAGAGCGTATTTGCGGTACCACATAATCCCGGATGGACTCTTCGGGAGGGTAGTGCCCTCCTGGCATGAAGATTCGGTTGCTGTAGTGTTGTTTGAACCAATGGGCGGCCATGCGCGTCATGAAGTCCTTCCGTCCGAACATGCCGATGGTCAGTGCATCCTCTTCGGGTGTCAGGTCGTCGTATTGTTTCCGCTCCATATCCTTGTAGATGTCGCACATACGCTTGTCCACGTGCCATATCTGGTTGCCGTCGGCTCTTCCTTCCTTGTATTTGTTGTCGCCTTGGAACATGTACATGTAGGTCATGCCGAGGCTGGGATTCAGCAATATCTTTTTACGTCCTCTGTATTTCTGCGCCATGAATCCGCCGAGGCTATGGCCAATGATCAGGTCCACTTGATATTCCGCCAAGAAACGGTCGATTTGAGGGAAAGCCTTCTCTGGGTCGATGGACAAGTCCGGTGCCCAAACAGTCGCTTCCGGTAGGTATTTACGGATAAACTCAGCGGTGGCAGATTCGTGGCTCGAAGCCATTCCGTGCAAAAAAAGTATATTCATGACAATCAGTTTTTTTTCTATGATTTGTTGAACTATTTAAAAAATTTCGCATTATGCAAATATAACTAATATACGGGGAAACCCTGTTTGTATTGTTTGAAAAAGTGAATATTTTTCCTTCCTCCGCTTCCGTGTGACTGCCGTTATTATCCCTCCCGCGGATTTTGCCGTTAGAGGAACTATCGTTAAATTTGCGGAAAAAGAAAAAGAAGAGAGATGGATATTATCCTTAAATATTTCCCGAATCTATCGGACAAACAGAAGGAACAGTTCGCCGCGTTATACGATTTGTATATCGATTGGAACAGTAAGATCAATGTGATATCCCGCAAGGACATAGAGAATCTTTACGAGCATCATGTCCTGCATTCCTTGGCCATTCCTAAGATCCTATCGTTCAAGGATGGCACCAGCGTCATGGACGTCGGTACGGGTGGCGGGTTCCCTGCCATTCCGTTGGCAATCTATTATCCTAATTGTCAGTTCCATTTGGTCGATTCCATCGGAAAAAAGATCCGTGTGGCGACGGAGATATCCAACGCTATCGGCTTGACCAACACCACATTCGCGCACGAGAGGGTGGAGGATGAGAAGGGAAAGTTCGATTTCATCGTCAGTCGTGCGGTCATGCCTTTGGGCGACCTCGTCCGGTTGACACGCAAGAATGTGGAGCATAAAAATCCGAAAAATGCCCTTCCCAACGGACTAATCTGCCTGAAAGGCGGTGAATTGGAGCATGAGGTGGGTCCTTTCCGGCATGCGGCTTCGCTCTTTAATATCAAGGATTTCTTCTCCGAGGAGTTTTTCCAAACGAAAAAGGCGGTTTATTTACCATTGTGATGAATGATCATGAATGACACACCTAGACATGCGACGTTGAGGCGACGTCTGGCGGAACAGCTATATGCCAAGGGGATAAAGAACACTAGGGTGTTGAATGCGATAGCCAGCGTTCCGCGCCATCTTTTCATGAGCAGCACGTTGGAACCGTTCGCCTACAACGATAACGCCTATCCGATCGGGGCTGACCAGACCATTTCGCAACCGTGGACAGTGGCATACCAGACCGAATTGTTGAACCCGCAAGAGGGGGAGAAGGTCTTGGAGATTGGCACTGGCTCCGGCTACCAATCCGCTGTCTTGGTTTGTTGCGGCGCTTCCGTCTACACTGTCGAGCGTATCAAAAATCTTTATGTCAGTGCCACAAAAAGGTTCTCCGAACTGAATATCAAGGTGACATGCAAGTATGGGGATGGTTATGAGGGCTGGGCGGAGATGGCGCCATATGATAAAATCATCGTTACGGCAGGTGCGGACAGCGTGCCGCATAATCTGTTGGTTCAATGCAAAATAGGCGGTTCCATCGTCATTCCTATCATGGAAAATAACGAGCTGAGGATGATTCGGCTTACCCGAATGTCCGAAAATAATTTCAGCAAGGAGGATTTCGGGACGTGCGCTTTCGTCCCTATGCTAAAAGGAATCATGTAAGAAAGGTTATATGGAGATCAAACAGTTTATATTCAATATGTTCCAGGAGAACACGTACGTGTTGACCGATGAGGAGAAGAATTGCATCATCATCGACCCTGGCTGTTTCTTCGAGGAGGAGCAGGAACGGTTGGTCGGATATATTCGGTCAAATGGGCTGAAATTGACTCGTATCATTCAGACACACTTGCACTTGGACCATATCTTCGGATGTCAGGTTTTGTTCGATGGATTCGGTATTCAGCCCGAGGCGCACGCGTTGGACGAGTTCTTTCTGGATATCTTTCCTACGTACGGGAGGAAGTTCGGCATCGACGAGGAGTTGAAGTGCGTGCCGCTCAAGTCTTATTTGCGTGCCGGTGACGTCATAAAGATAGGCGATTCGGAGCTCCATGTGATCCATACGCCGGGACATTCCCCAGGAGGTGTATGTTTCTATGCTCCGAAGGAAAAGCTCCTTTTCAGCGGTGATTCCCTCTTCATGGGCAGCATTGGTAGAACCGATCTGGAGCGGGGCAATGGCACTGAACTGATCCGTTCCCTTACGGAAAAACTGATGGTTTTGCCGGAGGATACGACCGTTTTGCCCGGACATGGTCCGAAGACCACCATCGGGTTTGAAAAAGCCAATAATCCATATATCCATGAATGAACCGATTCTTCTGACCAGCGACCTTTCTGTGGGTTATAAGGTCGGTGGAAACGCAGTGCGGACATTGCAGTCGAACCTGAATCTACAGTTGAGGCGAGGTTCGTTCACCGCCCTTGTCGGACCGAATGGAGTGGGGAAGTCCACCCTGCTTCGGACATTGTGTGGTTTGCTCAAACCCCTTGCGGGAACGGTTTCCTTGGCGGGAACGGATCTTTTCTCCCTATCCATCGAAAAAAGGGCGGAGTATGTGAGTATCGTCGTCACGAATAATGTGGATACCAGCAGATTGACGGTTAGAGAGGTCGTTTCCATCGGAAGATACGCCTATTCCAATTGGGTAGGCACGTTGGATGAGAGGAACGAGGAAATTGTGGAAAATGCCCTATCCATGGTGAAAATTAGCCATTTGGCCGACAGAAGGTTGTCGGAGATGTCGGACGGGGAGAGACAGCGGGTTTGGATCGCGAGAGCGTTGGCGCAGGACACGCCCCTCATACTATTGGACGAGCCCACATCCTTTTTGGATTATAGGAACAGAATAGAGATTTTCGCCATCCTGAAACAGTTGAGTCAGTCAGGAAAGAGTATCCTCATCTCCACCCATGAAATTGATTTGGCTTTGCGTTATGCGGACCAGATGTGGGTGATGAGCGATGGAATCGTGCAGGGAGATGCGGAGGCGATAGGAGCTTCCGATGTGTTAACGGAGGTTTTTGGTTACCCCAAGGATGCGGGGCAAGTCCAGATATAGTTCCTCCATGCTGTGATAAAGCAAGTCTGCCCCGTTTTTTGTGAGTTCCTCATCACGTAAAATACCCGTATTCACCGCAATAGTGAAGATGCCTGCGGAGGATGCGGAGCGTACGCCCAGGGGAGCGTTCTCGACGACGATGGCTTGGTCGGCGCGGAGGCCACCTTTTTCTAGTCCCATCAGATAAGGCTCCGGGTCGGGTTTCCCTTTCTTCACATCATAGGCGGTCACCATGTGTTCCTTGGTGAAGACACCGGGGAAAGAGTGGTTCAGTTTGTCCAACAGGGAGAGTTGTCCCGAACCCGTGACTAAAAAGATTTCCTTCTGGGCCGCTTGAATGGCCGATAAAACCTTCTCGACGTCCTTCATCTTAGGCGGTTGTGGCAGATTCTCAAAGCATTGCGACTTGAATTTATAGATGCGTTGGCACTCCTCTTCCGTCGCCGACCTCCCTAATTGCGAGGCGAACACCTCGCTGATGGTGGAGGAGCCCGTCATGCCTTCCCGCATATATACGTCATAATCCGTGAATTCCAGTCCAAGAGATTTGAATGCATGTACCCAAGCCTTCGCATGATTCGGCATGGAATCGTACAGCACACCATCCATGTCGAAAAGGAAAGCCTTCAAGTCTATATCCTCTAATTTTCTGCCCATTTCATCGTCAATTAGAAAGGAGGCGACCCCTACGGACCGCCTCCTATTCCGTTCAATTATTTCTGTCTAAACATTTAAAATTGGTAGGCTATACCTAAGGATAAGGTTTCCCATATCTGAATATTAGCGTGTGGAATGCCGTTGTTCACGCCTCTAAACGTCTTCATTTCTGCGTTATCGTACTTGAATTGAGCTCTTGCCGATACGTTAATATATTTGGTCACCTTAGCCATTAATTCCACTTTCCACTTGAAGGACCAACCATGGATTAATTTTTTCAAATCTTGTCCTGGATTGGTCTCATGGTATTGTACTTCGTAATCGGATTCATCCTCTAGATTATAAGGCACCTTTATTTTAACTTTTCTAGGCAATCTGAATTCATCCAAACTATCTTTCCTGGCATCCAGTGCGTTCACCGTTTTTATGTTTTCGTCAATCCAATCTGTGTATTTGTCGGTGTAGACGGAGATCGCCTTGTTGTATGCGTAGAAACCTTCCAATGAACTGAAGAAGTGCAGGTTTTTGGTGATGTCGAAGTCTGAGCGTAAGATGGCGTATGCACCCAACTCATTACGAGACTTCTTGTATTCGTTCTCAGTCCCTTCAATCAGTTCCATACCATATTTCGGCGCCAATTCGTTCAATCTACAGATTGTGATTCGGGCGGTCAATGGAGACATGAAAAAACTGATGTATTTATTCGGTACATAATCAAAACCCAATGAGACTTTTATGGCGGCAGGTGCGAAGAATGCGGAAATCGTGTCTTTTGTTGACTCGTATCTTTCGTCGTCTTCAACAAACGGCCAATTATCTGGGTTAGGGTATTGGGAGTATGTGTCGAATAACTCATACGTGTAGCCCGGCGTAAATTGGGACTCCAAACTTGCTAAAGCGGATGAGTACCAATATTTGGCCATTTTGTAACCGAACTTAGAATAGAGTCCGAATTCATCCATGTTCTTGCGAATAGTTTCACCTTGGAATTCTGAGGAGTAGATCATTCCGTATTTTGCGGCGAAGCTATTGTCCCACTTTACCCTGTTTTTCTTGTAGTTGGCGTTCAAGTTCAGGAAAGCGTCCGCGGAAACGCTGGCGCCTGCACCTTCCATGCAGTAGTCGTTGAAGTAGGCTTGGTTAACATTCAGGCCTACAGAACCGGGGTACTTCCAGTAGATGGAATCTGTGGAGATTTCGCCACTAGACTTCGTGGAGATGGAAGAGGCTGTCTTCACTAACTCGTTATCGTCTGCCAATGCGGAGGCGATAGCCATAAATAGCACTCCAAGTGCAACACAAATTTTTTTCATAACATAATTATTAAAAATACGTTAGTATAGTTTTTTTGTTATCAATCAAGCTTTAGCACTTCCAGGAACGCTTTCTGCGGCACTTCGACCGTGCCGATCTGCTTCATACGTTTCTTTCCCTCCTTCTGCTTCTCCAACAGTTTACGCTTACGGGAGACGTCACCTCCGTAACACTTGGCCGTCACGTCCTTGCGCACTGCCTTGATGGTCTCACGGGCGATGATCTTCGTGCCGATGGCGGCTTGGATGGCCACCTCGAACTGTTGGCGAGGAATCAGCTCCTTCAGCTTTTCGCACATGCGTTTGCCTAATGGATAGGCATTGTCGAAGTGGGTCAGGGTAGAGAGCGCATCGACCGGCTCTCCGTTCAGCAGCACGTCCAGCTTCACCAACTTGGACTCCCGCATGCCGTGCGGGTGGTAATCGAATGAGGCGTAGCCCTTCGAGATGCTCTTCAGTTTATCGTAGAAATCGAAGACGATCTCACCCAAAGGCATGTCATAAATCAGCTCCACACGGTTCCCTGAGACATAGTCTTGGCGGACCAACTCACCCCTCTTGCCTAGGCAAAGGGTCATGATCGGACCGATGTATTCGGTGGAGGTGATGATGGAGGCGCGGATATAAGGCTCTTCGATGCGCTCTATGAGCGTCAGGTCCGGCAGACCGGACGGGTTGTGCACCTCGATCTTAGCGCCCTTTTTTGTATAGACATCATACTCCACGTTAGGCACGGTGGTGATGACGTTCATGTTGAATTCACGCTCCAGACGTTCTTGGATGATCTCCATGTGCAACATGCCGAGGAATCCGCAACGGAAGCCGAATCCCAAGGCCAGGGAAGACTCTGCTTGGAAAGTCAGGGAAGCGTCGTTCAACTGTAGTTTTTCGATGGAAGAACGGAGGTTCTCGAAATCCTCCGTCACGATAGGGTAGACGCCGGCGAAAACCATCGGCTTCACCTCTTGGAAACCCTCTATCGCCTTCTCGCAAGGGTTAGCCACCGTAGTGATGGTATCGCCCACCTTCACCTCCTTTGAGGTCTTGATACCCGAGATGATGTAGCCCACGTTGCCTGCGGAGAGTTGTTGCTTAGGCTCCATGTCCAAGCGCAAAATACCGATTTCATCGGCCAGATACTCCTTTTCCGTCGCCACGAACTTCACGTGGTCGCCACTGTTGATGGTTCCGTTGATGATTTTGAAGTAGGCGATGATGCCGCGGAACGGGTTGAATACAGAGTCGAAGATCAAGCATTGGAGCGGAGCGTCAGGGTCACCCACAGGCGGTTTGATCCTCTCCACAATCGCCTCCAGGACCTTATCCACACCCTCTCCGGTCTTGCCGCTGGCACGGATGATCTCCTCCCGCTTGCAGCCTAGCAAGTCCACTATTTGGTCCTCCACCTCCTCTGGCATGGCGCCGGGCAGGTCTATCTTGTTCATGACGGGGATGATTTCCAGGTCATGTTCCAAAGCCATATAAAGGTTGGAGATAGTCTGTGCCTGTATACCCTGTGACGCATCCACGATGAGCAGGGCGCCTTCGCACGCAGCGATGGAGCGGGAGACCTCATAGGAGAAGTCCACGTGTCCCGGGGTGTCGATCAGGTTCAGTACATATTTCTCACCCTTGTACATATAGTCCATCTGGATGGCGTGGCTCTTGATGGTGATACCGCGCTCGCGTTCCAGATCCATATCATCCAGCACCTGCGCTTGCAGGTCCTTTCCTGTCACAGTCTTGGTCATTTCCAGCAGACGGTCGGCCAAGGTACTTTTGCCATGGTCGATATGGGCGATGATACAGAAGTTACGGATATTCTTCATTCTTCTTCTATGTGAAAAAATCTATGTTTTACAATGGTGAATTTTCGGCATTCACCATGCGTTTGGACGGAGGAAACGCCCCTCCCATTTACACACACACTTTCCACCCGTTAGGCCTAAGCGGGATGCTTCAGGTCACATTGAGTGAATTTTCACGCGAATTTAACGAAAAAGCGGATAATGTCAAAATGGAAACAGGGAACATGTTTTTTTAGGAATATGTAGCTTGCTCTATCTTTATGTGAGTGAAATAGTTAGAGCGAAAAATGTGGGTATAATTTCCCCACAATGTAAAACTTTGTTAAAAAAAAGTCGGGTGGATGTTTGTATTTATTGGGATTTTTTCCCTATCTTCACAATGAAAAATGCAGCAAAGCTAGTGTGAACAAATAAGGGTTTAGGTGAAAAAATGGATGTTTTTTCTTGTCTCTGAAGTTTATGGCTCAGGGGACTACTTTATTTTTCAACGACTTATGAAAGAAGGTACGCCGTTATAGGACGATGTGTTTTAGCGGTAAGTTGCGGTATGTTTTATGTGAATGAGGAGATAATACCCCCTCTTTGGATTTCATTCATAATTTTCGGAATTGATGAAATTCCCGAGAAGGGGAGTGCGTGAGGTTTTGTAAGCGGTGAGTGTGACTTTTTATTAATTATATTAACTAAATTTTATTGTAATGGTAAATCTTTATTTACGAAGGCATGGTACGGACAGCATGCCAAAAAAACGGAGGCAGAGGCAGTGTTTGCTGACCTTGTTGATCCTCTTCTGTTCTATGTCGCCTTGGCAAGGGGCGAAGGCGTCGTATGCGGGAACGTGTTGTGACTGCGGAACCCAGTGTTGGCAAAAATGTTACGATTCATACTCGTGGGATGCGGAGAAGGGTTGCATTCGATACGTGGTGCGCTACTGGCAGAACTGGGGTTCAGGACATGGCGGTGACTGGTGTGGTTGGCGAGAAGATGAGGGTGGCGCTACAATTACCCAATATACCACAACGAATAAAACCTTTAAAATTAGTTGCCAAGAAAAAGCGAAGTCCGATGGAACACATATAGTGACAAAACCGACATCCAATTGCGAGTTGAAGTGGGACAAAGGTAATACTTGCACCGAGTATTTCGCTCAATGGTATGAACCTGTTTCCACCGATGACCTTAACAAAGAAATCACGATTAATATCGAAGGCAAGTGGTGGCGTTATGGTACTACATGGGATGACCAAACAGACTGTAAAGTTGACGCAAACAATTCTGTATATACCAAGGCTAGTGTGGGTTCTTACGAAGTTGGCGAACCTTCTTATAGTATTGTGAAAGGAACCCCAGTTATAAAAGTTCCTTGGAAATGGAATAAAAGCGGTTGTAATGTGGAAAAAGCTAATGAGTGTGGCTTGTGGTACAATGGCAGATTGCAACAAGATTTGCAGAATTTGCATAAAGGCGACCTCGTTACTGAGTCAAGTAAAGGTGACACACTCTATTTTGTCGCCGACAATGACTTTTTAAAGAAAACACATAGGTTTATCTTGCACCGTAAATACAACCCTACAGGTAATAACAACATTCATTACGAGGCAAATAGTGATGAAGTTGCCATAAAGGCTTTTGCGCAAGTTGATAATATGAGTGTGGAAGGCGATGAGAATAAAAAATTGATACATGTTGCGTTTGAAGTCCCTACGGTTTCTGGCGAAACTTACGACGATTCGCCTTTTTCGGTAAGATTGGAAAAATTACAAACTAATGGCACATATGAGCTTATTAAAGATAGTATAGTGCAATACTCGAGTGGAACCAAACAATATACTCTCGATTTCAATATAGGTGTTGTTGATAGTTCCACATACAAGGTAAGCGCCGCTAGGCAAAAAACGTATGACATTAAAGGATGGGATAGATACATCTTTTCGAAAGTGGTTACTATATGCACTGACCATTGTTATCCACAGAACATGAAGGTGAAAAAATCCACTACTAAAGATGGAGAAAACTGTATTGAAATATCTTGGGACCAAACTGGAAGTATCTGGACAAACGGAACGGATATGGTAATACATCGTACAAATTTGACGACTACGAGTACCAGTAATTTTAATGTAAAGAAGGAGCAATTCCACCAAGGAATGTACCAAGACGCTCTGATTCAGCAGTGTAATAATTATGTGTACGAGATAGAGTTCAAGCCAGGTAGTTCTAATTACGCTCCTAAAACGTTGAATGTGGACGAGAAGCTATCGTTTGTGAATATAGGTTCTCTAGAGTCATTGGAGGTATCGAAGGGCTATTATTCTGATAAGGTGGATTTGAGTTGGAGGTCGAATGGCGACTTCGATGAGTTTGTTGTTGAACGCCGTGAAAACGACAATCCGAACTCAAAGTATACGAAGATACTGTCAATTGGTGGTTTGAATATATCAGACTATGCTGTGGAAGACCGCTCATGCCAGCCTGGTGTGATGTATGCATACAGGGTGTATGGATTGAAAAAATGTATGGAGGATGTTTATAATAGCAGGGATACTTTGTATGGCTATGGGTTTAGGACTCCTACTGGAAACTTCTATGGTAGAATCGCTTTTGAGAACGGCCAAGCGGAGAGTGATGTGGAGGTGCGTATGGAAAGCGACGAGAACTTTAGAACATATGCTTTGAAATTTTATGGTGCCGACACTGCAAAAACGACGACTACTACTCCTCTGAGTTCAGGATATCCGTTAACCATGCAGTTGTGGGTGAAGCCTGAAGTCTCAAGTGACGAACCTATGACACTGATAGACAAAGCCGATTACTTTAAACTACAGTTGGTTGATGGTTCCGTACGATTAAAAGTGGGTGATACTAGTGTGGTTACTGATAAAAAAATACTTAACGACTACTATACCCATGTCAGTGCGGTGGTGGATGACGATTCGACCATTCATATTTACTTGAATGGAGATACGGCGTTGGAAGCGAAAGGTTTGAAGTTGAAGAATGCCATCAAGAATTCTGATGTGGTAGTCATCGGCGAAAACTTTAAGGGTGAAATAGACGATGTGCGTTTATGGAGCCGAGCTTTAGGCAGAGTCGAAGTGAAAAAAGACTATACTCGTTATTTGGTGGGTGACGAAGATGCCCTCGATGCTTACTACACATTTGATTTCATGTCGGAAAACGAGTTCTACGACATTAGTCACAAGGGCTCTGTGTATAATGGGAATACAGGTGTGCTTATGGGGGCAAAGAAGGTGTATTGCACATTGAATGTAGACCAACTGGGTTACAGAGGTTATACGAACGAGGATGGACAATTTGCCATCAATGCTGTACCATATTATGGAAATGGTACTTCATATACGATAATTCCTAGGAAAGGGACTCATCAGTTCATGCCGAAACAGGAAGTCCGTTTTGTCAGTGGCGATGCACAGAGCCACACGATAAACTTCACGGATAATAGTTCTTTCCCTCTCACGGGTTTTGTCTATTATAGCGGAGGTACTTATCCTGTGGAGGGCGTTTCGTTCACTATTGATGGTGTGCCTGCTCTTGACAAGTCGGGACAGTACGTCATGACGTCCGAAATTGGAAAATTCACCATTAATGTTCCTGTTGGTATCCATGAGGTAAGGGCAGTGAAACCCGGACATACTTTCGAAATGGAAGGCCGCGTATGCAATGTCGATGGGTCAGACCGTAACTATCAGGATGAGGATGTCGCAACCCTGTATGACAATACAAAAGTGAAATACATAGGACGTGTATGTGGTGGTGAGGTGCAAGAAGGGTATCCTGTCGGTTTTTCCCTTTCAAAGAACAACTTGGCAGATGATATGAAAGTGATATTGTCGGCAACGCAATCCGTGTACGACTTGCAGTCAAATGCTCATTCCGATACTATAAACCATCCGGTTCTCAAACACATTTCGGGAAAAGAAGGAAAGATGTCGACGGGGAAAACCGTGTGTGATTACAATCGTGATAATATCACAATTCACGTGGACAATGAGACTGGTGAGTTCATCGCATGGGTATATCCTATCGAGTATAAAGTCGGTTTAAGTGTTTATGGGCAT
Source organism: Paludibacteraceae bacterium (assembly GCA_017962085.1). Lineage (GTDB taxonomy): Bacteria > Bacteroidota > Bacteroidia > Bacteroidales > Paludibacteraceae > UBA1181. The sequence continues at coordinate 90,652 of JAGCWA010000057.1, forward strand.
AAAGACATTGCAGGAGACAATTCGGCACTTGACCTTTCAAAGTATGTGCCATCCCAATATGAGACCTACACATATGTCGACACGATTGTAAATGGTACGGAAACAAGATATCCTCAATATACGGATACGATCGATTATCGTCAAAAACAGGTGTTCACCAAACGTTATCGAGCAAAAATGGTGGTGTCTCAGTCTAGTAATGACATGGATCTGGAATTCTTCGGGGATAGATCCTATACCTATGTTTCTGCGACTGGCGATCAATACCCGACATCCTTGTATGTTGATTCAACCAAGACATATACATTTGGTCTCCCTGTGTTTATAATGAATAAGGACTATCAATTCCACTATTCAATCTTTGAGGAGTACCCGTATTATATTGACAACAACATGCATGTCGACGAGAATAGGATTGACCGTGTGATGATTTCCGGGGCGGAGGTGTCGTTCAATAATAAGTTTGCTTACAGTGAGAAAATAGATACTGTGAAACAGTTATATTCCTTTAAGGTGAACGAGCCTGACATGACAACTGCCAAGGGTACGGTTTCCGCGACATTCACGTATGGTGATAGTGATAATCCTACTAGTGTGTCATGGGATAACCCTATGGGGAATCCTAACGGAGAGGCCTATGTGTTTGGTTCACATCAAACTGGCACCGACTTTATCACGGGTGGACCTGACAAATTGTTATGTGTGCTTCGTGACCCTCCGGGATCCAATAGTTACTCATATCTGGAGAAGGGAACTTCTTTCACTCAGTCATCCACCTACTCTGGTTCGTTCAACCACGAAGGAAGCGAGATGTGGACAACCGGGTATAAGTTGGAAGCGATGACAATCAATACTGCGAATACTCCGGCTAGTTCGACGGGTACAATAAACACTCTTTTTGAAACAAATAGTGGCATTAAGGCTGGTATTGTCCAGGAAGCGGAGTATACTGGTTCAAATTCCAAATCCAACAATATTACCCTTACAACACGTATCCAAACAAGTGACGATCCTATGTACGTCGGTGCGGATGCGGATCTTTATGTGGGTTATTCAACAAACATATCTTTCGGATCGACCCAAAATGTCACATCGATTCCGATCGCTCTGTATGATAGCATGGGAGGAGCCCAATATTTCGAAACGTTATATGCAAAAGCCGATTCTTATGCTATCGTAAAGACGAAAGGTATCAGCTCTTTGGAGAACTTCGCTACGATGTTCGCATATCCTCAAATATATATTGAGCAGACACTCCTGCCGAATCTGAAAGATTTGAAGAGTTCATTGATCCTGCCAATGTCGGAGGCTAAGGACGATTCGATAATGCAAGCGCTTGCGGAATCGAAGAAAGAAAATATATATGTTTCTAAAGTGTCTTTGTCGGATCCTAGTTTTGGAGAGGAAGGCTCGTACAAAACATATTTCTTTGACAACCGTCATTGTGATACGATTCATTACATAAATCAATCCATCAAGCGTTGGGAAGATGTAATGAGTGACAACGACCAAATAAAGATTGAGACGAAAAACAAGGGAGAGGTGCTTCAGAACTACTCTTTCCAAGCGGGGGCAAACATCGAATATGGGGAATCATATTCTTCCGCACTTTCCTCTTCTCATTCTTTCAGTATCAAATTGGGAGTCGAAGTCAGTGACGATAACAAGGCAACGACTGCAGGAACCTATGTCTTGTTTGAATTTGATGAGACGTTTACGACCACACAGGGAGGTGAATTCTCCAGTGAGGCGGAAGCCTCCCATTCCAAAGGTTTTGTTTTGGCGGAGGATGGTGACGACGATTATCTGAGTGTCGACGTCTATCGTGAGATGCTGGTGGATGAAGTATCTGTCATCTATGATCCTGATTCTGTTGATTTCGATGAATCATACGTTAATTGGGTCAATGCTGGAACTGCAGATACAACTAAGTTGACAAAGAAAGACTATTATCCGACATTCGTGTTTGTCACCCGTGGTGGTGCGACCAGTTGTCCTTACGAGGGCGCCTATGCGGCGAAGCATTGGAAAGGACATAAAACAGAGGTTATTAACGTTGCTACAATGAAGTTGGAGGAGCCTTCTATCGATATGCCTAAGAAGTTCATCGAGAATGTTCCTTCCGGCGAGGATGCTTATTTGACGGTTTATATGAAGAATAACTCCGAGACGGGAGAAGACCAATGGTTCGACCTCCGTCTTGTGGATGCTTCTAATCCGAATGGTGCTATCCCTAGTATCGATGGCAATTCCATGTCTGGTTTCGCTCTCGAGTATCTGGTGCCTGCAGGTCAGGTGTTGGAGAAGACATTGGCTATCACGAAGGGGTCCGTGTTGAATTACGACAACTTGGCATTGGCTCTTTGCTCTAAGTGCCAGGCTGATCCGACAGGTTTCTTGGATGTGATCGCTGATACGGTTTATTTCTCTGTCCACTTCATCCCTTCCTGCTCGGATGTGGCTATCGTTAAACCAAGCAACAATTGGACGTACAACACCAATTGTGCGGTCGACACGATCGACGGGGTGGCTAAGCATTATATGCCGATAACAATCTCTGACTTTGATGTCAACTATACTGACTTCGATCATATCGAGTTGCAGTATAAGCCTGCTTCAGGTTCGGATAACGATTGGGTGACTTTGGGGTATTATTACAAAGATAGCACACTGGCTAATAGTGCCGTGGCTAATGGATTCAATGCCTTCACCATCTCATCTGAAGATGCTGGTAATATCTATTACAATTTCTTCATGGATAACCTTCCTGACCAGAATTACGATCTGCGTGCGGTTTCATTCTGTAATATCAACAATGAGTTGTATGAAAATCCTTCCGAAGTGGTTTCGGGTATCAAGGATATGTACAATCCTCGTCTGTTCGGTTCTCCTAGACCTGCGAATGGTGTGTTGACAATCGATGACGATATCCGAATCGACTTCAACGAGACCATAGCGGAGGGAATGTTGACCGTCAATAGCTTTGAGATTACGGGTGTACGTAACGGTGTGGTTTCTGACCATAGCGTGGCTATCGCCTTGGATGGTGAGAACGATTACCTCACGACAGAGGTTACTCGCAACTTCGCCAACAAGGACTTGACCTTCGAGTGTTGGGTGAACTACGATTCTTTGCAAAACGCGACATTCTTCAGCCATGGTGATGCAACGGAGTCTATTTCCATGGGCATGAACAAGGAGGGTAAGATTGTCGTCAAGGTTGGCAACAAGGTACTCGTTTCGGAGAGTGTTCCTGCATGGGAGAAATCTTCTTGGAACCATGTCGCTTTGGTCTATAACAATGAGAATAAGACCGTGACTGCTTATGTGAACTACATGCCTGTTATTAATTCAGTTAATGTTGAGGCTTACAAGGGTGACGGTGTCATTGAAGTGGGTAGGAATGTAGCCTCTGCTAACGGCTACTTTAATGGTAAGGTGGATCAATTCCGTATCTGGAATTCGGTTCGTTCTTCTGCTACTATCCAAGCCAATTGCACGTCACAGCTCTCTGGTAATGACCTGAATTTGATGGCTTACTATGAGATGGAAGAGGCGAAGGGTGCCGCTACGGAAGATAAGGCTCGCGGCGCTAATTTGTTGATGAAGGGTGGTTCTTGGGCATTGCCTGAGGGACGTTCGGCTGAATTCAATGGTCAAAGTTACGTTGCCATGAATAGTTCGTCGGCTGTCATCACTTCGGATATGGACTTCACCCTTGAGTTCTGGTTCAATGCTGAATCTGAAGCAAAGGGTCAGACCTTAATCTCCAATGGTACAGGTTTGGCTTCGGATGCCGAAGACGCTACTAAACTATTTAGCGTCGGTTTTGACCCAACGGGTGCGTTGACATTCCGTCACAATGGTTACGTGACGCCTTTGGAGGGAGACTTCTCCGACAATAACTGGCATAACTTCACCCTTGCGGTGAGTCGTTCTTCTGGCGTCGCCCGTATCTATGTGGATGGTGAGTTGAACACTTACTTCTCTGCTGATAAGATTGGTGGCATTGCTTCTGATAAGTTGTTCGCTGGCGCGTGTGTATATTATGTTGCAAACGACTCGACAACTGTTGCGAAGCAGAGAAAAGCTGATCAGTATTTCTCGGGTAGAATTGATGAGGTGAGACTCTGGAATCTCTATCGTCAACAATCTCAGGTGGAGAACTTCTACAACCAGAAATCGAATGGCGACGAGATGGGCTTGCTGCTCTACTATCCGTTCGAACACTACGTTGAATGGCAGGGTACGTCACAGATGCAGTTCACATTGGAGGATAAGGGAAATGACGCATTGGATGGCAATGGCAAGAAGTTGGCGTTCGCGACGATGCAAGGCGTAGTTTCCGAGTCCCGAAATATACCTCCGGTTAAAACGAAGGGCGCGACTTCTTCATTGTTGTTTGACTGGGTGGTTAACGACGATGCGTTGATTATCAACTTGCAAGAGCAAGATTACCGTGTTGAGAAGACCATTGTCAACTTCACGGTGAAGGGCGTGCAGGATTTGAACGGAAACTACATTGTTTCCCCGATCACGTGGAGCGCTTACATCGACCGCAACCAGTTGAAGTGGATGGATGACGCTGTGACTGTCAACAAGAAGCAAAACGAGCCGTACAAGTTCGAGATGCCGATTGTGAACAAGGGTGGTTCCGTCATCAACTACAGTCTGAAGAACATGCCTGCTTGGTTGAGCGCCTCTTCCGAGTCGGGTGCCATCAATCCGTTGGAGAAGCAGACCATCGAGTTCGAGATCGATCCATCACTTGCTGTCGGCACGTACGACGAGGTGGTTTACTTGACGAACTCCAATAACGTGACTGAACCTCTCGCCCTCAATGTGACGGTGGAGGGTGACACCCCTGATTGGAGCGTTGATCCTTCGAAGTATGAATTCAGCATGGCTGTATTCGCTCAAATCAAGTTGGACAACCAATTCTCCAACGATGAGAGAGATATGCTTGCGGCCTTCTATAAAGGCAAGTGTGTCGGTGTGGCTAACATGAGCTATGACAAGACCATGGATTTGTGGTATGCAATGTTGACAGTTTATTGCGACACCACAAAATACAATGGTTTGGTTTATCGCGCATGGGACGCTAGCAAGGGCATCATGTCGGAGGCGGTTTCTTCTCCTGTGGTGTCGTTCGAGGCAGACACGGTTTACGGAAAACCTACCGCACCGGTGGTGTTCTATAACGGAACCACTAAGTATCAGAACATTCCGCTGAGCAAGGGCTGGAACTGGGTTTCATTCAACCTTGAGAACAAAGCGGGCATGGCAGACTTGAACACTTATCTCAATAGTGGAAAATGGGGCTTGAACAGTATTGTGAAGGACTTGAGCGGTCATTCCGCAAACTATTCCGCAGTGAGTGGAAAGTGGTTGAATGATAGTCTTGTGTTGAACAACACGAACATGTTCAAGATCTATTCTGACGAGAATCAGGTGTTGTCTGTCGCCGGTTCGGGTATCAATCTTGACTCAATGATGATTCCTGTGAAGGCAGGTTCTTGGAACTACATCGCTTATTTGCCTACTGGTAGCATGACGTTGAAAACCGCATTGGCTGGATATGAGGCAAAAGATGGTGATGTCATCAAGTCGAATGAAGGATTCGCCATGTACTATGGCAACGAGTGGATCGGTTCCCTCAACAGCTTGCAACCTAATTGCGGTTATATGCTGAAAAACACGGGCAATGTCCAAAAGACGTTCAAGTATCCTTCCTCTTCTTCCGCTTTGCGTTCCGCTGTTTCAGTGGAGTCTTCCGCTTACGAGTCTAACATGAGCATCATTGCTTCTGCCCCTGAAAAGAGGGAGGGCGACCTCCTTCGCACACTTGTGGGAACAGAGGAGAACAAGATTGTGGAGGTCGCTTTGTCGGATGACTATGCGCTCCAGTTCATCAATGTTTCGGCGAAGGCGGGTGACAAGGTGCGTTTCACGATGGAACGTGACGGAGTCACTTATGAGGCGAACAACGCTTTGACCTTCACGGGTGATGCGATATATGGTACGCCAGACCATCCATTCGTGTTGAACTTCAACGTGGGTGGGGTAGAGACGTTGACCGTATATCCAAATCCTATGGATGTCGAGTTGAACGTTGCAGGCAAGCTGGACGGCGAAGGTGATGTGACGCTTGAACTCTTCGATGTGCTGGGCGTGCTTGTCTTTGAGAAGCAAGTCTCCGCATCGGATAATGTTCTGGACGAAAGCATCAACGTGTCAGGCTTGGTTCCTGGCTCATATATGCTGAAGGTTAGCCAAGGCGATGAGTCTAAAGTGTTTAAAGTTGTAAAGAAGTAATATGGGAGAGTATATTATGAAGAATTGGTTTTATATTGCATTGTCCATCTTCCTCTTGTCCGGATCTTTCCAGAGTTGCAAAGACGACGATGAGGTTGAGGCGCTTGAAGAGCAGCTGAGAGAAAAGAATGCGCTTATCAAGCAATTGGAGGAAGAGAAGAATAGCTTGAACAATACGAACAAGCAGTTGGATGAGACCAACAAGAAGTTGGACGAGTTGCTCAAGAAACTCCAAGGGGAAGAGACTGAGAATCCGTGGGAGGATGTACAGGATACCTCTGTGGTAATCATTCCTACGGGTAACACGTACGAGAACCCTGGTTGGAAGTCTGTTGCCGTTGCGGGTGACTACGCTTACACCATGACGGTGGTTTTCGAACTCCCTGCCGAGCTGAAATCGAAGGCCTCCAGTGATGACCTCATGGCGGCGTTTGTCGGAAGCGAGTGCAGGTGCGTTAAAAAGGCCATCGATGGCGTGTTCCTTCTGACCGTCATCGGAACGGGTGCTGAGACGACGAATGTGACTTTCCGTTACTGGAATGCGGCGGACCACTGTCTGTACGAGTCTCTGGTGTCGGTTCCGTTCGCTTCCGACCGGATCTTCGGGGTGGTGGATAACCCGAAGAAGTTTGTCTGCAAGCAGTTGTGATGAACAAGTCTCCGAGAAGGTTGTCCGCTACGGATAATTGATCGGAACGCTACATTAGGGCGTGGCTCAATGAAGTCTTATGACGGATTTGAGCCACGTTTTTTATGGGTAGTGGATGCCTCTCTTCTTCCCTTTTGACTGGATTCATTGTCCGTTCTGTTGTTAATTGTGGGAAAAGATCCCGTTTTTGTTTCAATTCATTCTTCGTCATTGAAATTTCATTAAACTTTTTGCGCAAATATCATGTGTCTAAGAAATTTTTTCTATCTTTGGGGATTATATTTATTGCTAAAATTTTTGCTAAAAAACTAATAGTAAGGTTAAATGGATAAATTTTTCATGGCCCTACAATTAATGGGCATTGGGTTGGCAACGGTATTCTCCGTTTTATTACTCATTATTTTCTTGGGAAATATGTTAATCAAGTTGATTAACAAGTACGCGCCGGCGGAAGAGGCGCCTAAATCGAATGCGTTTTCAGCAACGCCTAGTGCAGTGGATGCCAATGTGGCCCAAGCCATCAACATGGCGATCAGTAAGATCACGAATGGAAAGTCAAAGGCTGACAAAATCGAAAGAATTTAAGAGAAAAATAATCATAACTGAAAAATGGCTAAAGAAGTTAAATTCAGTCTCGTTTTCAGAGACATGTGGCAGGCCGCAGGTAAGTATGTACCACGCGTCGACCAATTGATGAAAGTTGCGCCCGTAATCGTGAAGATGGGCTGCTTCGACAGAGTAGAAACAAATGGTGGTGGATTTGAGCAGGTGAATCTCCTCTACGGAGAAAATCCGAACAATGCAGTTCGTCAGTGGACGAAGCCTTTCCATGAGGCTGGCATTCAAACCCACATGTTGGACCGCGCCTTGAATGGCCTTCGTATGAGTCCGGTTCCTGCGGATGTCCGCAAACTCTTCTACGTGGTTAAGAAGAAACAGGGTACTGATATCACCCGTACGTTCTGTGGTTTGAACGATACCCGTAACATTATCCCTTCCATCAAATATGCACACGATGGTGGCATGATCTCCCAATGTTGTCTTTGCATTACCTATTCTCCGATCCATACCGTGGAGTATTACACGAAAATGGCTAAGGAGTTGATCGATGCAGGATGTGACGAGATCTGTTTGAAGGATATGGCTGGTATCGGCCGTCCTGCCTTCTTGGGTGAATTGACGAAGAACATCAAGGCGATCAAGGATATCACGATCCAATATCACAGCCACGCTGGTCCTGGCTTCAACATGGCATCCATCTTGGAGGTCTGCAAGGCTGGTTGCGACTATGTGGACGTTGGTATGGAGCCTCTCTCTTGGGGTACTGGTCACGCTGACGTGATCGCTGTTCAGGCTATGTTGAAGGATGCCGGCTTCAAGGTGAAGGAGATCAACATGGAGGCTTACATGGAGGCTCGTACCTTGATCAAGGAGATGATGGATGATTTCTTGGGCTACTATATTCCTCCTCGTAACCGTATGATGAACTCCTTGTTGATCGGTCCTGGATTGCCAGGCGGTATGATGGGTTCCTTGATGACTGACTTGGAGACGAACCTTGAGTCCATCAACAAGTGGAAGGAGAAGAACGGCAAGCCTAAGATGAGCCAAGACGAACTGTTGATCAAACTGTTCGACGAGGTGAAATATGTATGGCCGATGATGGGTTACCCTTGCTTGGTGACTCCATTCTCACAATATGTGAAAAACATGGCGTTGATGAACGTTATGCAGATGGAGAAGGGCAAGGAGCGTTGGTCTATGATTGCCGACGATATTTGGGATATGATGTTGGGTAAGTCCGGTAACTTGCCTGGTCCTTTGGCTCCTGAATTGGTTGCCAAAGCGAAAGAGCAAGGCCGCGAGTTCCATACAGAGGATCCTCAAAGCAACTATCCTGACGCTTTGGACACCTTCCGCGAGGAGATGAAGAAAGAGGGTTGGGACTTCGGTCAGGACGACGAGGAGTTGTTCGAGTTGGCTATGCACCCACAACAGTACAGGGCTTACAAGTCTGGTAAGGCTAAGGCAGACTTCTTGGCTGACCTTGAGGAGCGTAAGGCGAAGAGAGCCGCTTGCAAGGGCGGTGCTGAATTGCCTCAAACCGTAACTGTTGAGGTGAATGGTGTTAAGTACAATGTCACAATCGGCGCAAATGATGGTTCTGCTGCTCCTGCGGCAGCGACTGGTGCGGCGGTGGCTGCGGCTCCTGGCGAAGGAACTGAATTGACCTCTCCATTGGAGGGCAAGTTCTACTTGGTGAAGAATTCGGGTGACGCACCGGTTAAGGTAGGTGACGCCGTGAAGAAGGGCCAAGTGGTTTGCTACGTGGAGGCGATGAAGACATTCAATGCTATCGCGGCTGAGTGTGATGGTGTCATCACTCAGATTTGCTTGACAAGCGGTTCTTCCGTTTCCGAAGATGATGTTTTGATGAGAATTAAATAAGAGGAATCATGGGAGAAATATTAGATAAAATATATGGCATGACGGCGATTGGCAACTTTGTTGACAATCCCTCATACTTCATAATGATTCTTTTGGCCTTCTTCCTGCTCTATTTGGGTATCAAGAAGGAGTATGAACCGTTGTTGCTTGTTCCAATCGCTTTCGGTGTGCTGATCGCCAACTTCCCTGGAGGTGGCATGGGTGTGCTGGCTGTGAATGGTGTGGGTGAGATTTTCCGTATCTCGAATGAATTCCTGAACAATGGATTGGATAGTGGGTTCCAGGTCCTCTCTTTCGCGGAGGGTACTGAGGAAGCTAAGGAAGGTTTCGTCCAACTTGGAAAACTGTGGTATAATCCAGCCTTGGAAGGCAATGCGATACTTCAGGACGCTAATTTGTTGAACCATATTGAGGTGTATGATATCTGGCAAATGCCTTTGCATGACATCGCGCATGAGTTCGGTATCATGAACTACATCTATTACGCATTGATCAAGTCCGGTCTTTTGCCTCCAATCATCTTCATGGGTGTGGGTGCGCTGACAGACTTCGGTCCGATGTTGCGTAACCTAAAGTTGGCTATCTTTGGTGCTGGTGCTCAGTTTGGTATCTTCGCTGTATTGATAGTAGCAAGTCAGTGTGGATTCAGCATGAAGGAGGCTGGATCATTGGCCATCATCGGTGGTGCGGATGGTCCGACCGCAATCTTCACTACATTGAAGTTGGCTCCTCACATGTTGGGTCCAATCGCTATCGCGGCTTATTCATACATGGCTTTGGTGCCTGTGATCATTCCGTTGGTGGTTAAGTTGACCTGCAAAGAGAAGGAGTTGAAGATCAACATGAAGGAACAAGACAAGTTGTATCCTAGCAAGCAGGAGTTCAAGAACATGCGTGTGTTGAAGATCCTCTTCCCAATCACGGTTACTACGATTGTGGCAATCATCGTGCCAGACGCAGTTTCATTGGTGGGTATGTTGATGTTCGGTAACTTGATCAAGGAGATCGGTAACAATACTTCACGTTTGTTCAATGCGGCATCCAATGGCATCATGAATGCGGCTACCATCTTCCTCGGCTTGTCTGTGGGAGCTACCATGACGGTTGACGCGTTCTTGAACCTTAAGACGATCGGTATCGTTGCCGGTGGTTTCTGCGCATTCGGATTCTCCATCTTCGGTGGTATCTTACTGGTGAAGATCATGAACCTCTTCTCGAAGAAGAAGATCAATCCGTTGGTTGGTGCGACAGGCTTGAGCGCTGTTCCGATGGCTTCGCGTGTCGCCAATGATATCGCCTTGAAGTACGATTCCCGTAACCATGTGCTGAACTATTGCATGTCATCCAACGTGGCAGGTGTGATTGGTTCCGCTGTGGCTGCCGGTATCCTGATATCGTTCTTAGGCTAATCATCAGTTAGTTTATATATGGAATCCCCTGGTCTTCGGACTGGGGGATTTTTTTGTGTGAATCTGTTGATTTTGAGTTGCGTGGGTGTTTTCCCCTAGATTTAAGGCCATCATGGGTTGTTTGCGGATAAATTGATTATTGAAATAAAATACTATTATATTTTGTTGAATTCTATAAGTTTTATATTTTCGCAAATATAGACAATACAATGAAGGTGTGTGTTGAGCCCATCTTGATAAAACACATTCAATATATATGAAAAGATTTGTAGGTGTATTGGTTTTTCTGTCTTATTGTTTAGGGTCCTTTCCTCAGAATGATTGTCCGTTAGGGGATTGGGATGATGTTGTTGTTTTCTGTACGGATGAAAATGACTTAGGTATAAAATATCCCGCCTCAAGGCACTCCTCTGAAGACTTTTGTTTTTTCTCGGACTTGTATCGGGCGTTAATGGATTCGGCGGATTTCTCGACAGATTTAACTTTCCACTCTCTTTCGGGTGTGGTTGGATGTCTTGGGGGGGATTGTATTGTCACGCCGAGATGGTTGCTAATGCAGGTTGAGGAGTCCGGTGATTTGACGTTGGAGTTGACTCACTCGATGAATAGCGATGTGGACTATGCGTGTTGGGGTCCTTTCTGGGGAGATACTAAAAACGATGTTCTGCAGTCCATATGTGAGGATCCTGTCAATTCACTAAGTTTCATACCTCAATATAGGTTATTGACTCTAGATGACATGGAAGCTTGCCCACGTTTGTATGAATTGACGACTTCCCATAGTAGAAATATCATAGATGAAATGCTAACGCAGGTGGATAACCCCTGTTTCCGAGGCAATTTCGATCAATATCCTTATTTGCAATTGCAGGATTGCTCGTTCTCATACCAATACACGGAGATATGTCGTATCGAACAGGCGGTGAAAGGTGGCTGGTATCTGTTCTTGGTGTCGAATTATGGTAGGATGATGGGTGATATTACCATTCGGAAGTTGGGCGGGTCTGCGATTGTGAGTTGTAAGGTGATTGTTGATATATCCAATTCGGGACCTTATTGTGAGGGTGATGACATTCATCTCAAGGTGCTTAATGCACCTCAGAATGCAACTTTTTCGTGGATCGGACCGAATGGTTTTAGTTCAACGGAGAAAGAACCTGTTATCCCTAATTCAACGGTTGAGAATGCGGGAGTCTATTCCCTTCAGATGGTAGCCAATGGCGTGGCTTCCGATGTTGTGGAGACGAATGTGATTGTTCGTCCATCCGTTGCTGTGGATACTACCATTATGTTAGATTATGGAGATTCGTATCAGTATGGCGATTCTGTATATACGGAAACAGGGGTGCATACGGAGATTGACGCTTCAAATCCATGCGGCGTGAAAAATGTTCATTTGTTTTTCTCAACCCCTGAATTACACCTCCATTCAAATTCACCGATATGTGAGGGGGAAGTCTTGGTTTTGTCCGCCGAGCAGATTCCTGACGCTCAATATGATTGGATAGTTCCTTCCGGGCAACGGTTACAGAATCAGTCGCATGAGTTGTCTTTGCCTAACGTTGGAGCCTCTGATGGTGGCTCCTTCCAATTGGATTTAATCATTCATGCTGATACGTTCTCCTATCAAACCGTAGTGGATGTGCATAAGAAACAAGTGATTACGAAAAGCATGTCGGTTGTTGTCGGTGACTCTGTTGAATTCGATGGGAAAATACTTCGCCAGGCGGGAGATTATCAGGGCGTTTTCCTAGGCCAGAATGGATGTGATAGTGTGGTTCTCCTCCATCTGGATTATTATCTTCCGGAGATAACCCTTGTTACAAATTCTCCTGTATGTGAAGGTGAGGCGTTACGTTTTTCCGTGAAATCTGCCGAGCAGATTCCCGACGCACAATATGATTGGGTAGTTCCTTCCGGGCAGCGTTTACAGAATCAGTCGCAAGAGTGGGTTTTGCCTGACGTTGAAGCTTCCGATGGCGGTTCCTACCAATTGGATTTGATCATTCAGTCAGATACGCTCTCTTATCAAACCGAAGTGGAGGTGCATAAGAAACAAGAGGTTGTGAAAGACACGTTAGTCGTTGCCGGTGATTCTGTCGAATTCGCAGGGAAGATACTTCGCCAAGCAGGAGATTATCAGGGCGTTTTCCAAGGTCAGAATGGATGTGACAGTGTGGTCACCCTTCACTTGGATTATTATCTCCCGGAGATAACCCTTGTTACGAATGCTCCGGTGTGTGAAGGTGAGGCGTTACGTTTTTCCGTGAAGTCTGCCGAGCAGATTCCCGACGCACAATATGATTGGGTAGTTCCTTCCGGGCAACGTTTGCAGAATCAGTCGCAGGAGTGGGTTTTGCCTGACGTTGAAGCTTCCGATGGTGGCTCCTACCAATTGGATTTGATTATTCAATCAGATACGTTCTCCTATCAAACCGTAGTGGATGTGCGTAAGAAACAAGTGGTTACGAAAGACACATCGGTCGTTGCCGGTGATTCTGTCGAATTCGCAGGGAAGATACTTCGTCAGGCGGGAGATTATCAGGGCGTTTTCCAAGGCCAGAATGGCTGTGACAGTGTGGTTACCCTTCACTTGGATTATTATCTCCCGAAGATAACCCTTGTCACAAATGCTCCGGTTTGTGAGGGTGGGGCGTTACATGTTTCCGCGGATCAAGATTTTTATGCGGATGATGTTTCGTGGTCGGGTCCGAATGGTTTTGTTTCTCATGAAAAAACATTGGATATTCCTTCTGCGACACTTCAAAATAGTGGGCAATATAAGTTGACCATCACATGCCTCCCAAATTTGGTTTCCGAAGCCACGATTGATGTACAGGTGTTGGAAAAACCTTCGATTGTATTGTACGATACCATTATGTTCGGGGAACAATATGAGTTTGATGGGCGTTCGTTGCAGGAAGATGGTGAATATATGAGCTTGACGACTTCTCAGCATGGCTGTGACAGTGTCACGAGGCTGATGTTGAAGGTTGTCGCTGATTCATCTCTTGCGGTCTCGTATGATCCATATTATTGCTATGGCAGTTCTTTTTCCGTGAGTGTGGTTGATCCGCAGGAGTTCACAGAGTATAGTTGGACGGGTCCGAACCATTTTTCCGCAGCGGGCGCTTCCATCCGTATAGAAAACGCTAAGGAGGAGGATGGTGGCATATACGTTGTGACGAAAAAACAACGTGGTGAGGTCTTCTCTAAATCTCTTTCAATTAATGTGGCTCCGAGGTGTGCCTACGATACGATGACCGAGATCGAATACGGGGAAAGCGTTGATTTCAATGGGAAGACAATCGATCAGGCGGGACGTTATGAAACGGTATTGACGAATGCTGTGGGGTGTGATAGTTTCATCACCTTGACGGTCGTTTGTACGTTGCCTTCACTTCAGTTAATATCTAATTCGCCTGTGTGTGAGGGAGAAGAATTGGTGATTCAGGCGGATGGGAAGACGGACGGTGCCTCCATTGAATGGATAGGGCCCAATGGGTTCACGTCCGATCAGAAGCGCATCTCCATTCCGAATGTTTCCACTCGAAATCAGGGGGAATATAAGTTTGTTCGCAAGTATGCGGATACCTTGGTGGAGACAAGTGTAATGGCGCTTGTTAGGGAGAAATACAGAGAAGATGTGGATGTCTCCATTCCTAAGGGAGATGTGTATGATTTTGGCGGTGAATCTTTGTCCATGGCGGGTGACTACGAGAAAACCTTTATTAGTCGATATGGTTGTGATAGCGTTGTGACAGTTCATCTTACTGTCGTGTTCCCTGACACTTCGCTTAATATTCTTACCGATAACCCATATTGTAGTGGAGAGACTATTCGTTTAAAGGTGGAGCCACCTCATGATTATGCGGAGTATAAGTGGAATGGTCCGCAGCATTTCCATGCAGTCGGTCCGGAAGTGGAGATAGAGAACGCGTCCGAATACAACGGAGGAACTTATCATGTTGTAATGACAGTGTTCGATCAAGAGGTGAGACGTTCGGTTGAGGTGGATGTTCATCCTACCTATGTTAGCGATACTGCTATCATTGTTCCGTATGGCTCAACGTATGATTTCCATGGAACCCATTTGGGCCATTCGGGTATATATCAAACGACGCTCCTCAGTTCGGACGGATGTGATAGCACAATCTATTTGGACTTGACCGTGTTGGACTTTGTCCCTTTAAAACCAGCGAAGTATTTCACACCGAATGGAGATGGTGTGAATGAACGATGGGTCATTGAGAACGTTGAGAGGTATGGTCAGGTTGAGGTGACCATATTTGACCGTTATGGGACGGTTGTGCGGCACTATGACCATTACGAGAACCTGTATGGTTGGGATGGAAAGGATGAAAATGGTTTCGATAAGCCATCCGCTGATTATTGGTATATCATCAGTTCACCATATTCACAGGAGGAGTTGAGCGGAAATTTCTCGCTGATCAGGCGGTAGTGTTTTAGAAATTAGGTGCTATCTTTGTGCTTATTGTTTGAAAATTGCGATGAGACCTAGATATTCGATTGAAAAGTATTGGTTTGAATCCTCTTCACAGTATAAAGGAAAGTCGGTGGATATCTTCTACATCTATCCCACCATCAATTCCGAACCGCTTTCGAATCGAGGAAGCGTGCCTGCTTATACGGATATCAGTAGGGCGGAGGTGAGGAATGCGGCGAGGAAAAACCAGGTGTACAATAAAACCGTCTATGCGGCGGATGACTTCAATTTCTTCGCTCCCTATTACCGTCAGATGACGACGAAGGTGTTCGCTATGAGCAACACGGAACGGAAGTTCAGGGCGAAGCTCTCCGCTGCGGACGTGAGGCGTGCTTTCCAATATTACATGCGCACTTTCAACAACGGAAGGCCTTTCATCCTATTGGGCCATAGCCAAGGCTCCCAGATGTTGTTGGAGTTGCTGAAACATGGAATGACGGACAAGCAGTATGACCAGATGATCGCCGCCTATCTGTTGGGCTATGAGATTACGGAGAAGGACTTGGACAAATTTCCTCATCGGCTCAAACCCGCCACGGGCGAGAAGGATAGGGGGGTGGTGATCTCCTACAACTCCGTCACTTCGATGGAGGGAAAGTCTCCTTTGTTCGCTAACACTGTCGTTTGCATCAATCCGTTGAATTGGCGGACCGACGGGTCCTTGGCTACTGCAGATATGCATAAGGGCATTGTTCGTTACGATAAGAAAACAAAGGCCTATAAAACCACACCAGGGTACACCAGCGTGCGGATAGAGGATCATCTGCTCGTTTGTGGGGAGGTGGATCCGAAGGTGTGTTACAACGAAAGCCTCAAGGAACCGTTTCCTTGGGGTAATCTGCACTTTGCGGACACGTGGTTATATGCGGCGAACATTAGCGAGAATATGCGCAAAAGAGCGGGTCTATTGGAGTAGATACTCTTCTTTATCCTAAGCATAAAAAAAGCACCCATGATTGCTCACGGGTGCTTTTTCTGTTGTTGTCTTATTGTTTTACAACTTCACGAACTTAGTTTGGTAAGTTGTGCCGTTGACTGTAATTGTCACGACGTAAACGTTGTTCTCCAGGTTGCCGACATAGATGCTGGAACCATTCTTTATGTTCTTGGAGAGCAGGATTCGACCCGTCAGGTCCGCAAGAATGATGTCCGCCTCTTCCCCGTCTATGGCGAACCATAGGTAATCGCTTGTTGGGTTAGGGTAGACGCTCAGAATAGGCAGTGAGCTTCCCTCTTCGCTGTTGATTAAAGTAATCTCGCTTGGTGAGGAAGTCAACAAAGGATAATAAGCGTTCTTCTTCGCGAAGGTTGGTCGAGAGGTGACTGCCCAAGAACCGTCCCCAGTGTAGGAGAAGCGGCTGTAAGTCTCTCCGTCGGTGTGAGGCATGTAGCGGATGGAGTCGATGACTTCGATCTTTCCGTTCACCTTTCTGCTCAGAGCTATCGTTTGGCCTTTATCCTTCGCAAGCTCGAAGTTCGTATGCAGAGGACCTTGGTCGGAAGAGTCTGCATCCGCCCAGAACACAAGGTATCCTTTCGCAGGGACAGTAGTCTTTGCTGGGTTGTTGGTAGGGATTTGGAACCTATCCAATGTCTTCCTCTTGTCGGAGAGGTACATGCCGCCCAAGTCTACTGGCACGTCGCCGTCGTTGTAGATTTCGATCCAGTCCTCGTCTTGGCGGAACTCGTCTACATATTGTTTGTTGGCGGCGCACACCTCGTTGATGTAGAGCTTATTGTAGGAGGTTGAGCTACCGTCCTTTTCGAATACCGCACGGAGAACGCAAGCTTCGTTCACATTGCCTGTATATTCCTCGTTGTTAGACGAGTTATTGGATGTCACGCCTGTTTTCTCGTCCAGCATGGAGAGATCGAACGCTACGGAAGCGGAGTTCTTAGCGCTATGCAATTCTACCGCAATCACGTTTTTGCCTTGGTTGAGGTCACTTCTGCGAATCTTGAAGGATACCGTAGCGTAAGAGTCCATCTCGTAAATGGCTCTGGTCGTGTCGCTCACGTTGTTAGGCAAGTTGTAGCGGTATATCTCTTTGCCGTTGAGATAGATGATCGCACCGTCACCGATGTAGGCCATGCACTGGATCTCGTTGTCCATGGAACTGAGGTTGTCGATGTTGAACTCTTTTCTCAGGAGAATGGTCTTTGCGGCTTGTGTTGTGCCGAATCCCCATTCACCGCCACCGATACCGCCGATGCCACCACCGCCGATACCATCTCCAGGGGCAGGTTGGATGCCCATGTTGCCACCGGTCCAGTTTCCGTTGTTGTTACCGCCGGTCCAGTTTCCGTTGTTGTTACCGCCAGTCCAGTCTCCGTTGTTGTTGCCACCGGTCCAGTTTCCGTTGTTGTTGCCTCCGTTATTGTTACCACCGTTGTTGTTACCACCGGTCCAATCACCCATACCACCGGTCCAGTCGCCCATGCCGCCTGGCCAAGTGCCACCTCCGGATGATCCGGTGACGTTGGTTTTCACATAATAGGACATGCTACCGCCGAGAGGAGCCTCGCCAGACTCCCAGCTGGAGTCATCGAACGAACTCTCTTTCCAGTTGTAAGGCGTGCTTACGGAGTCACTCAAGTAGAGATATTTCCAGGAATCGTTGGTGTTGAGGATGTAGTTTTCCCTACAAACCTCCCATTTCTTGAATTTGTAACCTACAGGAGCAATAGCCTTCACGGAGATTTGCGTGCCGGAGAAATATTTACTTCTGAAATCACTCTTGTTGATAGGCTCCAATCCGTTCAGCAAGTAAGATGCGCCAGGGATTTCGGAGTAGATCCTCAGTGGAACAGGAGAACCGTAATTCAGGGCGCTAGATACATGGTCGAACACCACGTTTTGTCTTGCGACAAGGAAGTTGCGCACCTTCATGGACTCATCCCTCCAAGTCAAGGATGTTTCCTTGATATTCTTTTGTGCGAGGAAGTTCCTGAAGTAATCCGCTTCCTTGTTCAGGATGGTTATCATACTGTCCAGGATATAGGCGGTGTTCTCCGCTCCGAATGTAGTTCCCGCATGGGCGACGAACTTCGTCATGAGACGTCTGCTCATTTCCGGGTTTTTAATCAACTGGGTCAAATAAGTGAGTTTATTTGCGTTGGAAGTGAATCCGTTGCCCGTCATATTCTCCTCATACAAAGAAGTGGAGTATTCCGTATCGTAAAGGATCCAGCGCCACTTGCCGTTCTCGTTACGTTTCCAAGCCTTGTTGTTGTTGTCGGCCCAGTCCTTGTTGAAGATGTATATTTCCGTCATCATGTAGTTCAGGAACTCGTCCACGTCGATGATCTCATCTATTTTACTGAAGGCGTCGGCGGAGCTTGCGTTATTGGCGATGTTCTTGACCTGTTGGAAATCCGCACATTCGCCGGTTCCTGTCTTAGAGGTGACTTGAATGCAGAAATCCTCCTCTTTCAGTCCGTAGTTGGAGTAGACGAAGTCTTTGTTGGTACGTTCGCGCATACCCAACATCGCGTAGTATTCACCGTTCATGAAGACCACGGTTGGCTCGTATGCTTGGTGGTCCAAATCCATGCCGGAAGCCGCCACTGTTTGGATGTAGCCGTCCCTGAACAACATTCTTCCGAAGTCGTTACCTGAGTTACGGAGAACGAGGCCTTTCCACTTTAGTGCAGGTTTCTCTCTGAATATCGCGCAGTCGAACTTGTTGTTTCCAACCGCCTTGCCCGCTTTGACGGCCACTGACTTGATGGATTTCGTACGTGAGCAAGCGCCGAATGCGCTGATTTTCACCTCTTGGTTGGCCATGGTCTCCTTGTTCTCGTCATACAACTCGAAGTTACAAGGGCGGTCCCAATCGTTCATGTAGTTGGCTGCTCGATCCATGGCTCCACAATTGGAAGGTACTGTCGAACCATTCTTTCCCACAACCAATGCGCCAAGCGAGTCACCATATACGTATTGACGGTCCGTCACCAATGATACGACCTTAATGGAGGTCGGTATGTTATTGACGCCGATGAAGTAGGTCGCCGTTGTGATGTCGCTGGCGACTTCCCCGTTTACGACTGCGATGGCACGCAGAGGTGTGGTCGTGTTGATTTGGATAGGGGAGGAGTATTGCATGGAGTTGATGGTTGGCTCCGTGCCGTCCGTCGTATAATAAATCTTAGCGCTACCATCCTCCGCATAGATCTTAACGTTCTGTGAACCAGTGTAGAACCCTCCGCTGATGCTGAACTCTGGCGCCGCTGTCTGGGCGTCTGCCGTTTTCGCATTGTTGTTCGTCGCCAATATGGTCGGTGTGACGAAGTGGGACAATTTGTTGCCACCGTCTTGTACCCTTCCGTAAGAGGCGTTCCTGAACGGTTTAGGGTAGGTCACCTTGTCCAAGACATGACCGCTTTGGTCGGAAAGAATCAACGTGCCACCGTCGCTGTCCAGCTTGAAGTTGGCGTGGTTGGTTTTATCTTCTTCGTCGAAATAGAAGATGGCGTAGCCCTTTGGCTGTATCTGGGAGTTGTTGGCCCGATTCTGCCATTTGTATATGTCTGATTCTGAGTCGGAAAAGAAGTAGTTGCTTAAATCAACCATCTCGTCCCCGGAATTATATAGTTCCACCCATCCCACGAAGTTGAAGTCCTCGTTGTAATGGAAGGATGAATTGCGCACCATGATTTCATTGATATGAATAGATGCGAAAGCGGGACCCGCCATCCATGCAGTTAATAGTAAGTAATTCTTTATTCTCATGATATTAACCTTTTAAAATAATGTACGTATGGTTTACCAATACAAATGTATGTTTTTCTTATGGTGATTCCCAAAAACAATCAATCAAATATGTCTTTTCCATTTCCAATAGTGTTTTTTTTTCAAAAACATGGGGGTTATGCTTTCAAAGGGGTGTTTGTTAACAACAAAAAGGGGAAAAGCCCTGCTTTTCCCCTCTATGTTCATACACAAAATGACTGCTTTACAGCCCTTTCACGAGTGTTGCTATAGCCAATAATGCGAACGCAGCGCTTACGAACCAAAAACCGTTGGCTGAAACGAAAGGAATCACTACAAAATAACTTAAAATGCCTAATACGCCGAGAATTACGGCTATAACCCAAATGATTTGTTTAGGAGCTGAAAGTGTCATAATACATAAATTTTTAGTTAATAATAAAGTTCCATTCTGCGAAGCCGTTTTTATTTGTTTCCGACTTCCATATACAATATTACTAATTTTATTTAAGAATTGCAAATAAATGTTAGAATTTTTTTTCGAGGGAAAGTGGAAAGAATCTATTTGCCCCCACATGAATGTGTTTGCTTGAATGGGTTGTAATATATTGATTCATAGTTTAATAAAATTATTCTATAAACATGGTGACTCATAGATGATAGATCCTTTCAATTCAAAATAGACTTCTTCAAACCATAATTCATAATTAAAAAAGAGACACCCGTACCACGGATGTCTCTTTTGTTGCATAAAGGTCTGCTATTTACTCAGCTGCCTTCTCTTCAGTAGCTGGAGCCTCAGCTGCTGGAGCCTCTGCCTCGGCGATTGCCTCAGCTGCCTCTGCCGCTGCTTCCTTAGCTGCTGCCTCAAGAGCTGCTGCAGCCTCAGCTCTCTTCTTAGCGAGAGCCTCAGACTTAGTCTTGTTGATAGCTTGCTCCTCCTCCAAACGTTTCTTGGCGGATGCAATCTTCTTCGTGTTCTGCTCTGTAACGATAGCGTTGTTCTTCTTCTCCTTCTCGTTCAACCAAGCTTGGAATCTCTTCTCAACCTCTTCCTCCTTGAAGGCGCCCTTCTTAACGCCACCCAACAAGTGCTTCTTCAGGTATACACCCTTGTCGCTCAAAAGGTTTCTTGTTGTGTCAGTTGGCTGTGCACCGGTCATTACCCAGTACAATGCTCTGTCGAAGTTTAAGTCAACTGTAGCAGGATTTGTGTTCGGATTGTATGATCCGATTCTCTCAATGTACTTACCATCACGTGGTGCCCTGCTATCTGCTACGACGATGTGGTAATACGCGTACCCCTTACGGCCGTGTCTTTGCAATCTAATTTTGGTTGCCATTCTTTTTAATTAATAATTTGTTAAACTTCTTTCGCTTAAAAAGCGGCGCAAAGGTAGCATTAATTTTCCGAATATTAAAAACATTTTCTTATTTTTGCGCTAAAAAAAAAGGAAATAGGTATAAAAAGCTATGCTCGCATTATTTAAAAAGGAATTCTGCAATTTTTTCTCCTCTCCGATGGGGTACATCGTCATTGGCGTGTTTCTTGCCCTGACGGGTCTTTTCCTGTGGGTCTTCCCTGGTGAGGAAAATATTTTGGATAATGGTTACGCCAACATGGACGGACTTTTCTACTTTGCGCCTTGGCTCTACCTTTTCCTTGTGCCGGCGGTGACTATGCGTCTTTTTGCGGAGGAGCGGAGGACGGGTACCATAGAATTGTTGAAGACGCGCCCTATCTCCAGTTGGAGCATCGTCCTCTCTAAATACTTGGCGGGCGTGGCGCTGGTTTTGTTCTCCTTGGTGCCGACGTTGCTTTTCTTCTTGTCTGTTTGGCTTTTGGGCGATCCGATGGGTAATATAGACATGGGAGGTACTTGGGGCTCGTACATCGGACTCTTCTTCCTGGCCACCTTCTATACGGCGGTGGGTCTGTTCGCCTCCTCGCTCACGGATAATCAGATCATTTCGTTCATCGTGGCCGCGGTGTTGTGTTTCTTCGCTTACATCGGGTTCGACATCGTTTCCGGCATGGCATCTAACGGACAGACGGAGAGTTTCATCGCCTCGTTGGGCATCAGTGCGCATTATGAATCGATGAGCCGCGGCGTGATCGATAGCCGTGACGTCATCTATTATATTATCGGTATTGTCATCTTCCTGTTCTTCACGAAGGAAATCATCGATAGAAAGGGATAATTCCGTAGCCTATGCTTTATCATTGTGACAGAAACGCCGACGGGGAAATCCTCTCCATTTGGAAGATGGATGAGCCTGTCGAGGATCTGCTTTCCCTCTTTTCCGATAAAAAGGGTCTTTACCAGTCTGAGGTGGAGCGCCATAAGTCGGTGAAAAGGAGGCAGGAGTACCTCTCCGTACGTGCCTTGTTGCTGGATGCGTTGGGACATGAGTGTGACGTTTTCCACGATGAAATGGGGAAACCATTCCTGCCGGAAGAGCATTTGCACATAAGCATCTCTCATACAAAAGGTTATGCGGCTGTTCTGCTTAGTCCGCACCGGGAAGTAGGCTTGGATATAGAGCAATTTTCCGATAAGATTTTCCACGTCAGGGATAAGTTCCTGCGTGCGGAGGAGCAACGGCTCATCGATTCCACCGATAGAATTCCTCTCTTGCTTTGCTGGTCCGCCAAGGAGGCGATCTATAAGTTGTTTGAAGGGTTGCGTCCCGAGTATTGGGAGCAGATTACCATCAAGGCGTTGGATATGGAACAATGTACGATAGAGGCGGAGGTGGAGGATAGACCGTCTGTCACCCTTCGTTTCCGTATCTTTCCTGATTTCGTGATGGTGCATAATTGATGATGGACTATGAGGTGCCACTATTTCAATCCCGAAAATGATTTGGCGTTGGCCCATGGAGGTGGGCATTACAATCCGCCTGCGTCGGCCGTGCAACTCGCCACGGACTTGTCCCTGTTGCCTGTCTGGTTCGCCCGGAACGGCGAATTGGTCTTGTCGCGGAATGTTGTGCCTTCCGATTGGCATGCGGATGTCTTCGTTCGGTTGGGAATCTCGGTGGAATGGACTCCTTTCGCGGAACGGTGTCGCCACCAGTCGGAGGAGGATGAGCTGGTGCCTTGGGGGTGGAATGGAGCGTTGCTCAATGAATGGAACAAGTATGCGAAGCGGAAAATCTCGGTGGATGTGGCCACTTTGAGGAATTTGTCCCACCGTCGCTTCACCATTGAGGTGCTTAAATGTTTGGGAAACAATGGGTTGTTGCCTCGTTTGTTTGGTATGCCCCAAGAGTTGGGTTCTTTGCGGGAAATCCGCCAATTCATCGATGCTTCTCCGCATTGTGTGCTGAAAGCCCCGTGGTCATGTAGCGGAAAAGGTCTGCGGTGGGTCAACGAGGAGCGGGGCGGTTTGTTGGAATCGTGGTGCTCCAATGTGTTGGCTAGGCAGGGAAGCGTTATCGGGGAGCATGTTTATGGAAAAGTGGCGGATTTCGCCATGGAGTTCCTCAGTGACGGCAAGGCGGTCTCTTTCGCGGGATATTCCTACTTTTCCGCCGATGGAATGGGCACTTATCGAGGCAACTATTTGATACCTAACAAATTGATAGAGAAAAAATTGGGCGAATCCATCGGTGAAACAGCCTTTCGGGAGGTGGCGCATTGCCTGGAGGCGTTTTTCGCCTCTTCCGTGGCGCCTTACTACCAAGGTTATTTCGGGGTCGACATGATGGTGGTGGAAGACGAGACGGGTAGGTGGATCCATCCTTGCGTGGAGGTGAATCTACGGATGAACATGGGGGTGTGTGCGAGGATCATAACCGATAGGTATCTATCTCCTTCCTCCGTCGGTGAATTCGTGATATGGGCGAACAGATCGTCCGATGAATTGGCGAAAATTTGTTCCGATTATTCGAGGGATTATCCCCTTGTTATTCAGAATGGTAGGATACGCTCCGGCTTTTTACCGCTCACTTTTGTCGGTGAAAACGCCCGTTATGCGGCGACAATCCGTGTGAAGGAAGAATGATGCGTCTTGTTTCGCACAAATCTTTCTTTATATTAAAATAAGGTGATTCACGGGGAGAATAGGGTAGCGCGCCTCTCCTCTTATTCGGACATGATGTTCAACTCTGTCAGTCCGCTGAGCAGGAAGTCCGTGAAGGCCTTTTTGTTTTCCGGCAGTGAAAATTGCGCCAATTCACCGCGCATGAACGGCACCTCGCAACCCTTCAGGGCGCATTGGAACAGGGCGGCGGCGAATTTAGGATTCTTCACGTTGAATACGTTGCGCGCATTGCCCTCCAACAGGATTTTTTCCAGCATCCTGCGCTCTTGCAGGTCCAGTTTGTGGCGAACCTTCTCCACCAGGTGGATATTGCTGAAGAAACTGGCGCGTAGGTTACCGTTTCTGCGGACAGCCTCCTGGAAGAGGCTCATCCTCATGAAGATATAGTTGATCAGATTTTCCGATGGACTCTGACTTTTTTGCATTACCTCCTGCAATTTGTGCGCCAATTGGAACAGCTCGTTCTCTATGACGGCGGAGTAGACCTCTTCTTTTGATTTGAAATAGGTGTACAATGTCCTTCTCCCCTTTTGGGCGGCCACTGCGATATCGTTCATCGTCGTGTTCTCCACACCTTTGGCGGCGAAAAGTTTTCTTGCTACATCAATTAATAAATTTCTTGTTTTAATTGTTCCCATATCATTTCTTAGGCATATATCCATACAAAAATACAGCATTTTCCTAAATCTTGCATAACAATCCTTAAAATTTTAAATTCGCGCCATGTTACTTTTTCCGAAACATATTGCTTTTTGCGTGCTTGTAGTGGTCGGAGTGATATTTCTTCCTTCGTGTCTTGATGCGAGGCGGGAAATCTCTTCTCCTGATACACAGTCACATCCGTTGTCGCTTCGGTACGCCACCCATTTCGGCGTGGAGGAGACGTCTTATGGATACCTTGCCACTGTCTATGCGGGCGGGTCGGATCAGCAGGTGACGTTCAGGTATGCGCTGGTGCGTGGAGACTCCGCTCAGGTGCCTGATGATGCATGCAGAATCAAGATACCGGTTGAACGTTTGGGCACCAATTCCGGCACATTGTTCGGGTTCCTGGAACTTCTAGGGGTTATGGACAAGATGGTGGCCACCTGCGACGCGAAGTTTATTTTCTCCGATGAAATCAGGGGAAAGGTCAGCCGGGGGGATATCATCTCTTTGGGCTCCTCGTTCGATATCAACGGGGAACGTTTATTGTTCGCTCATCCTGATGTTTTGTTCCTCTCCGATTTGCGAGACGATCCCCATGCCAATGTTTGTCCGGTTGTCCACAACTTCGAGTGGAAGGAGTCTTCCGCACTTGCCCGGACGGAGTGGATTAAATTCATCTCCCTCTTTTTTGATCGGTATGCGATGGCGGATTCCATCTTCCAGACCATCGAGCAAAGATATGTGGATCTAAAGGAGATGGTGGATACGGTTCAGACCCGTCCGACGCTCTTCTCCGCAGGATCTTACGGAGACACGTGGTACATGACGGGTGGGGAAGGCTTCATGTCCAAGCTCTACCAGGATGCGGGCGGAAATTACCTGTTGGCCGATACGATGGTGCCCACTGTCACCTGTGGAACGGAGTGGTTGTTGGCGCATTATTCTGAAGCGGATTTTTGGATGAACTGCGGGACGGTCAGACTGGAGGATCTGGATCCCCGTCTTTCCCAGATGAAATCGTACAAAAACGGTAATCTCTTCCACTTCCAGAAGCGGGAGAAGACGACGGATGGTCTGCACATCACCGATTTCTACGAAAGTGCGGTGGCGAGGCCGGATGTCGTGTTGGCGGATTTGATATCGGTGCTTCATCCCGAAGTGATGCCTGAACATGAGACCGTTTATCTGGGACGTTGCGTCAAATCAGGAGAGGGGAGGTAGTTCGCCATGAATCGTAAAAGGTTGGTTTTCATAATACTTTTTTCCCTTTCCATCGTGCTTTTTGTGGTGGATGTGTTGTTCGGGAGTGTGGATATCCCTTTCAGTGAGTTCGTAGCCCTGCTCAAGGGAAGTTGCGACCCCATCCATCGGACGATTATGGTAGACATTCGGATTCCCAAGGCCATCACCGCTGTTTTGGTAGGCATATCCCTCTCCGTTTCGGGACTATGGATGCAGACGCTTTTCCGAAACCCATTGGTGGGTCCGTATGTGTTGGGTATCAGTTCCGGCGCGTCGTTGGGAGTCGCCGTATATCTGTTGTTGTTTTCCGCCTTAGGCATATCCTCCGTATATGTATCCGGCTGGGGTGTCGCGTTCTCCTCCATGATAGGGGCGGCGCTTCTCTTCTTGCTGGTCATTTCGGTATCGTTCCGGCTGAGGGAGAAGGTCTCCCTGTTGATTGCCGGCATCATGTTAGGGTGTTTGGCCACATCAGCCATATCGTTGCTGCAGAACATCAGCGATCCGGACTCCGTCAAGATGTTTGTGAACTGGACGCTAGGCTCGTTGTCCGGCGTCACGTGGGAGAAGTTGCGGGTCATGGCCCTCTTTGTGGGCATAGGCGTTGTTTTTGTGCCCTTCCTGCTCAAACCGTTGGATGCGATGCTTTTAGGGGATGATTACGCCAGCAGTATTGGGGTGGATGTGCGGAGAATGCGCTGGATGATTATTCTCTCTGCCACATTGTTGACGGGAGCGACCACAGCCTTCACGGGTCCGATCGGTTTTATCGGCATTGCGGTGCCGCACATCGTCAGGGGACTTCTGCAGACCTCTGTTCATCGTTTGCTGACGCCTTGCTGTATGCTTTGTGGGGCGGTGTTGGTGCTATTGTGTGATATCTTCTCCCAACTACCTGGGGATGGGTATGTCTTGCCTGTCAATGCGCTCTCGTCATTGATTGGTGCGCCTGTTGTTTTGTGGATTATTCTGTCCAATAAACGTTGAAAATCGGTTTTTCTAAATCAATTTTTTGTGCAATATTTATATATAATTTATTAATAAGGGGAAAGTGGCAACAAATCGGGTGCCGTTGGGGTGTTGATAGATGACCTTTACTGAAAGAAAGAGTCTGTTCACTGAAAATTTCATAAAGAAGGTGAAATATTGTAAAAAGTTAGAAAATAAATATACATCTTTGTAGGTGAAAAGAAGGGTTAAAGGGATATACTGTTATGTTGAGATAATGGTATTTGAAGGTATGAGATTTAGAAGAGTGATTAGGAAGTGAATGCTTATAAGGGAGTGTATGTAAAGGTTTGATATTATTGAACGGATTATTTCACGCTATTGATTATTAGCGAATTACGTATGCTGGCATCTTCTTCTGATATCAAGAAAAACGTATATGCACGAATTAAAAATTTAAGATTATGTCCTTAAATCTAATTACTGGGATGTTCCAGACAAAAACGATAAAGGGAGTGATGGTCATAGGATTGTTGCTCAACTTTTTGGATGTGTTTTCGCAGGACACCAACATCGACACTCCGAACCTGAGTTTCGAGGAGGGTGAACCTACGCATTGGGAACTCTATACGGGTGGAATTTACCTGGACAACACAGATAGTATGTATAAATACACCGCATGGACTCCGTGGACAAAGAATCGTACAATCAGGGAAGCCAAGTTGCAGGAGTTTGAGGTTATGACCAATATGAGTGATGTGGATGATCCAGTCATTAACTGTTGGAATTTCAAGACAAATCCTGATGGAATCACCCCTATTAGAATCGGTAGTACGGGTACTGCGGAGAACAACGATCATTCGGGTACACCTAATTTGCCGGCGAAGGCCGAGCGATTGGTATATAAGTTCACAGTGACGGAGAACACTACGTTGTTCACCTATTGCTTTGCGAGTGTTCTACATTGTCCGGATTTACAATCTGGTCAAACGGGTGGCATTACATTTGGTCGGCAGGGTGGACAATCGAATAGTGACCACACTGATGGTTATCAGTTGCCATCTTTTTCTGTGTCGGTATCGATGTTCAATCCTGCCACAGGTGGAGAGGTGAAGTTGCCATGTGGTGAATTCACCGTCAATGCGGAGGGTCAAAATGCGGATGGACTTGAATTGGTTGCAGATCAGTCTGTTACTTCTTGTCGTGGGTCTGATGATGGAGGTAATATTAGTCAATATGCGTTTCGTCGTTGGACCTATGGTAATTTTGACTTGTCCAAGCATGTTGGTAAAGAGGTGACGATAGAGGTAATCGTACATGATTGTCTTCGGTCGTCAAATGGGGTGATTGGTCCTGGAGGTCATCGTGCGTATGGTTACTTTTGGGCCGAGACCAAGAAATTGGAGTTGAAAGTGAAGGACTGTATAGGAGAGCCTGCTAGAATTATGGCTCCTATCGGGTTCGGCAAGTATGATTGGTCTCGCTCGGATGGTGTTAGGGTTGATACGGATCCTAATGATCCTTCTGTTGCCGTTATTCCGAATGACTTGAAGAGTACTGGTGTTGACTATATATGTAAGTTGACGAGTATGCAGTCGGGCTGTACTCAGGTGGAGTTGAAAACTCAACTGCAGAAGATGGACGCCGTATTGGACTTCGAGTATGAGAATGATTGCGGTGGAATGGTGCATTTTAAGAACATCACGTACAATATCATCGGTGATAGACCGTCAGGTTATCTATGGGACTTCGGAGATGGGTCCGCCCCTCAGAATGTCGAGACTCCAGATGCTCGATACATGGCTCCTGGTCCGTATACTGTGAATTTGACGGTGAAAACAGAATTGGGTTGTTCGGTACCCTTCTCTAAGGATATCTATGTGCGCCATTTCCCTAATTTGAGCATTAGTTCCCAAAAAACCGTTTGTATCGGGCATGAGGTGGAACTTGAGACGGTTGGCGCATCTGCCAATAGCCGTTATGTGTGGAGCACGAATCCTACAGATACTTCCACTTCTTCTTCCCTCAAAACGGTGATCAGTTCATATGAAAATGATTTTCACGTGGATGTGATAGACGAATATTTCTGTAAGTACGAGAAAGATTGGAAGGTATATGGTGTCGAGAGCCCTCGCCTTGCGATAACTGGAGAAAAGGAGGTGTGTCTGGGTGATACGGCGCACTTGGAGGTCCGTGATTATCTCTTCCCTGATTCGACCATCAATTATACTTGGATATCGATGGGCGTGAATTCCGATTTGTTGAGAGCTTGTCCGTTGACTGACACCACGTATACGGTGAGGGGAACCTATGCTTATGGTCCTCGTTGCTTCAGTGAGGCATCGTACAAGGTCAATGTGTTGCCTCTTCCGGTGTTGAATGTTGACGGCGACAGGCAGGTATGTAAGAATGACCCGGCGAACTTGACCGCCGAGTTGGTATCTTATAACGGAGATTTCGCGTCATGTATTTGGGAGGATCAGGTTACGGTGGGTGAGAAACGCGCCGTTTATCCTGACGATGAGACTACTTATTCCGTCTATTGTGTGGACGAAATGAACTGTAAGTCCCGACCAGTCTCCATCACGGTTAAGGTGAAACCTTTGCCGGATATAAGGATTACGGGTGATTCCGCCATCTGCGAGGGTAAATCCGCGAAGTTGACGGTGAATGGTGTGGGTACGAATGTGGAGTGGTACGATGGTACGTCTGGACAGACCACTATTACCCGAAGCCCAACGCAGGATACCACCTATTGGGTGGAGGGATATTCCAACGGATGTAAGGGTAGGGCAGACTTCAACGTGAAAATTTTGGATGTGCCTACGGTTTGGATTGAAGGTGTATCTTCCATCTGTCGGGGTGATTCGACGAATCTGATCGCCCGGGGTGCTGATACGTATGTTTGGAACACATCGGATAATGTGGATTCCATCTGGGTTTCCCCATATTCCGAGTCTGAATATTCAGTGATAGGTACTGTGAACAATGGCGGTTGTGTGGGCACGGCTTCCTTTAAGGTGAGTGTCAATGAGCCTCCGACCCTTGTCTTGTCCGGTAATTCGGACGCCTGTGATGGGGATGAGGCCAAGGTGTCCGTCACGGGTGCGAACGAGTACTTTTGGAGCAATAATGCTTACGGACCTAACGTTTCTGTGAGGGTGACGAAGGATGACACGCTCACGGTAAGGGGTGTGGATAATAACCAATGTGAGGCGACCGCCACATGGACTATCAAGAAGAAAGAGCTTCCGCAGCTCTCCTATTCAGGCGATACTGCCGTGTGCGCAGGTGATATTTTGACCATTACGGCCTCTGGCGCCAACACGTACGAGTGGCAGGATGGTTCTGGTACTTCTGTCTTCAGCCAAGTGCTGGAGAGGGATATGGAGCTGAAGGTGAAGGGTGTCATCAATGGATGCTCCTCTAGCATCATAATCCCTGTCAGTGTTTCTCCTGTTCCATCCCTTTGGGTTTCCGGATCGGGTGTGACGGGTGTCTGTGCAGGTGATCCTGCCGTGTTGATCGGACATGGCGCCGACCGTTACCAATGGAGCAATGGCGAGACGACCGACACGATCGTGATCTATCCGACCAACTCAACGGATTACTCCTTGTATGGCTATTCCGAGAAGGGTTGTGAGGTCTTTGTCCCTGTGCCGGTTAAGGTAAATCCTAACCCTATGGTCTACACGAAGGGAGACACGAAGGCCTGCTTGGAGTCTGTGGTCACTATCGAGGCGATGGATTCGAATGGCGAGACAGCAAGTTTCTCTTGGGACAATGGTAGTTTAGGCTCTGTCATCACACCGAAGATTATGGGTGACCAAACCTTCACGGTGACCGCACAGAACAAATATGGCTGCAAGGGCCAAGCGACACATACGGTCTATTTGACGGAACAACCTGTTCTTTCCTTCTTGGGAGAAACGTCCATTTGTTATGGCGAGACGACCACCTTGCAGGGTCAGGGAGCTGTGAACTACACGTGGACAGATGGTGAGAAGGAGTATGTTGGTTCATCCATCAATGTCTCTCCGAAAGAGAATACGCTCATCCGTATGACGGGTAGTAACGTAGGCAATTGCCCTGCCACTATCGATATACAGTTGACCGTGCTTTCTTTGCCATCCATCTTGATCACGGGTGATAGCGCAGTTTGCTTCGGCGATGAGTTCATGCTCTATGCTTCTGGTGCGTCGACGTATAAATGGAGCACGGGGGATGAGACCTCCAGCATCAAGTATAACACGGGTTCCTCTGCAGAGTATACGGTGTGGGGAACGAACGAGTCGGGTTGTGTTTCACAAGCCACTCATGTGGTGGAGGTGCGCCCTAATCCTGTCATCCTGATTGAAAAAGGCTCACAGACAGGTTGTCAGGGCAGACCTGACACGATACGTTTCTCCGCGAAGGGCGGTGTGATGTACAAGTGGTCCAGCGAGCCTTATAGCGCAAGCGTGGCGAAGAATGGAATCACTTCCGATTTGGTGGCTACCATAGAAGAGCCTGTCGTGTTGAATGTGGAGGGAACGGACGAGTTCGGTTGTAAGGGACACGCGGAATATAGCGTTGAGCTCCTTCCGAGACAAGATATTCGTTTCGAGGTATATCCTACCTTCATCGAGTCGGGTAGTTCTAATGTGCGCTTCTCCGGTATCTCTCCAAAGGAGAGCAAGTGGTATTGGGAGCCGGATGATGGTGATAAGGTCTACGAAGGCGTGAATACTTCCCATTTCTTCGATCCGAACGCTGCGGACTCCTTCGTGGTGAAGGTTCGGGCCATCGACAAGTATGGTTGCGAATATGTGGGAAGGCAGGCGATCTTCACATGGCTTGATTTCTGGGCGCCGGAAGGCTTTACTCCTAATGGAGACGATATGAACGACTCCTTCAAGTTCTTTGGCGGCGAGTACATGGATAAATTCGAGTATATCATCTTCAATAGGGTCGGAGAGATCGTGTTCGAAGGAAAGAGCATAGAGGACGAGTGGGATGGAACTGTCAATGGTGAGCCTTGCCCTTGGGGTGTATACGGTTGGTATTGCAAATATAAAAGCAACTATATGGGAATTGACAAGGAGGGGGATCGCCGAGGATTCGTCTCTCTTGTAAGATAAGAACAACTCATACGCAATTGAATTGAAATGAAGAAGTTATTGTTAATATTGGCGATGAGTCTAGGCGGAATGGTTTTCGCTCAGGACTTCTCTTTGGTGAATCATAACCTGACCCCCTTCAGTCTGAACCCGTCATTGGTGGGTAACGCGAAGGACATACGGTTCGGACTGAGCTACCGGCAGCAGTGGATGGTCTTGGGCAACC
>JAGCWA010000058.1 GCA_017962085.1 Paludibacteraceae bacterium
TCCAGCGGTCGGCACGGCTTTCTCACTTTTGCCGATCAGTTCACCTATCAACCAATCGGAAGAGGCCTCTCCACGACGGAACTGCTCCATCTCCCATGCGTTCGTCTCGCCCAACTCGTTTGAGAGAGAGTCCAGCAAATCGTGGAACTCACGGAAATAAGCAGGTGCAGAATAATCGGTATAAGCGACCCCTCTAGCACCCAATAATAAACTTGGCATGATGGAAAGGCCATCCAACTTGAAGGAATTTTCCTCCAAATAAGCCCAATCCGTCACTTCCCCATATTTATTACTAGGCTTCATATAACCATCCAATCCAATCGCTCCCGTATAAACAAAACGTGCGCCTTCCAATGGGGTATAGTCCGATGTCTGCATCGCCACCAAACCACGTATCACATTAATCATCTCTTGCTTATAACTGATTGGCTCATCGCAAGCATCCTTAACGATTTCACCCTTGTCGTTGCGCATGAACTCGCCCCATTGCTTGTAGGCGACATAGAGCGCAAGAGCGATATCAACATCCGCATCAGCCGCCGAACCGTCGTCAGGCCGATTATTCCGCCAAGAGAGAGATAAATCCCCGAACAGATAGTCCGGCATATTATCACTACAATCCATATATTTTTTCGTAACCACACGTAGTGCATCGTGCGTGTACATCCAAAGTCCATCAAACGTCGTCTTATCCGCCATGTAAGCGGCAGCCAACAATGCGTAACCATCCGATTCGGAAGTTCCATACGCAGGATTATTTTTTTCATTCAAAGGCTCAATATATTTTATTCCCTGATGCTCATCCCCCGTATATCCAAACAGGTTCGCATGTTGTTGGTACGCTTCGCGGATATACTTCTCCATCTCCGCATGGGAGATACCCTCAGGGCTCTTGGTACCCAAATTTCCGCCACACGCATACTCCAGGAACTGAGGGAACGGATAGGCGGGATTACCTGAATTGATATGAACAGGGACAGCGCCCATACATACCATCGCAAAAAACAGGAGAGGCAAAAAAGAGATTGCCCTCTTCTTGACATTTACAAAATCAACCATAACTGAATGTTTTTCGTTTAACTTTTCATGTGCAATTTCACGAATGACAAATATAAACATTACTTGGAAAAGATAGCATCACCCATTGCGTTTTTTAGGATTTTTAACGCAATATTTTCGGAATGTGCTCGTTTTAATATAATTAGGCAAGTCAAATCACACACAACACATACATGGATAGGCCTATTGGACTATGGATGTGTCAATAACGCATAGAGGCATGGTAAACACGAAACTATCTCAAAGAATCGCCACCCCACCCCATACGGACAGACACAACCATTCAGCCTCAACTAAACTGCTGATTATATTTTGATTACGGAAATATTTACCGCTCTCCGAAAATCTTCACAGATTATTCCTTGTCGCTTTTTATCATTTTCTTGTCGCCGACCACATAGACACCTGGCATCAAACCCTTCAAGGCCTTCGACGCAAGGACATGCTTTCTCACAAGAGCGCCCAAGGAGTTATAGACATCCACATACGGATCGTCCGACGGTACAAGGGTCAAACCCGTACCCTCCTTGTCGACAATGATCAACGGTGCGGAACTGACTGACTCCTTATCACTGGAGGCATGGCTTCCACATTGTATATTCCGATGGTCACCCCCCACATATTTACACTGATAGGAGAATCCATCCTTCGTACCTAAGTCCATGCTTCCCGCGGAATAGGTCACGATACCCGCATAAGGCTTACCGTCAGCAGGTTGGAACGTGGCGGAGGTGTTCTCGTCCATAAATTTCACGAACTCGAATCCCAACGGAATGGTGTCAGTCACCATGACATTCTTCGCCACATCACCGTTCACGAAAGGACTGTTGCCAAGGATCTTGCGCCACACATAACCATCAAACTCCTCCACCAAGACATTCTTCGTGAGTTTCGAGACCCCGTCACAGGCAGAGCGCAAGAGGCGGTCCACCGGCTGAGGCTCCGCAGAGGATTGGTAGGAAGGCGTAACAGGGAAATAAAAACCCTCATCGCTATCCGTATTCAACTGGGAGAAACCTGACTCCCAATTGAGTGTTTTCCAACTAGCGTCATAGAAACGGGCCACCACACGCAACGGGTACTTCGTTCCCTCGCAATTGAACTTGGCGGCTCCGGCCATCTCGTTCAGGAAGTAAGTGGAGGCGGCCAAAGCGTGAGGGAACTGCACGGAGAACATACGGGTGCCATCCGCCAAGACCTCATCCTTAAAGACGAAATCGCTGGCATTCGAAGCCATCGTCGCACCATTCTGCGTACCCTCGATCAGGTCAAACGAGCACTGCAGGTCGGTCGCATCCTTCAAATCCTTGAAGACCGTGACACGATAGTTACCATTGTCGATATAAGGTTCCACCGCATCATGGTAGATCTTGAACATCAGGTTATATTGCGCACCCTTCACCTCTTCGGCCAACGCCACGTTCACGTCCGGTCGGCCACCCGTCAGCCAAGGAATCGTATCATTCGAGAGGCTCACATTGAAGGTGACGACGTCACCCTTAGCCACCTCCGTCACGTCCGACGTCTTGGCTATCGTGAGGTTCGTAGGGATCACCTCGATCAGGTTGCGCTGCATCGTCGCCGTGACATAGTTCGGGTATAGGTTCGTCTTCGAGCCCAATCCGTTGGCGCAGGAGATCTCGGCGGAGGCCTGGTAGCGACCAGCCGCACCGCTTTTCGCCACGCATCGGTAAGAGACCGTCCCGATTGTCTTCGAGAGTTTCGGAGCGGAGAAGTCGATCGCCTCCCCTACCATCTCATCGCTCTTCAGACCCGCCAACTGGTCCATGGTCCACTTCACCGTATGGGTCGCGGCATCGTACGTTCCGCCATTGTCCGCATCCAAGAAATAGAAATCGGCCGGCACATTCTCCACGACAACGACGCTTTGCGCATCCACGGAGCCATAGTTACGGTAGGAGAGCAGGTAGGTGACCGTATCCCCCACATGGCAGCAGGACATGCTATCCTTCAGCGCCCTATAAATCTTCAGGTTAGGCTGCGCCTTCATTTGGGAAGGCGCAGGATAGTTGCCCGTCAAGGCCATCAAACCCGTTTGGCGGAACCATCCGCTCATATAGTTGGAGATCCATTGCTTGTCGGTTGTTTGACCGCTGGCGTCCCAGTTCTCGTAGATCACATTGAACAAGTCGCCCATCAAATCATAATCCTGGGCACCGACTGCGGCGAAAGCGGCGGCACCCTTCTGCATACCCAAAGCGGACGTGTTCGCATCGTCGAGGGTAGCACCCGTCATCGGGTCGATCTGCCAGCCCATCATCCTCGGGCCCGAATAAGGAATCTTTTTATCACCCTTCGTGTAGCAAGAGGAACCGGAGCCCCAATGAGCAGGGTCGCGCATATAGTCGGACAATTTCACCGCCGCATCGTATTCATATTTGTTCGCGCCCTCCTCGACCTGGTGGGAGACAGGGTTCCAAGAGTAGTCTGGATTACCGTGCCAGACATAGTTGCTGATGGTACGCCAAGGGCAACGATAGTCCTCACCGTCCTGGAAGTTGGAGTAGGTGGTTTGGCTACCGTCACGGCTGCAGGTGTTCCAGCCAGCGGTAGGCAAAGAGGTTTTGTTCTTACCTATCAGATCACCGATCAGCCAGTCGGAAGAGGCTTCCCCACGGCGGTATTGTTCAGCCTCCCACTCCGCTGTGGCACCGATCTCATCTTTTAGGGAAAGGATCAGATCGTAGAACTCACGGAAATAGGCGGGTGCGCAATAGTCGATGTGCTGTTTACGTCCTCCATCCGACGCAAACAGCGGATAGACAGGGACACCATTCCATTCGATGTAGTTCTCCTTCTGCAAAGCCCAGTCCGTCAACTCATCCCAAGTATCGCCACCCCTCATATAGCCATCCAGACCGATAAGGCCCGTATTGACAGGGAGCGGATTATCCCCAGGGTGATTGGTGCTCATCGCCACCAGACCACGCACCACATTGATCATCTCCTGCTTATAGCTGATCGGGTTTCCGCAAGCGTCCTTGACAACCTCACCCTTATCGTTCAGCATGAACTCGCCCCATTGCTTATAGGCGACATAGAGCGCGAGCGCCACATCGACGTCACCATCCGCCGCCGTGTTGCCACCCGCTTCCGCACCGTCACTGATGGCGAATTCACCATAAGGATAATCAGGCGCATTATCGGTACAATCCTTGTAACGTTTCGTATGCACACGACGTTTGTCATGCGTGCACATCCAGTAACCGTCGAACGTCACCTTATCCGCCATGTAAGCGGCTGCGAGCAGGGCATAGCCATCGCCCTCGGAACAGTCGTAGGCGGCCTTGTAAGGAGTCCAGATATATTTTATGCCCTCATGCTCATCGCCCGTGTATTCGAACTCGTTCGCATGCTGTTGGTAAGCCGTACGTATATACTGCTCCATTTCGGCATGGACCAAGCCCGCCGGATTATTGGTTCCCAAGTTCCCACCACACGCATACTCCAAGAACTGGGGGAACGGGTAGGCAGGATTACCTGAGTTGATATGGACAGGGACAGCGGCGAACGAAGCCAACGTTCCAAGGCACAAACCAGCGCACAACGCCAACGATTTCTTTAGACAACGATTCATAATGGTCACAATTTTATACTTATATAAGCGAGGGAATCATCCCTTCAGTCATTTCAAATAAAGAATGGACTCGGGGCCCATATTGAACAACAGATCCAGCACGCCCATGTCACGCACGAAGCCAAACTTTTGGTCGAATACCTGATAATAAGGCCTCAACGGAAGGGTTGACTCTGTTTTAGGGGAGAAAGCCTCCCGCAAATCAAGGGGAGAGGTTTCCGTCAGATAATCGTCTGTCAAGGAGACTTCCGTCTTCAGTCCGATCAGTTCCATGACAACACGCATCAGCTCCATGTTCAGGTCAATCAGGAACTCCGTCTTCCTCGTGTAGAAAGGCTCGAAATCGTCCCTATAGTATTCGAAGAAAGGCGAAGAGTTATAAGCTGAAGCGATTGCCCGCCAGTGCACCTGTTGCCAGTTCTCCACATAAGCGATCCGCAGGTCCTTCACGCACATCTTAGCGCCCGTGTTGATCACCGGCACGGAGAGGTCCATCACTCCATTGCTTGTCAAAATCCTACAACGGTTGCGATAGGTCTGTTTATGGTAATGGTCATATTGCTCGATGCGGACCTGGTCAGCAGAGGCGACCGTCTGGTAATAGGAGACGGACCCCAAATAGGCGGAAGAGAGCAAAACAGAACCTTGCATAGCGTCATCTGCCATTTTTATCCTTCTTCTTTTTAGCGGAGATGCCTGACGGACGTTGCTGGTAAATCGGAGTCGCTGTCACGTCCCAACTCTCAGAGACCTCCCAATTGGCACGAACCTTGAAGTTCTTCGGGAAGTAGTAAACCTTTTCCGGGAAGAGACCCTGCCTGAAGTTTCCAGTATCCCACACCCCATTTTGGTTCTCGTCCACAATGATTCGAACGAAATAGGTGCCAGGGTTCAAATGTTCGAACGTGATCACATTCTCCTTAATCGGGCAGGAGCGCACCACCTCGTCCCTAACATTCAGAAGGTCGAGGAAAGCGTTGCCCGGCACATTCGTCAAAGAAACCGTCACCTTGCCATATAATTGTTCGCCCAGGATCTTGAACGACATAATGAGGGAATCATTATGATTGCCGTAGAAGTCATAGGCGCAGGCTGAATCAATCACGATTTTGTAAGAACTATCCGGGTGGAAGTCTGGGGAGGAGATGTAATATCTTCTACCATTTTCACGTGCGGTATCTTTCTTGACAGAGAAAGGCAACGGCTTGCGTGTGGAGTCCCGCTCCCAGCATAAATGGATTTTGCCCTCATCAAAAGAAGAGAGCGGTCTGTCCCATACCAGCGCAGGCGTTTCAGTAATGCCCACCGTAGAGAAATGAGCCAGGTCGAGGAGGTTGGTACGGCGCACCTTGCGATTACGTCTCAAGGCCTTTTTCCTCAGCGCCTCCTCTTGCTGGGCCTGCTTCAATTCGTTCTTCAGGAACGAGGAGGTCAACGTCGCCTTAACCGTGTCCACACATGGGAACAAGACCCCTAAAGAGTCCGTTTTCATGTACGACAACGACATCACGATCGTATCCCTACGGTAGAGATTGCTGTCCGTGATCCAATAGTGGATAGTATCAGCCAATTTATTCGACTCCGTCAGGAACCAATTCTCCGCCACGGTATCCACCAAAGAGACTTTAGGCAGACTTCCTTCCATCTTATCGAAATAGAGGTAAAACTGGTTTCGGGCAGGACGCTCGATTTTCTTGAATTGTTGGAAATTAACCTTTTCGTGGAAGAGCCTCAACACAATGCTATCCGGGGTGTACTTACGCACCTCCCGACGGATAATCGTGTCGATCTTCATGGAGTCCCCGTAGACAGTATCGATTTTATGTTCTATCAAGAGGGAAGGAATCTCGATGGCACTCTCCTGCACGGCTATGCCCTCGGCAGGTTGATCGAAATAGAAGTTGTTGTTCATGTCCTCGAGCGCAAAAATCCGATACTTCTTCTGCGCCGCACCCCTGATATGGAACTGTCCGCTCGCCTGCGTCCTCGCGATGCGCTCAAAAGGGCGGGTGAGGAAGGAGGAATCCGCATCATCGCTGTAAATACCGACCACAGCGTCTACCACAGGGGAAAGGTCCTCCGCATTCAGCACGATACCCGAGATGACCATACTATCCAGCTGGTCGCCCGTAGAAAACGAATAGAGGAAATTGTAGACCAGGTTGTTCTCCGTGTAATCACCGATAGAGCTACCGAAATCCATCGTATAGGTGGTGTTAGGCTGCAACGAATCGCGCAACTCCACAACGATTTTCTTTCCTATCGCCTTGGCGGAAGGATTTACCCTTTGCGGAGGGGAGACCGTCAAATTCTTAAACGGATCATTCAGCTGGAGATATTCATCGAATTGAATCTCCACCCGCTTACTATTCACATTCAATGCCCCATTCTTAGGCTTGCTGCCCAAGTAGGTCGGAGGTTCAGCATCCGACTTGCCTCCAGTCGGACCCTGCGCCATGTTCGCGCACGCACCCAACAGCATAAGCAACAAGGCCGATACCCACAGATGTATAACGTTCTTTCTATCCATTCTTCAGCAAATTAGCGCAAAGATAGCAATAAGAATTAAGAATTTAGAGTTAAGAATTAAGAATTATAAAACGTTTGTTCGACGGAGTCAATTGGGAGATGCGCATTTCCACACGACACGCACGGGCCAAGCCCAAACGGGGCGAAACATCTGCTCGACTAATTTTCAACTCTTAATTTTTAACTCATAACTCTTAATTCAAAAAGATTGTTTATCTTTGCGTCAAAATAACATACTTGTTTAATTTGCACAATCATGTGGAAAGACTTTTTATTTTTCTCGAAAGGAGAACGAAACGGACTGTTGGTCCTGGCCAGCCTACTATTACTAATGTTCGCGGTGAACTTCTGTTTACCCACACAAGCGACAATGCCCAACGAAGTAGCACTAATCAAAGAACAAACGGACAGTCTACTAACAGGGGAAGAAGATACCTCACTCGCTTTTCTCAAAGACACGAATCAATATACAGGAAATTGGCATTCAAATAATTACGACAAGCCAAAAGGCAAAAATTTCTCGTCGGCCAAGCGGGAATGGCAGAAAAAAGAAGGAAGATCGTCCGCCTCCCAATCCTTCAAAAATAGAGAATATGACAAACTGATGATAGAGCTAAACACCGCGGATACCACAACGCTGAAACAATTACGGGGAATCGGCAGCAAACTTTCCCAACGGATTGTGAAGTATAGAAAGAAGATAGGAGGGTTCAGCCACAAAGAGCAATTGAAGGATATCTACGGATTGTCGGAAGAGACTTACCTGCACATACTGCCCCACGTGTGGGTCGACACTACCGCAAGAATCACGAAAGCATCATCCAAAAGTGAATAGAAAAGCGGTCAGGAATCAACGTTTGCTATTGCGCCACTTCTCAATGTTCTCCTCGAATTCCTTCACCCTCTTGGCACGTTTGTTCGCCCGGAACCAGTCGGAGACACGGATCCTTTCCGGAATGTCCGCCCCTTCGTCGATCAAGTGTCTGGAATCGCCCCTCTTCACGATTTTCACCCTGTCATACAATTGCAAACCAGCGTCATAGGTGGAAAGGGAGAGCGTATCACCCGAGAAGGAGACACGTTGGAAGTAGCGGCTGTCTGTACCCCATTTCGCCACATCACCATGGAACTTGAGCATATAATCCTTTCGGGAGCAATAGGATACCAAACGAAGCGGTTCCGCCATCCCCTTGTCGGAGGTGGTATCCACATTAAATCGCGCATATCCGTGCTCATGTCCCTGCAGCACAAGATCCACCCCCTTCTCGCAGACCAAATCGTCAAAGAACTGCTTGACAACCCAGTTGTTCATTGAGCTCTTGATGGAACGGATCGGATGGTGGAGCACCACGATCTTCCACTTCTCCGCACATGCGGAAAGCTCCTTTTCGAGCCACATCCGCTGCGACCAAAGGCGCCAGAAATCCTTGTTGGAATCCAACAGGAAGAAACGGGCATCGCCCTGCTTGAAGGAGAAGAGCGCATTATCGTCCGTAGCCTCAAGATCATAGTATGGGAAGACCAACGGGAAGCGATCTTCCAGCTTACGCGTAACGCCTTTGAGATATTCATGGTTACCCGGCACGGAAACAATCGGATAGGAGGATGCGTAGGAAGAGAGCGAAGCGAACACCTTCTCCCAATACTTATCCATCGGCCGTTCGATC
The DNA here is from genome assembly GCA_017962085.1 of Paludibacteraceae bacterium. GTDB lineage: Bacteria > Bacteroidota > Bacteroidia > Bacteroidales > Paludibacteraceae > UBA1181. Next base: position 8,854 of record JAGCWA010000058.1, read on the forward strand.
AGGTCGCCGCCAAAGAGCAGAAACGAAGCATCCGCATGGTGCGCCATGATGTTCGGAAGCAAGGAGTCGAAGGCATTATCATCCACCTCATCCTGCACGTCGCCAAAATAGAGGAAAGAAAAATCGTTCGATGCGGGTGGCATGTGGAAACAGTGCCAATCCGTCGTATCCTGCCCGACACGTATTCTGTAGCGATATTCGCTGTCGGCCTTCAAGGAGTCCAACAAAACCGAGAAGTATGCGGCGATACCCGCCCGTGAGCGGAAAGGTACGCTCATGGTCTCATACACAAGCGTATCGTGTCCGAGCGTGTCACACAGATCCAGCCAACCCGGCTGACGCACAGAGTCACACTGCCAAGAGACATAGCGGGTCGATTCCGACGGACCGACGGTCAGAAGAAGTCGTGCGGGATGATGCTGAATATCATAACCCGGCTCAGGCGGATTACCGAACCAAACGTCCCACCGCTTGTAACAAAACAGAGCGAGGGCGACGAACAAAACCGCAAGGACCCACTTTTTCTTCGACATATTAGTAGCCTAATATCTTCAACATAGACTTATAACTCTGTTCCTTAGCGAACAATTTCGTATAATATTCGCCGTTCTCGTCCACGTCGACCACCACCATCTTAGGAGCAGGCAACAAGCAGTGTTGGATGCCACCATAACCACTCAAGGCCTCCTGGTAAGCACCCATGTGGAAGAAACCGATGAACTGTTCCCTACCCTGCGCCATCTTAGGAAGGAAGATCGCGTTGGAGTGGACCTCCGCATTGTAGAAATCCTCGCTATCGCAGGTCAGTCCGCCCAAGTGCACCCGTTCGTACTCCTGGTCCCAGTTGTTGATGGCCAGGAACGGGAAGCGCTGGTTCAAGCCCCAAGTATCGGGCATCGTATTGATAAATGAGCTGTCGATCATGTCCCACAACTCACGGTCGTTCTGTTGCTTCTGGTTGACGATGGAATAGAGCATCGCACCACTTTCGCCCACCGTATAGGAGCCGAACTCAGTGAAGATACGAGGCTCAGGCACGCCCTGTTGCGCGCAAGTGTTTTTAATCTGGGCGACGATCTCCTCCGCCATGTACTCATAATCGTAGGTGAAGTCCATGTGGGCTTGGATAGGGAATCCACCGCCGATGTTCAGGCTATCGAGTTCCGGGCAAATCTTGCGCAACTCGCAATAGAGGTTGATTCCCTTGCTCAACTCGTTCCAATAGTAGGAAGTATCCTTGATACCCGTATTCACAAAGAAGTGTAACATTTTCAGTTTCACTTGCTTATTGTTTTTAATCTTCTCCTTATAATAAGGAAGGATATCTTTGAACCGGATGCCCAAGCGGGAGGTATAGAAATCGAACTTAGGTTCCTCCTCCGTGGCGATACGGATACCGACGTTCAATGGTTTATCAAAGCCATCGAGCAACATATCCAGCTCGTCTTTATTGTCCAGAATCGGAATCACATTCGTGAAACCCTTATTGATGAAGTCGCGTATATTATCTATATACTGAGGTATTTTAAATCCGTTACAAATGATGTATTTATCCTTTTTAAGATGGCCGGATTCCTCCAAGCATTCCAAAAGATTCACGTCGTATGCGGAAGAGATCTCCACGTTCACGTCATGCTTCAGCACCTCCTCCATCACGAAAGAGAAGTGCGAGCTCTTCGTGCAGAAGCAGTAGTTGTAGTCCGCTTGATAGTCCACCTTCGCCATAGCCACATTGAAGAGACGCCTCACGCGCTGGATGTTCATGGCAATCTTAGGCAGGTAGGAGATGCGCAGCGGAGTACCATACTGTTTGATGATGTCCATCAAAGGAACGTTAAACCAGTAGAGTTCATTGTCATTGACGCTAAACTCCTCGTTAGGGAACTCGAACGATTGCTCGATCAAATCAACGTACTTGTTTTTCATTTCCAGAAAATTAAGTAAACCAATTTAAATAAATGCACTCAATGAAACAAATCCGACTCACTCGGATTGCGCTAAAAATTACAATCCGAAGAATTCGGATGCAAATCTATATATAAATCAAACACATTATTCATTTTTGGAGGAAAACTTTTTGTCGTTTTCAATCGCACACAAAAATTCATAATTCATAATTCAAAATTCAAAATTCTTAATTGTCATAGGGCGTTGCCCCAGGCTATATATGTCACGCTCTTTCAGGGCTTGGATGCGAGCATCGCGCAGAGATACGTGTTCCCTTCAACTCTTAACTCTTAATTCTTAACTCTTAACTTCCCAAAGTCCAAAACCCATTTTTTTCAAAAAAGAGTTGGTAAACTCGCATATATTTACGAAAATTGCAAAAGGATTCGATTGTCAGAACAAAAAAGTATCTAACACATTCTTTTTCAAGTTGAAAGCATCGGTTCTAAAAGTTAAGGAGACATAAACCATTTCTAATATCATTATGATGAAAATAAAAACTATTATTGCATTGTCGGCCCTCTCCATCACGGCGGCCTATGCGCAAGACAGCATCGTCTTGGACGATTTCGAGAGTGACGCTAAAGGCTGGGAAGACGTCAGTGGCGCCTTCAGTGAGATTGTAAGCAATCCTTCTCCGGACAACGTCAACAGTTCATCCAAAGTGCTCAAATGCACCCGTCCTGTCGGCACGGACAACTGGGCGGGCGTGATCCTCAGGGGTGTCTATTCCCTCAACATCGGTTCCGGCGACAACGACTACTCCTATGCGACGGTGAAGTTCCTCAAGCAGACCCAGGGAGACGTCGCCTTCAAGCTGGAGTCCGGACCGGCCGATAACTACGAATACAACACCGCCTACCTCGGCGGCAACGGATGGACCACCGTCACATTCGACCTGAAGAGCGCGCCGAAAGGCACCTACAAAGACTTCTTCGTTATGGTGGACCGTGGCGACCTCCAGCGTGATGCGGTCGTCTACATCGACGAGGTCACGCTCCTCAAGAAACTCGACCAGCAAAGCTCCTCAACCTACGACCCGAACTCACAAAGAGGAACGGGCGAAGTGGACGGATACCACCTCGTTTGGCAGGAGTTGTTCGACGACGGCAAGCTCAGCAACGTCTGGAACATCGAGGAGAACGGCTACGGAGGCTACAACAACGAATTGCAATACTATAGCAGAAACAACATCGAGGTCGGCAAAGACTCCGAAGGAAACGGCTGCCTCATCATCACGGCGAGGAAAGAGCAATCAAACGGTAAATCATGCACCTCAGGACGTTTGAACACGCAGGGCAAGATGAAGTTCTGCCACGGTAAGGTAGAGGCGAGCATCCGCCTGCCAAAGACCGGCAACGGACTCTGGCCAGCCTTCTGGATGATGGGAGACGAAGTGGGAAGCTGGCCGGCCAACGGAGAGATCGATATTCTGGAAATGGGTAACGCCGAGGCTTTCAACAGGGGTAGCCAGGATAGGTACTTCAACGGTGCCTGCCACTGGGGTCCATCCTCCAGCGCTCACGAGATGAGCACACAGAGCGTCACTTGGGACTACTCCCTACAGGACGGGGAATTCCACCTCTACACACTCTACTGGGACGATCAAAGGCTCGTCATGTACGTCGACCAAGACCGCTACCCTAACGCAAGACCCTACTTCCAACTGGATATCAGAGACAGAAGCTCACAGAGAAGCGCAGGAACTTATTTCCATCATGAGTTCCACCTCCTCTTCAACCTGGCGATCGGCGGTGATTTCCCTAAAATCTACGACATCAACCAAATCAGCGCATTGCAGAACGGTGAGGCGAAGATGTACGTCAACTACGTCAAGGTATACCAGAAAGGTATCCAGGGGGAGAGCTACACCGGACCAGTCATGGAGTTCACTGGCATGGAGGAGTTGTGCGCCGCGCAGAAGGGACTCGACGAATTGGCAGGATCCATCTACAACATAAACGGTCTGCTCGTACGGACGTTCAACGCGGGTGAATCTTCCGTCATCGGGAACCTCAAGGAAGGCCTCTACATCATCAGATTGGAGAACGGAGAATCATTCAAGATCATCAAGAAGGAATAAACCCCTTCATAGAAACAAAACAGAGATGGCTGACGAGTCGTTCGTCAGCCATCTCTGTTTATTTATCACTCCACCACCACCTTCCGTCCGTTCACCAAGTAAACGCCGGCCGGCAATTGACAATCTGCCAAGGCATTAGCCTCAACACCGAAGGAGCGTGTTAGGCGGCCATCCAACGTATAGATATAGACGTCGCATGCGCGGGGAGAGCGCACCGTCAATTGATTCTTTCCTGTATAGACCACCACATCATCTTCCAACCCTTCATTCGAGTAGGAATCAAGCACTCCTACCGTTTCCACCTTCTTGTAACCTTTCGACTCGATCCACCGAGCGTAGGAACCATCCGACTCGTCTGATATCGGTGCATAATGTACTTTCTTCGAATCGAAACAGAAGGCGAACTGGCAGCTTGCGGTCTTGCCTGCCGTACCCAACCCAACCACACCGTTCAGCGTCGGCGTGGCGCTGAAGTTCGTCATGGCGGAAGAGGAGGAACTGCGTGGATAGAAGTAGTAGTAACCGTCATGCGTGCCCGAAGAGACAATCCTCCACTGCTGCTCGTGGGAGCCGGAGGAGTCCCGCAACGAGAGCCCGCCATCCGTAGCGTCCAAAGCCTTACCAGATGCCACATCCGTCAGAATATAATAGTCTTCCTTTGCGGAGACCCTGAACGAGAGGTTGATGTCGTCATTGTCCTCCGTCAGGGCCAGCTTGCCCTCCTTGTTGGACAATATCCTGTTCGCGTTCTTGGAGAGCAAGAGGTAGGTCTTGCCCGGCTCAAACGTCTCCACACGCCTATAGCGGTTCAATTTATCAAATAGATCGAGGCTCCACTCCCCGTAGAAACGGATGATCGGATAGCCGCTACGCATATCGATCGGCAACCATATGTGCCAAGACTCGCCCACGTTGGCGTCCGGGAAGTAGTCGCCACCCTTCCACCGGTCACCCATGTAGATGTAGGCGTCATATTTGCCCGGCACCTTGAAAACGTAGTTGCTTTGGCTACAGTAAGACTTGTTAGCGTTCGCGTCCACGCACGGGTTGCCATTGTCCGCCCAACCCGACAGCGGAAGCTGTGAATAGGAGGAGTGGGCAGGGTTCGGATCCCAACCCGTACAGCCCGAAGTGATCGCCACGAAGCGTTGGTGGTATTTGAATATAGCGGGCGCCTCATACTGCTTGTCGACGAACATGCGTTCCCACGTGTTGCTCAGGTCCAGGAAGTCATCCTTCAGCAGGGTACCATGCATCGTCATGTTCTCCTCGGCCGACCCGAAGTGGTAACCCACGTTGTAGTCTGGATCGAACATCAATGTCTGGTCGCGCGAACCCGAAGGTTGCGCATCCCCCCTCGGACGCATCGTCTTCACGAACTTATACGGGCCTGTGATCTTATCCGCATAGAGGATGGCCACGCGCGAGGCCGCATAGCCTGAGCCATTCTCCCAGTGCACCCACATGACGTATTTCCCCGTATTAGGGCACTTCATCACCTTCGGGCGCTCCAGTGTGCGGCCATAGTTCATGTCTTGGTAATCGCTCCTTAACGGTTGCTCAGGGCATTCGTACGCCATGCACTCCCTCTTCCAGTTGTACAGATCCTTCGAGGTGTAGCAGACGATACCGTTGCTGCGCACAGGGGAAGGGCGGTAGTTCTCACCAAACCAATAGTAGGTTCCATCCTCATAGAGCACACATCCGCCATGCGCATTGATGTGCTTGCCCTCCGCATCGAGCCAATCCATGCCCAAACGAATCGCCGGGCTACCGATCAGGAAGGAGTGGTAGGGTTGTCCGGAAGGGGCATCCACCCGCACGAGATACCAATAATGCTTGCCGTCCGAGCCGCTCTTGTCGCTATAGACACCCTTGCCGTCCGATGTGCCGTCCGTGCCCAAGAACTTCCCGCTTGAGACCACCTGCAAACGGATGTAGCGCTCCTCGTCCGGCGCGTAAGCCACCTTGAAGTGGGCGGCCGACGAAGAGGTTCCGTTCGCCATCTTCACGTCATACTCGCCCGAAGCGGTCAGATATGTGCCCGACGCCACGTTCTTCAGCGCATAGGAGCCATCGCTCATCGCCTCGAAGACGAACTGCCGCTTCGTGTCGTTGGAGCGGTTCTTGATCTGCACGTTACCGTTCTCGTTGGAGAGGTAACGGTTGCTGGCATGTACGATATAGTACTTCACGCCTGCGGATACCGGTGAATTACGCTCCGCCTTATAGGCATTGAGCGCATCCGCCAGTTTCGTCGTGGCGGAAACCACCTCCGCTTGGGAGGTAGGCGATTCGTAGACCGATTTCGCGGCGTCTATTTCAGCCAATAGTTTTTCTTGGGAACGTACGGGGTATTCTCCCTCTCCATCGCCTCCCTTCGTCGTCGAAAGGAAGAGTTCAGCCTTCTCGATGGTCATGTACAAGCCATCCGTGATCAGGGAAGAGCCGTTCGCCTCACGCAGATACCAGAGGTGGAGCGTCTCACGTCCGTTCTTGTCCGAGTAGACGCTGGCGCCCGGTGCGGTACCGTCCGTACCCAAGCAGAGGCTGTTATCAGCGCATCGGAAGCGCACGTAATCCCCGCCACAATCCTCCACGGTGAATTTGGCGGCATTACCCGTAGAGGAGGAGAACTCCGTGTTCCACTGTCCCGTCTTCGCGACGTTCGTGTTGCGTTGCACGCTCTTTATCAGATAGGAGTTGCCGGACTGCACGAAGCGGAATTGCTGCGCCTCGCCCGCATTGAAGGTATGGAGGTTCGGGGCACCGTCCACCGACGAGAGCGCCATGCCTGAGGAGTGGAAGATATAATAGACCCCATTCGAGGTGATATCCACCTTCGCGAATAGATTACTCACGGAAAAAAACACGGTGGCGAGCGCCAAAACTATATACTGAAAAGTGTTCTTCATGGTATTATACTAAAAATAGTGCCGCTAAGGTAGCGATATTCGTTTAAATGGGCAAGGGGAGATTTTTAATTCATAATTCTTAATTCATAATTAACAAAAAGGGGACCCCGAAGAGCCCCCTGTTTCATTCCCACCCTACCTTTATCGGGTGAACATTAACTTGTTATAAACTTACCCGCACGTCGTCCGTCACTCGTAAAAAGACGGTTGTTCTTGTGCAGATGTGAACTCATCCCTAATGGAGGAGAACAACTGCTCCCCACCCAGGTTTTCCTCTACAGGCTCCTGAAGCACCATGTCTGGCTCTGGCTCCACATTCGCTGCACTAACTACGCACGTGTTATTCAGGTGCTGTTGATAGATCACTGCAGCTGCGGCGCATACGCCCAACACTGCGAAAATTGCGATTCCTTTTTTCATGGCCGTAAAAATTAGGTTCAACATCATTTACAATAAGATGCAGATCAATCATCACTGCTATACCCAAACTTAAGACTATTCGTTCAGAATTCCAAATATCCGAGCCATTATTCTTCGTCAAAGCCGCATATTTTACCACTTTCCATTTTAACACAATTTTACAAATAAATATATGAAATATATTGATTAAGCCATTATGCATGGATATATTATTGATATAGAGTAAGCAAATAAGAGACACACAGCACGGTACAAGTTAGGATATAACTTCAAATCGAAGGAATGAAGAAAGCAAAGTGTCCTTTTCAGGGGCAAACCGTTTTGGGCCTCCGCAGGGAACGAGGCAAGCGTCAGGAGGAATATCAGACATGACAAAACAGTTTTCATGATATTATTCTGACTAATATTTGCAAATAGATCGACCGTCACCTAAACCTTATATTCAACGGTTGGACATAGTCACACTCGTTTATCACTTTCAGCTTAGGGGTTATGTGATAGGAGTTCCTACTATTTATCTCTCTCATTTGCCACGAGGATGTCGGCAACTCGTCCCCCTCAAACGTTGGGACATAGGTATTGCCCATGGATTTAGGAGACCAAATTTGGAACTTCTCGATTTCCATCTGTGCGCCATACTCATTCTTCACAACCACTTTGGCGGCGATTGTTGTGTCGGCGGGTATCCAGGTATCTGTTTCGTTCGTATAAATTTGTCGATTCCCATTTTTGTCCGTATAGTGTAATTCAGTCGTGTACTGATGGGTGACGGTCGATGATAGGTAAAAGACCCGTTCCCCCAAGAGCTTATTGGTGAAATTGTCATATATAGACAACTTCAAAGTTTTCGCCTTCTTGTCGATCCCCGACACCACACCTCCCAATATGTTTACGCCACCTCCGTATGATGTATTTGGAAAAATTCGCGTGCGAAAACTACGAGATGGGCACGTGGAGTCTGGATTAATCTTGGCCAACTCGTCTGACGCCCTATATTGTCCGAAGAAGGAAATGCTTCCAATGTTCGACTCTATCCTTACCTGAGGCTTCGGGGAATACTTCTTGGTGATATGGATGACGTTCTCGCCCGCAGGTTTCAAAAACACTGCGTATGTGAAATATCTTTGGAGCAATATTTCGTCGCTTATTAAGTCGCGCGGCGAAAAGACAACAGACCCAGACTCCCTGACTACCCAGAGTGTCCTTTTCATGGATAAACCGTCTTGAGCCCCCACAGGGAACGAGGCAAGCGTCAAGAGGAATATCAGACATGACAAAATAGTTTTCATAAGATGTTTCTTTAAATTCGGACTATTGTTTGCGAATATATCACTTCCCACACATAATCGCAAGACAGGGAGGAAATCTATTTGCCAAAGCGTTGCTTACGCTTCCATTTCCAATACCCAGCCTCAACTGGTTTACGATATTGATCCCAAACGTGGGGTTCAAAACTGCAATTCACCTTTATGACATGAATCGTATCAAGCGCAGGAGAATATTCCTCCACCACAAGGGGGAAAAGATATCCCTTCTCTATATAGAAATTGGTGAACTCGCCACAAAAGAGCTCCCACTCGTCCAAATTCCTCTTCTTCCTCTTCTTGTTACTCCGCCAATGCCCATTCTTCAACCACCCCTTAACATTCATAGGATAACACCTCTTCCCGTCCACCATGATCTCATCCGCCATCAAATCCACATAGACCCGCGTCTCCGCATGGAAACGGAGAGGGAAGGCAAGCAAGAGGAAAATAAGGCAAAAAAAGAATCGTGTCATACTGGAAATGCTTAAATCAATTATATCCGACTGGCAAGCAGCGGAATGATAGTTGGTCTCAAATATACAAAAATTGTTGAAGGGAACAATTTGTCCCGCCTCAACAGATGGAGAAAAGAGCTTTCAGGGAAGGAATAATCGGTCGTAAAACATACAATTAATTGATTGTGAAAGTTTTATAACAAATTATACACTCTTTCGGGCGACTTTTATCTATTTTCCATCCCAAAGTGTTACCCTGGGCTAGGTAAAGAATTGGCCTTACAGACTGTGGGTGATGCGTGCCACGTGGTGATGCGCATCACCATCATTTAATTATAATTCTATCGTATCACCCTTTCAGGGTTCCTCCCACCCTCCCATTCGTTGCACAGGGGTTAACACCCCTGCCTGTGATATAACGCCCCGTTGGGGCTTGGGGATGCGCAATTTGTGGGAAAAACTTATTTGTTATTGAATTAAAAAGGGGCGAATATTATTCGCCCCTACCATATAACGTTTCAAAAATTGATCACGTCGAAATCACCCAGGGGGTTGTCCTGGGCCAGATAAAGAATTGGCCTTACAGACCATAAATTATGCGGCTCACACCGAACCCACCAATTCTTAATTCTTAACTCTTAATTATCATATCTCAGAACATCCTTGACATTTTTTTGTTCCTTAGAAAGTATGTTTTAATGTTCCTTAGAAGAGTAATTTAAGGGGGTTAGTTGCCCCCCTAGGGGGGCAGTGCCGCTAAGGCGGTATATGTATCAAAAGATCGTTGACACTTTTGTGCCTTCAGACGACA
>JAGCWA010000059.1 GCA_017962085.1 Paludibacteraceae bacterium
GAGATTCGTAATTGTTACTCCATGCCGCTCAAAGGTGCGGACACGGAGCTGAAGGAGCGGTTCCTCACGGGTGAGATCGCGTATCTCCTGCAACAAGGGCAGACGGAGCATGTCTGGGGCCAGAAAATCGGTGTGGACAAGCATCCAGTCTTCGATGGTGATACGGTCTATGGGTCGACTCCATGCCCGCAATCTTTCTCAAATACGCAGAGTGACGAGGTGATAGCTCATGATTTAGACCATTGCGTCTGCAAGGCCTGTGGTTTCCGTGACACCACCTGTGTCTGCGAGCATGTCTATGATCATTGCTTCTGCATCTATTGTGGGGAGGCGAATCATGAGTTCGACAACTGCTATTGTGTCAACTGCAAGGTTAGGGATATTACTTGCACCAACCATGAACACCGTTTCGAGAATTGTTATTGCGTCTGTGGAGAACATGACACAATTTCTGATTGTTGGTTCAACATATATACGGTGGAAGACTTTTTCGAGTTCGCCCGGATAGTGAATGAGGTAAACCCGAGTCAGAATGCTCGGTTGATGAACGATATCGTGTTGAATGAGGAACACCAACTTACGGTTACTCCGGAATACGTGTGGAATCCATCTGATCGTTGCCTAGCCACTTGGCCTGGTGCGGACTCATTGGCGTGGATTCATGGAAGCTTCATCTACAATACATATTCCGGCGTTTTTGATGGACAGAATCATGTGATAAGGGGTTTGTGCGGTATCCTTGAGTGGGGTGGCATTATAGAGTATATGGATGGTGGCGAAATAAGGAATGTCGGATTTGAGGATGCGTTCCTTTCTGGTTGTGGATATTCCGCTATTGTGGCGGAAGCGTCGAACACAAAATTCACCAATTGTTATGTCACGGGGAATCTGTTTGCGTATTATGGAGATAATGGCGTTGCCTCTTTGGCGGCTCATTCAAAAGCTTGCTCGTTTGAAGGGTGTTATAATTTGGCGAAGATTATTTGTCCAGGCAGTTGTGCAGGTATTACTTGCGCCCAGGATGGGGCTGGTGACGTTTCAATAAATAGATGCTGGAATGCGGGTGATGTTATTTCGCAGTATGGTTGTCCTTCTGGATTGGTTTCGTTTAATCTTGGATTTGGAAGGGAGAGGGAAAGGCCTCGGAAAGCCACTTGTTCTATCTCAAATAGCTATAATTTGGGGGAAATCAAAGGATCTCCAAATATGACCTTTGGATCTGGTATCGTTTCATTCGACGCAAAGGATGTGGCTTATGATGACATCTATCTGGAAAATTGCTACAATGCAGGAATCGTTAGTGGCGAGGAGCACGATCCTTTTTGTGCTTCTCTTGAATTTGGAAATGTGGCTGATCATCTTCATTTCAGCAACTGTTATTATCTGGACAGTTGTGTGGCGGAGGGAAACATTTCACATGCCTATCCGGACTCTTTGGATGTGCATGCCATGTCCGCCGAGCAATTCGCCAATGGTGAAGTGTGCTATCGGTTGAACAAGGGTGTGACGGATGGCACGCAACCGTTCTACCAGAATCTGAACGAGGTGCGTGTGCGCCCTGTTCCGATGCGTCCTGCCCCTGTCACGGTGGATCCATACCCGGTGTTGGATAACTCCCACCTCACCGTCTACACTGACGGAGAGATCTATTACAATTACAAGACGGATATGGGCGTCGAGCGAACCTTCGATGACCCTGCTGGTCCATTGGTTTATGTGGTGGACCGCACCATATATGTCTGCAATGTGGAGGGACGTGTGCTCCTTTCCGACATGAACGGGCGGATCCTCTTCTCCCAGAAGGTGCAGAAGGAGGGAACCTCCTCGTGTGCGGAGATTCCGGTTCGTGACGCAGGCGCCTATCTGCTGGTGGTGAATGGTGCACCATGCAAGGTGGTGGCGAGGTGATGAGCCGGCACATTTGACCGAACATATGTCACTCCGCAGGAAGAGACTTCCTCTTCTTGCGGGGTGATTTGTCTTTTATTGGGCTGTACTGTAGGGGTTGCCTGATTTTTGGCAACGGTTGAATTTACTTTCTATTATACCTTTTGTTTCGACCCATGTTTCATGGGAACGCTTGACTTTGTTGTCTATCAATGCTTTTTTTCTTCGCTTGTTAGCATAATACGACTCCTTCCCTTGCAATGTTTTCGTAAAATGGTGTGCCCCTCCGTCGAGACCATTCCGAGCGTGTGTAAATTTTAGGGCTGAAATAGGTGCCATATTCCCACCCCAATTCAACAAATGGGTAGGCGTATGTGCTAAATGCGTCTTGGTTTGTCTGATCATCGTTGAGCAAAATGAGCAAATCCCAGTCAGACTCCTCATGTGCGTCGTTGCGTGCTTGGGACCCAAACAGAATGAGTCGGGTGCCACTAGGCAGCACCTTCAATCCGAGGGATTGTATCGATCTGAATATGAGGTCTCTTCTCGTTTCCATAATTTGGTGATATTCATCTGTTTGTGGAATATCAAGGACAAATATATGAATTTTTATTGTTCGGAGATGCTAAAAAAGATTTTTGTGCCGTTTTTTCGGTATTGTACCATATGTGAAAAAGGAGACTCTGAGAACTCAGAATCTCCTTTGATTTGGTGTCACTTCACAATAACGAGTTCCTAATGAACCTCAATTAATTGTGTCGCTTGTTATTTGCAGATCAGCAAGAAATAATTCTTCTTGCCTTTTTGAACCAATATGTACTTGTCGTTCAGAAGGGATGCGCTGTCGATGGTGGTGTCGAAATCCGCCAACTTCTCTTTGTTCACGGAGACGCCGCCGCCTTGAACTAGTTTCCTCAACTCACCTTTGGAAGGGAAGATGGCCGCCTTCTCGGTGAAGAGCTCGGCTACTTTCACGCCTTGCTTGATCTCTTCCAGCGACACCTCGAATTGCGGAACGCCCTCGAATACGGAGAGGAGCGTCTCCTCGTCCAATTTCTTCAGCGCGTCGGAAGTTGCGTTGCCGAACAGAATGTTGGAGGCCTCTACCGCAGCGTTGTAGTCCTCCTCGGAGTGCACCATGATGGTGATCTCCTTGGCCAATCTCTTCTGGAGCGGACGCAGGTGCGGAGCCTCTTTCTGCTCTTGGATGAGCGCGTCGATCTCCTCGTGAGGGAGGCTGGTGAAGATCTTGATGTATTTCTCGGCGTCCTCGTCAGACACGTTCAGCCAGAATTGGTAGAACTTGTAAGGCGAGGTGTATCGCTTGTCCAACCATACGTTGCCGGACTCCGTCTTTCCGAACTTCTTACCGTCTGCCTTCGTGATGAGCGGGCAGGTGAGGGCGAACGCCTCGTTGCCTGTCACTTTGCGGATCATCTCGGTTCCGGTGGTGATGTTGCCCCATTGATCCGCGCCACCCAATTGGAGTTTGCAGTTCTTGTGGCTGTTCAGGTATACGAAGTCATATCCTTGGAGCAATTGGTAGGAGAATTCGGTGAAGGACATTCCGTCCGCACCGTTCTCGCCCGTGAAACGTCTCTTCACGGAGTCTTTCGACATCATGTAGTTTACCGTGATGAGCTTACCCACGTTCCTGATAAAATCGAGGAAGGTGAAGTCCTTCATCCAGTCGTAGTTGTTCACCAGTTCGGCCGCGTTCTCCGCCTTGCTGTTGAAGTCGAGGAATTTCTCCAACTGTTTCTTGATGCACTCTTGGTTGTGGCGCAGCCTAGGCTCGTCGATGAGGACACGCTCCTGCGACTTTCCGGAAGGGTCTCCGATCATACCCGTGGCACCTCCGATGAGGGCGATTGGCTTGTGACCGCTGCGTTGGAAGTGACGAAGCATCATCACTCCGACCAGGTGACCGATGTGCAGGGAATCTGCCGTAGGGTCGATGCCCAAGTAAGCGGTTGTCATCTCTTTCTTCAGTTGTTCTTCAGTGCCTGGGGTCATGTCCTGAATCATCCCACGCCATTTAAGTTCTTCGACAAAATTCATTTTATATGATTCTAATAGTTTTTGATACAATTGTTATGGGGGTGCAAAGTTAGCAATTCTTTTCCCAACGAAAACCACTTTGTCTCTTTTTGTGAACTTTTATTGTGTGTTTTTCAGATTTTAAACTAAATTCGCGGTGATTTATAAGTCGTAATCAAAATTTTGTATCAGTATGATAAATGCACAAGACATCAAGAACGGAACTTGCATCCGCATGGATGGAAAACTCTATTTCTGTATCGAGTTCCTGCATGTAAAGCCAGGTAAGGGAAACACCTTTATGCGTACCAAGTTGAAAAACGTTGTCAACGGACTCGTTGTGGAGAAACGTTTCAACATCGGTGAGAAATTGGAGGACGTTCGTGTAGAGCGCCGCGAGCACCAATATTTGTATCAGGAGGGTGAGGATTACATCTTCATGAACCAGGAGACTTTCGAGCAGGTGCCTATCGCGCATGACTTGATCACAGGTGTTGAGTTCATGAAGGAAGGCGATATTGTACAGGTAGTGTTCGACGCCTCCACGGAATCCGTTCTTTTCGCCGAGATGCCGGTGAAGACTCCGTTGAAGATTACATACACGGAGCCAGGTTTGAAGGGCGACACCGCCACAAACACCTTGAAGCCAGCTACGGTCGAGACGGGTGCCACGGTACGTGTGCCTCTTTTCATCAACGAGGGCGAGACCATCTTGGTGGATACGCGCGACGGTTCTTACATCGAGCGTGTGAAAGCGTAGTCTCTAAGTAACCTTAATACATGAGGTGGGGACTCTCGGGTCTCCACCTCTTTTATTTGACATGACGATCCATTATCTCAAAAATTACGTAAGGTATCTATTCTGTTCCCGTCATTGGCGGGGATACGGCATCCATTCGCCCTTTGTCTTCGAGTTGTTCACCAAGGTGATTGAGGAGAAGCTGCCCTATTATAAGTATGGGTTGGTGGAGAAGGTGCGGAAGATATACCAGACATCCTCCAAGAGCCTAATCTTGGACGGAGAGGAGGTGAAGGTTCCCCGTCTTGCCAAGCGGCTCTCCATGGATCCCTCCCATGCCCAGGTGATGTTTCGGCTGGTCAACAAGTTCAAGCCGAAGAATGTGGTGGAGACAGGGATGGGGATGGGCATCACCTCGATGTATTTGGCCGCGCCCGATAGTCGGATTAATATGGTCACGATAGCGCAAGACCAATCGTTGGCGGAATTCGCCACCTCTTATATAAGGAAGGCCGGGTTCCAGAATGTGAAGGTGGAGGTCGGCGATACGGTGGAGCGATTGCCGGAAGTATTAGGAGCGATGGAGAGTCTGGATTTCCTCTATATGGGAGATTGTCAGGATGCGGAGGATGTCGAGAAACGACTGAACCTATGCCTGCCGAAGATGGGGGAGCAATCGGTGCTCGTCGTGTGCGGGATATACGAAAACGAGTCGATGACGGAGGCCTGGAGACGCATTCAGGCGATGGAGAAGGTGCGGGTGACGTTGGACCTCTTCAAATACGGCATCGTCATCTTCGACGGCAAGCTGCAGAAGGAAGATTATTACCTTCGCTATTTCCCTGATTTCCATATCTAACGGGGCGGACGGAAAAAATAAATTCAATTTTCCACATAATTTTTCGCTCAATTTGTTGTTAGTACTGAAAAAAGGTATATTTTTGCAGACCTCAATATGAGGATAAGTTTTAATTCTTTTTCGTTATGTATTGGACATTAGAGTTAGCTTCAAAATTGGAAGATGCGCCGTGGCCAGCCACGAAGGATGAGCTTGTGGACTATGCGGTGCGTTCGGGAGCCCCTCTTGAGGTTTTGGAGAACTTGCAGGAAATGGAGGACGAGGGGGAGATATATGAGAGCATCGAGGACATATGGCCCGATTATCCCAGCAAGGAAGATTTCCTCTTCAACGAGGAAGAGTATTAAAAATTATTAAAAAAAATATTATACTAATTCATTGAAATTAAACGACATGAGTTTTAAATATCGGGAAAAGCCGAAAAAAATGAGGTCGATAATTTGTGAATTAATGTAAAAACTAGTAATATTGTTGTCGATTTTCTTGAGACTGGCAGTTGAAATATGAGGGAAAGGCAGTACATATTAGTCGTTTTTTTTCTGTGTATTTCAATTTTGAGTTCGAAGGCTCAGATGAGTCCACAATTCAGTCAGTATATGGAAGTCCCAACGACCACGAACCCGGCCGCAGTAGCGGAGGAGGAGATGATAAGTGTGTTTGGCGTCTATAGGAGACAGTGGGCAGGGTTTAGTGGTGGACCGCAGGATGTTTATTTCTCGTTGACCGCACCATTTAAGGTCGGGGAAACTAAACATGGTGCTGGATTAGTCTTTTCAAGTGATGAGATAGGTTTATTTAAAAACCAGAGCGTTCTTTTACAATATTCGTATAAAACGAAACTTTGGGGTGGAAGGTTGAGTCTTGGATTAGGAGTAGGTTTTTTGAACCATACTTTTGACAAGGAGAGTGTTGATATGACAGGCGGTGGTGAGAAAGTGTTGAGCGGTGATGATTTCCACAAGGAGAGTGATCCATTTGTTTCGAGTTTCACGGCAGAAGGGAGTAGCGATGTGCTATTTGATGCCTCGTTTGGTGTTTTATATGCGCAGGATCAGTATTACATTGGGCTATCCGCCTTGCATTTGAACTCAGGAACCATTGATTTAGGAAACGAGTTGTACGGAATGTATGTTCCCCGGACAATTTATTTGACGGGGGGATACAATTTTTCGACCTCTAATCCGTTGATTACTTTGACGCCGTCTTCGCTGATAAAAACAGATTTCTGTTCTTGGCAAGCGGAGGTTTCGGGAATATTAGAATATTCTAAAAGAGTGAGAGGAGGAATTTCATATCGTTTTGGGGATGCTTTCGTATTCATTTTTGGAATGGATGTGATAAGTGGACTCCAAGTAGGTTATTCTTATGATTTGCCCACATCGAAATTGATTAGGTCGGGGGGAAGTCATGAAGTCTATTTGCGTTATAGTTTCAAGCCTCAGTTCACTAAAAAGAACAAATATAAGAGTGATCGAATATTGTAGTAAAGTAGTAAATAATAACAAATGACAAAGACAATAAAGTAGTTTATATCATGAAAAAGCTGTTTATTATTTCATTAGTCGCCGTCCTTCTCGCTGCTTGCAGTGGAGAAAATGGAGAATTGGTGGGAGTTTACAACAAATCTTGGAAGGAGCCGGTGCCTTACGGTATGCTGTACATCAGACGTGGTTCTTTCACGATGGGTCAGAACGACCAGGATGCGAACTGGGCGATGTCGTCCCAATCCCGTACGGTTTCTCTGGATGCGTTCTGGATGGATGAGACGGAGATCACGAACGGTGAGTACCGTCAGTTCGTGTATTGGGTGCGTGACTCAATCGCAAGGGAGAAATTGGCTGATGTCGACGAGTCCTACAAGATTTACCAAGACAAGAATGGTAATGAATTGGAGACTCCAAGATTGAATTACAAGAAGAAAATTCCTTGGAGCAAGCAAACAGAGGACCAGAAAGCCACCTTGGATAGTATGTACTATCAAGGAGAGGACAAGATCGACTTCGCTCCTGAGGTAAATGCGGCTATCTATATGTACAAATACGCATGGGTGGATTACATCCAGGCAGCCAAGAAGGAGAACAAGTTTGATCCGTTGTTGGGCCGTTACAACCGTAGCATCGCTGGCCTTGGCAAGACGAAGGATAGTGCTGATGTGATGGTGAAGAAGGATACGACGATTTACAATGAAAAGGGCGAGATTCAAAACATCACGGTATACCGCGAGTTGAAGCACCGTTCCGACTTCATCTCTGTGAAGCGTGTGAACATCTATCCTGATACGTTGTGCTGGATCCGTGACTATACGTATGCATACAACGAGCCATACATGAAGATGTATTTCGCTCACCCAGGTTATGGAGAGTATCCTGTTGTGGGTGTTTCTTGGGAGCAAGCTCAGGCATTCTGCCATTGGAGAACTTATTTGTTCAATTCATATCAAGTTGCCAACAAGGGCGTGAGGGTTCAGGATTACCGACTCCCGACCGAGGCTGAGTGGGAATATGCAGCTCGTGGTGGCAAGGATTTGTCTATGTACCCTTGGGGAGGTAACTATATCCGTACTGCGAAAGGTTGTTTCTTGGCTAACTTCAAGCCACAGAGAGGTAACTATACGGACGATGGATATTTGATCGCTTCTAAGGTAGCTTCTTACCCACCGAATGAGTACGGTTTGTACGACATGGCCGGTAACGTCGCGGAGTGGACTTCTTCCGCTTATCATGAGTCTAACTACTCTTTCGTACATGACTTGAACCCAAGTTATGATTACAACGCGAAGAGCTCTGACCCGGATGTGATGAGACGTAAGGTAATCCGTGGTGGTTCATGGAAGGATGTTGGTATCTTCTTGCAGTGTGGTGTCCGCACGTACGAGTACCAAAACGAGAACCGCTCTTTCTTAGGTTTCAGATGTGTTCGTAGTTATATCGGCGAGTAATTTTTTGATGAGATAACATATTATTAACCTTAAAATATTTATTAAAATGAGTTTTTCAGAATTGCGTGATACCGCAGGTTATCAGAAATTCACTGCCCTTGCGTATGGTTTGGGTGCGAGTGTCGTTATTATTGGAGCGTTGTTCAAGATCATGCACTGGCCAGGTGCAGGTATCGTGTTGACAATCGGTATGTGTACGGAGGCTTTCTTGTTTGCATTGTCCGCATTCGATAAACCTCACATAGAGTACAAGTGGGATAGAGTATATCCTCAATTGCATGAAGACGAGGAAGGTGCTGTTGGTACAGGTGTGATGAACACTAACGCAGCTAATGCTGCTGAGGAGAAGAGACTTGAGCTTCAGAAGATCCGTGAAATGGTTGACGGTGAGATGCAAAACTTGAAGGATGGCATCCACAGCTTGAACGTAACTGCAGGTCAATTGACTGACTTGTCAAGTGCAGCCGCTGTTTCTGGCGAGTATACTAACACTTTGAGACAAGCAACTAGCGCAGCTAGCGCATTCGCTTCTTCTCAACAGAGCTTGAAAGAGGCTTCCGAGTCTTTGGATTCTTCTTACAAGAGCATCGCTTCTAGCATCAGCTCTGCTTCTCAAGGTTCTCAGAACTTCGCCGCTCAAATCGATGGCATCAACAAGAATATTTCGACTATCAACTCTGTATTCGAGCTTCAAGTTAAGTCTGTAAACGAGCAGAACGAGGCTATGAAGACTTTGGCTTCTGCAGTTAAGACAATCGAAACTTCTTTGAACGGTTCTGCAGCTGAGGCTGAGGAGTACAAGAAACAAGTTGCTTTGTTGGCTTCCCAGATGAAGAGCTTGAACTCTATCTATGGCGGTATGCTTAGCGCTATGACTATTAAATAATAATTTTGGTTTTTTGAATTAACTAAAGAAGTATAATTATGGGTGGCGCTAAAAATTGTCCGGAAACCCCGAGACAGAAGATGATATCCATGATGTATTTGGTGTTGACCGCAATGCTTGCATTGAACGTGTCTGCCCAGATCTTGAATGGATATGCTTTGGTGAACGATTCAATGAAGAAGAACATCACTATCAGTGATGGTAAACTCGAAAACTTGAGCAACGAGTTCGACGGTTTGCTGCATTCAGACTCCATCAAAGCTAATAAGGTGAAGCCAAGAGTTGATAGCGTGATCGCTCAGTCTGATGAATTCTGTAAATATATCTCAGAGTTGGAGAAGAAGATCATCACGACTATCATGGGTGATCCTAATGCTACAGAGTTGGACGAGTCAATGAATGGTGACTTGAACGTTGCGAGCCAAATCGGTTTGGTTGATAAAGTTGATGGTAAGACTAACGCTGCGATCTTGAAGGAGAAAATGGAGTCTTATCGTGAGTTTATGGCTACTATCGATACTGCTAAGGCTCAGTCTATTCGTAGTACTTTCTCTACGGATCCGCTCAGCTCAACTGAGAAGGGTGGTAAGCCAAGAGCATGGGAGTCTGGTGTGTTCGAGGACATGCCTGCTATCGCAACTTTGACAGTGCTTAACAAGATCAAGAACGATGTGAAGATCACTGAGTCTGAGGCTCTCGCATACTTGATCGGATCTATGGATGCCGGTGACTTCCGTGTGAACAAGATCCAAGCTCTCGCAATTCCTAATTCAAGCTATATCATGCGTGGTGGTAAGTATTCAGCTCAAATCATCTTGGCTGCTACTGACTCTACTAAGAAGCCAGTTATCACTATCAATGGTACTCCATTGGAGAAGGATCGTTATGAGTTCGTTTGTACTTCCGTTGGTACGAAGAAGTATTCAGGTAACATGGTTCTTACTAAGAAGAACGGTGAGACTCAAACTTACAACTTCGAGAGCGAGTATACTGTAGGCGAGCCTACTGCTACTGTATCTGCAGACTTGATGAACGTGCTCTATGCCGGTTTCAAGAACCCAATCAGTGTGTCTGTTCCAGGTGTCGCTGCTAACAGTATCGAGATCAGTCCTTCTAACATCAAGTCTTCTTCTAGAACTGCAACAGGATGGTTGGTTGTTCCTGCTAAGGTGGGTACTCCTTGTAACATCTCTGTCAGCGCAAAGGTTGATGGTAAGACTCAACACATCGCTACGAAGACATTCCGTGTAAAGAAGTTGCCAGATCCATTGGCAATGATCGAGTACACGAATGCTCAAGGTATCAAGAGCAGATATAGAGGTAATAGCTTCGATAAGGCTATCGCTAAGCCTCTCTTGATCACTGCACGTCGTATCGTTGCTGAGTTGAATGATTCAGACTTGGATGTAAAATACAAGGTGCTGGAGTTCTCTTTGAACTATTTCGACTCAATGGGTAACACCTTGATCGAGAAAGCATCAGGAGATCAATTGAACGAGAAGCAATTGAAGATCTTTAGAGAGATGACGAACAGAAAGACCGTTTATATCTCTAACACGAAGGCTCTTGGTCAGGATGGTCTCACTCGTACTTTGCCTCCTGTGGAAGTGAAAATTAAATAAGATTGTATAAAAGTTTAACGTTATGAGTAATCTAGTTAAATTATTGTGTGTTGGTTTTGCGGCATTCTCCACTTCTGCCGTTTTCGCTCAGTTCGAGGAGAATTCTTTCTTCGATGAGTCGGGTGACGTATCTGTGGAAGTTGCTTCTAACATGCCAACAAGTGGTCCTAAGGAAAATCTTGAACCAATCGAGTTAATCAATCCTCGTGCGGACGATATTTTCTGGCAGAAGGTTGTTTATAGGACTATTGACTTGCGTGAGAAGATGAATTATCCTTTGTATTATCCTGAAGAGGCTGTAGACAACAGACAAAGTTTCTTTACTCTGATGTTTAGACTTATTCAAGAAGATAAGATTAAGGCTTACGAGTATCTTGATACGCGTGAGATCTTCACAAAGGAGCATGAACTTCCGTTTAGCGAGATCGTTAACAAGTTCGAAATCTTCGCAACTAAGAAGGCTGATTCTTTGACTAACGATTCTATCATCGTCGTTGAGGAGTCTGACGTTCCTAACCGTGATGTCGTTAAGTTCTACGTGAAAGAGGTTTGGTATTTCGACAAAATCACTTCCACGTTCAACGCTCGCATCATCGCGTTCTGTCCTATCATGGTAAGGGATGGTGAACTCGGTGTTCAAAAGTACCCTCTTTTCTGGGTGCCTTTCGAGACTCTGCGTCCATTCTTGGCTCAACAGGAAATCCTTATTACTGATAAGAACAATGGCGCGAGACCATCTCTCGATGATATCTTTATCAAGAGACGTTTCTCCAGCTATATCTATAAGGAGTCTAACATCTACAACAGAAACTTGTTGGAGTACAACGTTTCTTCAGAGGATGTTAGAAAGGAACAGCAGAAGGTTAAGACTTTGTTGCTCAACTTCGAGAACGATTTGTGGGAGTATTAATCTTACAACTAATCTAAAAAAAGGGTGGCGGTTTCGTCACCCTTTTTTTGTGCTTCTCTTTTCTTTTGTGTGGTTTTTTTATTTTATGTAACTTCGCGGAAAAATTCGTCGATATGGATTATAATTTCAGAGAAATAGAAAGGAAATGGCAGAGTTATTGGAAGGATAATTCCACCTATAAGGTTGACATCGATAAGTCTAAGCCTAAGTGCTACGTGTTGGATATGTTCCCGTATCCTTCTGGCGCCGGCCTTCATGTCGGACATCCCCTCGGTTACATCGCTTCGGACATATATAGCAGGTACAAACGTCTTTGCGGCTTCAATGTGTTGCACCCTATGGGTTATGACTCCTATGGATTGCCGGCTGAACAGTATGCGATTCAGACAGGACAACATCCTGCCGTCACGACGACGAAGAACATCAACCGTTACCGTGAACAACTCGATAAGATAGGTTTCTGTTACGACTGGTCTCGTGAGGTCCGTACTTGCGATCCTACGTATTACAAGTGGACGCAGTGGGCTTTCGTGCAGATGTTCAATTCATATTACGATAATGATTGTGACAAGGCTAAGCCTATTTCCGAACTGATCGCGAAGTTTGCGAAGGAGGGTAGTGCGTCTGTTCATGCCGCTTGTTCGGAGGAACTGAATTTCTCTGCGGCTGAGTGGGCTGCCATGGATGAGAAGAAACAGCAGTCTGTGTTGATGAATTATCGAATCGCTTATCTGGCCGACACGAAGGTGAACTTCTGCCCTAAATTGGGTTGTGTCTTGGCGAATGACGAGATCAGCGAAGGCCTTTCCATCCGTGGTGGTTATCCTGTTGAGCAACGTGTGATGCGTCAGTGGAGCCTTCGTGTATCCGCCTATGCGCAACGCTTGTTGGATGGTCTCGACCGCTTGGATTGGACGGACTCCCTGAAGGAGACGCAACGTAACTGGATCGGCAGGAGCGAGGGTACGGAGATGCGCTTTAAGATTAAGGACAAAGATATTGATTTCGAAATATTCACCACTCGCGCGGATACCATCTTCGGAGTTACCTTTATGGTCTTGGCGCCGGAGTCCGCTTATGTGGATATGGTGACTACTCCGGAGCAACGCGCGGCTGTTGACGAGTATCTCGCTGCTGTGAAGCGTAGGACGGAGCGTGAGCGTCTGGCTGACCGTCGTGTGACGGGTGTATTCAGTGGCGCTTATGCGATTAATCCGCTGACGGGTAAGGAGATACCTGTCTGGATCAGCGATTATGTTCTTTCTGGCTATGGCACAGGTGCGATTATGGCTGTGCCGGCGCACGATTCGCGCGATTACGCTTTCGCCAAGCATTTCAACCTGCCTATTATCCCTGTGATAGAGGGCTGTGATGTGAGCGAGCAGAGCTTTGACGCGAAGGATGGTATCATGACTAACTCCGGCTTCTTGAACGGTATGACGGTGAAGGAGGCTATCGCCGCTACGAAGGTATATGTGAAAGAACACAATTTGGGGCGTGTGAAGGTGAACTATCGTCTGCGTGACGCGATATTCAGTCGCCAGCGTTATTGGGGCGAACCGTTCCCTGTGTACTACAAGGATGGTATCCCTCATGTTTTAGATGAGAAGTCATTGCCTTTGGAACTCCCTGAAATCGAGAACTTCCTTCCGACTGCTTCGGGAGAGCCTCCGTTGGGACATGCGAAGAACTGGTGCACCAAGGAGGGTTATCCATTTGAATTGAACACGATGCCTGGTTTCGCAGGTTCGTCAGCATATTTCCTCCGTTATATGGATCCGCACAACGACAACGCTTTGGTTAGTCGTGAGGCGAACGATTACTGGCAGAATGTAGACCTCTACTTGGGTGGTACGGAACATGCCACGGGTCACTTGATCTACAGCCGTTTCTGGAATAAGTTCTTGTATGATTTGGGCCTGATTTGCCAGGATGAACCGTTCAAGAAACTGATCAATCAGGGTATGATTCAGGGCCGTTCGAACTTTGTCTATCGTATCAAGGACACCAACACTTTCGTGTCGTTGAATTTGAAGGATCAGTACGAGGTGACTCCTATCCATGTAGACGTGAATATTGTTAGCAATGATGTCCTCGACATCGAGGCTTTCAAGAATTGGATGCCTGATTTCAAGAACGCAGAGTTCATTTTGGAGGATGGTAAATATATTTGCGGCTGGGCAGTCGAGAAGATGTCCAAGTCCATGTTCAATGTCGTGAATCCGGACGTGATTGTCGAGAAGTATGGTGCGGACACGCTGCGTCTTTATGAGATGTTCCTTGGCCCGTTGGAGGCTTCGAAGCCATGGGATACCAATGGCATTGATGGTGTGCACCGTTTCTTGAAGAAGTTCTGGGCCATGTTCTATGACAAGGACCAGTTGAATGTGTCAGACGCTCCGTTGACTGCGGAGGAGCTGAAGTCTGTCCATAAGCTGATCAAGAAGGTGACTGCGGATGTGGAGAGCTTCTCCTTCAACACCTCTGTGGCCGCGTTCATGATTTGTTTGAACGAGTTGTCCGCATTGAAGTGCAACAAAAAGGCTGCGTTGGAAACTTTGTGCATCCTGTTGGCGCCATTCGCTCCGCATATTTCCGAAGAGTTGTACCACGAGCTTGGCCACAACACGACGATTTGTGACGCGCAATGGCCGAAGTATGACGAGCAATACCTCAAGGAGTCGAATTGCAAGTATGCCATCTCGTTCAACGGCAAGGTGAAGAACACCATGGAATTGCCGATAGACATGAGCAAGGAAGATGTCGAGAAGACGGTTGTCTCTTCGGAGACGGTGACCAAGATTTTGGCGGGGAAACCGATCAAGAAAGTGATTGTGGTGCCTGGTAAGATCGTCAATATCGTCTTTTAACGTCCAAACTTTTGGTCAGTTAAAAATGTTTGATTAATTTTGCGAAGTTTTTGCGCAATCTCTGTCGGGGCGAAGGTATCCGTTACATTGCGTTATGTTTAAAGTAATAATTAAAAACTAAAATGGATTTAATTAAAGTTGCAGAAGGGGCATTCGCAACGGCGAAGGAGTTCCCTCAGTTCAAGAGCGGTGATACGATCACTGTCGCTTACAAGATCGTGGAAGGAAACAAGGAGCGTATCCAGCAATTCCGTGGTGATGTTATCCGCATCTGCGGACATCAAGACAAGAAGCGTTTCACTGTACGCAAGATTTCCGGTGGTGTAGGTGTGGAGAGAATTTTCCCTATGGATTCACCATTCATCGAGAGCATCGTTGTGAACAAGGTAGGTAAGGTTCGTAGAGCTAAGTTGTATTACTTGCGTGATCTCACTGGTAAGAAGGCAAGAATCAAGGAGAGAAAGATGATAAAAGAAAAAGAAAGTTAAATTTATCTTGATTATAGGGAAGGAGAGGCCTTTTGGGGTCTCTCTTTTTTGTTTTTTAATGGATATTTTATGTAAATTTGCCCGTCGTATATAATGTTGAATTAAAATGAGAGACATGAAACGTTGCTTAAGTGTGGTTTTTATGTGGATCGCGATGTCGCAGTTTTCGATTGCGCAGAGCAGTGATCCTGTGCTTTTTACCATAAAGAGTCTTGGTGATGAGTGTTTTGAGGAGGTGAGGAAGTCTGAATTCGAGTACATTTATCACAAGAATAATTCCAACGTTGCTGTGGAGAAGAAGTCGCTGGACGAATATCTGCAGTTGTTCATCGATTTCAAGTTGAAGGTGATGGACGCCAAATTGATGTGGATAGACCGTGCGGAGTCGTATAAGAAGGAATTGCTGACATACGAAGCTCAGTTGACGTTGCCGTTCTTGCGTGATACGCTGAAGGAGGAAGAGTTGGCCCGAGAAGCGTATGACCGAGATGCGTATGATGTTTATGCCTCCCACATATTGGTCTCTTTAGAGGGTAAAAACGAGAATGACACCGCAGAGGCATATGCGAAAATCAATACGATTTACGGAGAGTTGCAGAAGGGCGTCCCTTTCTCGGATTTGGCTAAGAAATATTCGGATTGCCCGTCCCGGAGAGATGGTGGCAGTCTGGGCATAATACGTCCGTTTAGCACGGTGTACCCTTTTGAGTCTGCCGTTTATGCCACGAAGGTGGGTGCGTTCAGCAAGCCGTTCAGGACTAAGTTCGGGTATCATGTCGTGATGGTGACGGATAAGAAGCCTCACTTGCGTGATGTGCGTTTCTCTCAAATCATGTTGGATGATTCCATTGCGCAGAAGGATGGTTTCGCCGATAAATTGTGCGAGCAGTTGAATTCGGGCAAGGTGAAATTTGTCGATATGGTGAAGAAATATTCGGTTGACACAGCTTCCGCAAAAAACAATGGAGATGTGGGGTATTTATCTTCTCTTCCCTATATTCCTCCTTTCTTCGCTGATCATTTGAGACAAATAGGTACGACCGGCAAGTATGTTGTCTTGAAGTCATTCGTCACCACTCATATTGTTGTTCTGACGGAAGTGGTTGGAAATAAGCCATATGACGAAGTGCGAAGCGAGTATGTCGCTAAGGTTGCGAAAAACGACCGCGGAGACCTAATGATGGGTGATGTGGTGGAACGAATGAAGCAGAAGTATGGCCTGCGGGTATATGAGTCGGGTGTTGAACCATTCTATAAGCTGCTTGTTGTGTCAGGCAGTGACGAGTCTCATGCGGAGTACTGGAAATTGACGGAACCATTGTACGAGTTCAATGGCAATGTTTACTCTCAGGAGGCATACCTGCCTTCGTTTAGGGAAACCCGCTATTATTATCATGCGGGTGACTCGTTGACTCCAAAGCAATTCGTAGACCAACAGTTGGATAAGTATTTTAGGGATCTGTGTTGGGAAACGCAGAAGAATGAGTTGAAGCAGCGTAATTCAGACTATCGGAATCTGTTGAAGGAGTATAGTGATGGTCTGTTGCTTTTCGAGGCTAGTTCCCGAAAGGTATGGAATAAGGCTGCGAAGGACAAGGAAGGTCTTGAGACATACTTCAAGGAGAATAAGTCCAAATATAAATGGTCCGCTCCAAAGTACAAGGGGTGTGTGATCCGCTGTGCGGATAAGCAGACGTTGAACAAGGTAAAGAAAATGTTGCCTGAGTTGGCGACGGATTCTGTTTCAAGAGTGTTGTATCGTGAATTCAATAAGGATGGTAAAACACTCGTTAAGGTGGAGAAGGGACTTTTCTCGGAGGGCGCGAATGACGTGGTTGACCGTGATGTCTTCAAGAAGCAAGTTGAGTTGAAGGGAGAGGGATTCCCGTTCGTCACAGTCAAAGGAAAGACGCTTTCTGAACCGGAGTCGTATTTGGATGTGAAGGGTCCGCTTACTGCTGATTACCAGAATTATTTGGAGTCGAAGTGGGTGGATGACTTGAGAACCCGTCATGAGGTCAAGATATTTAACAATGTCCTAAAGATGATTCATGAGTAAATCGAATGTTCCATATCGGGTGCGAACAGGGCGACTCGGCATCTTGGGTAATGTCAGGGTGTGGGCTCTTGTGCTTGTGTTTGTGTTCCCTTCCTGTGATTTTGTCTCTTCCTTGGTGAATCGGGACAAGGTGGTCGCTGAGGTCTTGGGGAAACGTCTGACGGAGGCGGATCTTTACAGGAATTTGGATTTGACGGGTTTGAGCCCGTCCGACAGCGCGGATGCCATTGATTTGTATGTGAAGGATTGGGCGTCGAGCAATCTGATGTATGAGTTGGCGCGTGACGAGTTCTCCGGGAACAAGGAGATTGATTCTTTGGTGGAGAGCTATAGGCAATCGTTGTACGTCTATGAATATGAGCTTCGTCTGATCAAGGAGCATTTGTCGACTCAGATAACGGACGATCAGGTTTTCTCGTACTATAAGGAGAACACGTCATTGTTTTATTTGCAAGAGCCTTTGCTGAAGGGTGTTGTCATGACGGTCCTTAACAAGTCGCCTGATTATGAAGTGATTAAATTGTTGATGGAATCTCCTAGTGATGGTAATATGGATATGATCGAGTCGTATAGTGTAAAGAATGCGGCGAAGTTCGATTATTTCAACAATACATGGACGCTATTTTCCGAGGTTCAGAAACGTTGCCCGTTGCCGTTCCATGAGGTGGATTTCAAGAATAAAACCCTCTATAAGGAGACAGATTCAGTTCGTACGGTCTTCCTGTATGTCACGGAATGTGTTTCGGCGGGGGATATGCAACCTTTTGATTTCGCGAAGAGTAGAATCCGCTCTATATTGACGGAACAGAGAAAGACCGGTTATTTGCGCTCCTATCGGAACGAGTTGTATGAGCGAGGGGTGTCGAATGGTTCGGTGAAACGATATTAATGCTTGTTATGAATAATAGATTATTTGGCGTTTTTTTGTTCGCTATTTTATCTTTTGCGTCTGTAAGGGGCGCTAGTATTATTGATGAAGTTGCTTGGGTTGTGGGTGACGAGGCAATTCTGTTGTCTGATGTGGAGGAGTATAGGCAGAGGATGCGATATGAGGGCTCATCGATAGAGGGAGATCCTTATTGTTTTATCCCGGAGCAGTTGGCTCTCCAGAAGCTCTATTTGGATCAGGCGAAGATTGATAGTGTGTTCGCAGATGAAAAGACGGTCTCCAATCAGGTAGAGATGAGGATTAATTATCTGATTGCGCAAATCGGTTCCCGTGAGAAACTGGAGGAGTATTTCAATCAGGACATCGCTTCTTTGCGGGAAGAACTCACGGAGATGGTCTCCAACCAACAGATTATCCAGCAGATGCAACGTAAGATCGTGGGCGACGTCAAGGTTACGCCTGCGGAGGTGAAGAAATTTTTCAAGAGTCTGCCGGAAGATAGCATTCCGGAGATTCCGACCATGGTGGAGATCCAACTGTTGACCGTCGCTCCTTCCGTTAGCACGAAGGCGATTGAGGAGGTGAAAGCCAAACTGAGGGGCTTCAAGGATCGTGTGGATGCCAAGGAGACTGAATTCTCCACGCTGGCGATCCTTTATTCGGAAGATAAGGAGTCGGCGAAGCACGGTGGTGAACTAGGTTTTATGGGAAGAGGACAACTCGTTCCGGAGTTCGCTGATGTGGCTTTCGCGTTGCGTGACCCCTCCAGAGTTTCGAAGGTGGTCGAGACGGAGTTCGGGTATCATATCATCCAATTGATCGAAAAGAGCGGTGAGAAAGTGAATGTGCGCCATATCCTGATGAAACCGAAGTCTACTTTGGAGGAGAAGAATAGCGCGATGGCGCGTCTTGATAGTATCGTCGCTGTTTTGGACAGTAGCGTGATGACGTTCGAGCAGGCTGTCGCTCTCTATTCTGTGGACAAGGGAAGCAAGAATAGTTTGGGTTTGCTGAACAACCCTAAGACCGGTTCGTCTAAGTTCCAGATGAGCGAGTTGCCTCAGGACATCGCCAAGGCGGTCTATCGTCTGAAACAGGGTGAGGTCACCAAGCCGTTCATGATGATAGACTCCAAGGGGAATGAGGTGTTCGCCATTGCTAAGGTGAAATCCTTGGTGAATGCGCATAAGGCCAATGTGGAGGATGATTTCATGGAAATCAAAGCGGCATATCAAGAACAGAAAAACAGCGAATTGCTGAAAGCTTGGGTGCTTGAGAAGCAGAAAAACATTTATGTGAAAATTGATCCGAAGTGGAGGAATTGCGATTTCCAATACCCAGGTTGGATCAAGTAAGCACGTATGGTTATGAAACGGACCCTTATAGCCCTGTTGGCGATTCTTTCCTCTTTGCCGATTTTTTCGGAAACGAGAAACGTTGTATTGGAGCAATGTGACGTGCTTTCGTTCGATAAATCCACAGGAGCCCAGTATCAGGTGTTGAAGGGGAATGTGCGTTTCCGCCACGAAAGCGCTTTGATGTTTTGCGATAGCGCCTATTTCTATGACACGAACAATTCGTTTGATGCGTTTGGTCACGTGAAGGTGATCGATAAGAATTCTACCATGACCTCCGATAAGATGTTCTACGATGGCAACACAACCTTGATGAAGGTTCGTGGTAACGTGGTCGTGAATAATGAGGGGACCAAGATGACCACCAATTCGTTGGACTTTTTCCGCAATAAAAACTATGGCTATTATGTGGGTGGCGGAAAGATTGTGGATCCCGAATATGAACTCGTGTCCCAAAAAGGGTATTATTATCCTGACACTAAGACCTATTTCTTCAAGACCAATGTGGTGCTTACGAATCCCGACTATGTGGTCACGACCGATTCCATGCAATTCAATAACGAGACGGGGCAGATGGTTTTGATCGGACCCTCTTGTGTGCGTGAGAAGGATTACACGATATACACGACGAATGCGCGGATGAACAAGCAGACGAAGATAAGCAGGCTGTATGACTATTCCGTCATCGTCTCCAAGGATGGCCAGCGTTTGACGGCGGACTCTATCTTCTATGACATGAACCTAGAGCTTGCGAAGGCATATCACAATATTGACGCGCAAGACTCTTCGCAAAAAGTGATAGGTAGAGGAAACTATGCGGAGTTCTGGAAGAAGTCGCCGTCTAGGGGCTTTATTACGGACCATTCGTATGTGATAGACTATTCCGAGAAGGATTCGCTCTTTTTGGCTGGAGACACAATCTATGGCGTGGAGGTGGATTCCTCCAAGAATGAGGTCCGCGCATATCACCACGTGAAGTTTTATCGGAATGATATGCAGGGAAAGTGTGATTCCATGGTTTATGCGTCGGACGATTCAATCCTGAGCATGTATGGGTCGCCGATCCTATGGAGCGAGGAGAGTCAGTTGACGGGTGACCAGATTAACATCCACATGAAGGATCAGAAGGCGGATTACATTCACATCACAAAAAATGCGATGATTGTCCAATATGAGGATGAGGATATGTACAATCAGTTGTCCGGGAAAGAGTCTAAGGCCTATCTCAAGAACAACAAGTTGAAACGTGTCGACATGTTGGGGGATGCGATCTCCATCTACTACTCCAAGGACGATCATGATGGACTTGTCGGTGTGAACAAGGCGAAAGGCAATGCGATGTCCATTTTCATGAAGAGCAATAAGAAAGTGGATAAGATTCTGATGACCCCTGATTCCGAGGGTGTCTTGTATCCTCCTCTGCGGATACCGGAAGAGGAGAAACGCCTGAGCAAGTTCAAATGGCTTGAAGATCAACGCCCGAAGAATAAGAATGATATTTTTGTCAAGTAGGCGATTGTACGTATGTGGCGTTTCCTTTCTATAATAATGCTTTGGTCATGTCTCCCGTTGGTGTGTTTCTCCGAGGGGCGTGTGGTGGTTGGCGTTGTGCGAAGTGAGAATGGCGAGGCGTTGGGATTCGTCGATGTGGAGGAGAAACGGACGGGCTATAGTATGTTTTGTGATGAGGCGGGCCGTTTTTCTATGGATTTCCCTTCCGACACGATCCATACCATCAAGCTGGTTTTCTCTCTTATTGGCTACCAAACCGATACTATGCATGTCCGCTTGCAGGGCGATACCACGTCGGTGCGTGTGGTCATGAAGGAGCAACTCACCGAAATCAGACAATTTGATGTTGTGGCGCAGGCGAAACAGGAGACTACCACTGAAAATCTAAGCGTAAAGGTCACCAAGACGATCCCCCATGTGAGTGGGGATGGCATCATTGGGGTGGTTACCACCCAACCGGGTGTTTCGTCCACCAATGAGTTGAGTTCGCAATATTCGGTGCGTGGCGGCAATTACGATGAGAACTGCGTCTATGTGAACTCCATCGAGGTCTATCGTCCCCAGCTGATACGCAGCGGAGAGCAGGAGGGCCTCAGCTTTATGAATCCGGACCTTGTGCAGTCCGTCTCCTTCTCCTCAGGCGGTTTCTCTCCTGAGTACGGGGATAGGATGTCTTCTGTGTTGGATATAAAATACAAGACCCCTTCTTCCTTTGAAGGTTCCGCATCCGTGAGCTTCTTAGGGGCCTCGGCGTATGTGGGGTCTTCGACCTCCCGTTTCTCCCAGGTGCATGGCTTCCGCTATAAGACCTCTTCCTATCTGTTGAATTCATTGGAAACGAGGGGAGAGTATGATCCGAAGTTCCTGGATTACCAGACTTACCTGACGTACTCCTTTTCATCGAAGTGGAAACTGTCGTTCTTGGGCAACTTGTCCAGAAACATCTATAATTTCATCCCTAGGTCACGAAGCACTAATTTGGGAACGATGACCGAATCGTACAACGTCAAGTTTTATTTTGACGGGCAGGAGAAGGATTTGTTCTCCACATGCTTCGGCGCCTTTACATTGTCGTACCAGCCTACCTCCTCCTTGACGTTGGATTTTATCGCCTCCTCGTTCCGCTCCATAGAGCACGTGACGTACGACATCGCGAGCACGTATGATTTCCATGAGCTCTTTCAGGATGGGACGTTGGGCGCCAAGTTAGGGTCGGGTGATTTCCATGAACATTCGAGAAATGCATTTGATGGAACGGTTTCGAATATTTCGCATAAGGGTATGCTGAAATTGAAACGTAATACGGTCAAGTGGGGATTGGCCTTCCAGTTGGAGAGCTTGGGAGAGGTTGTGGACGAGTGGGAAAAACGAGACTCGGCAGGTTATTCAATTCCATTGAATCCTGAGCGCATGACTCTTTACAGTAATCTGAGCGGAGATTTGCATATGCTTTCTCATCGCGTGTCCGGTTTTGTACAAGACGCCTATACAATCCGATCTGGTTCGAGACGCTTTGTCATCTTGGGAGGTCTGCGCTTTTCGTACTGGGACTTTGACGAGCAATTGGATGTTAGTCCGAGGCTCTCTTTCGCGTTCTTCCCCGCCAAGAGTCCATGGGTCTTCCGTGTGGCTACCGGCATATACCACCAAGCTTTGATGTTCAAGGAGGTGAAGAAGGAGGTGGTGGAAGAGAATGGCAACCATGTGGTGATTCTGAATAGGGATGTCCAGACACCGCGCTCGTCGCAGATTATCTTGGCGTCTGATTACTATTTCAGGAAGTGGAATCGCCCTTTCAAACTGACAGGCGAGCTCTATTATAAATACATCGATCGTATTATTCCTTATCGGGTGGATAATATGAAACTCACCTATATGGGGGAGAATTGTGCGGATGGTTATGCCTTCGGAGGAGATGTGAAGTTGTTTGGCGAATTCGTGCCAGGTACGGATTCGTGGATTTCCGTATCTTTGATGAACACGAAGGAGAATGTCTATGGCGATGGCTGTGGCTATTTCCCTCGTCCGACGGACCAGCGGTACAATTTCTCCATGTTCTTCCAGGACTATGTTCCTGATTTCGAGAAGTTGAAGTTCAACATAAAGTTCGTTTGGGCGGGAGGTTACCCGTTCCGTTCCCCTTATCCGGGGAGCAATCATGTGTTTAGGATGACCAGCTACAAACGAGTGGATATTGGAGTGGCCTATCAATTCGAAAGAGGGGTGGACGCTATCATGTCGAAGAAGGCCTTCTCATGGATGAAGACGCTTTCCCTCAACTTGGATGTGTTCAATCTTTTAGGAAACAGTAACGTCAATTCGTATTATTGGATACCTATGGCGAATGGCGATCAAAAACCTGTTCCTAATTATTTGACGGGTAGACTTTTTAATTTTAAGTTGGCTGTATATTTTTAATGTGTTAATGTTTGGGGGCATTTGCTCCATAAAATAGTTTATGATGGAAGAGACAAGTTTAAAGAAGTATTCGTTTTCATTGGTCGCGTTGACCACGTTGTTTTTCATGTGGGGTTTCATCACTTGCTTGAATGATATCCTCATTCCTTACTTGAAAGGTGTGTTTGATTTGTCGCAGTTTGAGGCCACGTTGGTGCAGTTGGCTTTTTTCTTTGCCTACTTTGTGGTCTCGCTGATCTATTTCATAGTCTCCGCCACATTCGGGGACCCCATCCTGAAGATAGGGTATAAGAATACGATTGTGCTAGGTCTCTTCATCTCGGCGGTGGCCTGCTTCCTGTTTTATTGTGAGGCGAATTCCGAGACGCCAGTCTTTGTGGTCTTCCTGCTGGCGCTCTTCCTATTAGGTGCCGGATTCACGTTCCTGCAGATCGCGGCCAATCCGTTGGTGGCTATTTTGGGGTCGCCGGAGACCTCTTCCAGTAGGTTGAACCTCTCCCAGGCCTTCAATTCATTGGGTACCACGTTGGCTCCAATCATCGGAGGTGTGCTTATCTTCGACTATTTCCTGGTAGACGGACAGGGAGCCTCTTCCGTTCGTATTCCCTATCTGGTGTTGGCCAGTCTGTTGTTGATATTGTGCGGTTTCATCTTCTTTTCGGAGATTCCGACCGTTGAGTTGAATGATGACAAGAAGGGCTTGGACCGGTTGGGCGCTTTGCGTCACCCTCATCTGCGCTATGGTATGATCGGTATTTTCTGCTATGTGGGTGCCGAGGTGGCGATAGGCAGTAACTTGGTCGAGTATATGAAGAACTTCCACGCTATGAACGAACTGAACGCGAGTAAGTTGCTCACGTTCTATTGGGGTGGTGCGATGATCGGCAGATTCATGGGATCCATTTCCATGAGTAAGTTGCGTTTCCAGACGAAATGCGTTTTGATGATTTTGTCGGCGGTAGCCTCTTTAGCCCTTATCTTCTGGGTGATCGGGTTGTCTGCGGAGATGTCGTTTAAGCAGTTTGTCGAATTCTTCTTCGAGATGAAGGTATATTACTTCTTGATATTCTTAGTGCTGAACTTCTTTGTCTTCATATGGGCTAAGTCGATACCTTCCCGCACGTTGGGTCTCTTCGCCGTCATGAACATGGCTTTGATAGCATTGATGCTGGCGATGGACAACGAACTCTCCCTCTGGGCGATTCTGGCGGTTGGTTTGTTCAACTCCATTATGTTCCCGAACCTGATCACGTTGGCGATCGACGGTTTAGGGAAGTATACCTCACAAGGCTCTTCGTTGTTGGTGATGATGATTTTGGGTGGTGCGGTAGTGCCACCGTTGCAGGGCTTGCTCTCCGATTGCATCGACGCTCATGCGGCTTTCGCTCTTCCGTTGTTGTGCTACGCTTATCTGGTGTGGTATGGCTATGTCGGTTGTAAGAAGCGCAATGAGAAAGAGTAATTCTCTATTGTTTTGAAATTTAATATATTAACTAATAAACAAAAAGATATGAAGTCTGAATTGAAACCTAATGTGGTTGGAATCGACATTGGCGGTACCAACACAGTGTTCGGAATCGTTGACGCGAATGGTAATGTCTTGGCATCTAATTCGATTAAGACGCAGGCGTATCCTGAGTTGGAGGATTACATCGAAGCTTTGGGAAATGGTTTGCTGGAACTGATTTCTAAGAATGGTGGTGCGGAGAAGATCAATGGTATCGGAGTGGGTGCGCCTAATGCGAACTATTACACCGGCAACATCGAGCATGCCGCTAACTTGCCTTGGAAGGGCATTGTTCCTTTTGCAAAGATGCTTTCCGACAAGGTGGGCCTTCCTGTTTCCTTGACCAACGACGCCAATGCGGCCGCCATCGGTGAGATGAAGTACGGAGCCGCTCGTGGTATGCGTGATTTCATCATGATCACGTTGGGTACGGGTGTTGGTAGCGGTGTGGTTGCCAACGGACAGTTGATTTATGGACATGATGGCAATGCGGGCGAGTTGGGCCACGTGATCGTGCGCCGTGACGGACGTCCTTGCGGATGCGGCAACAAGGGTTGCTTGGAGACTTACACTTCCGCTACGGGTGTGGCCCGTACCGCTAAGGAGTTCTTGCTCAACCGTAAGGAGGATTCCCTCCTCCGCAAGATCGATTTGGATAAGATCACTTCCAAAGATGTTTTCGACGCCGCTATGGCGGGCGACCAGATCGCGAAGGATATCTTCGCTTTCACGGGACAGATCTTGGGCGAGGCGTTGGCCGACTTCGTTAAGTTCAGCAGCCCTGAGGCGTTCGTTCTTTTCGGTGGTCTGGCAAAGGCTGGTGACTTGCTGTTCAACCCAGTGAAGAAAGCAATGGACGATAACTTGATGCCTGTCTTCAAGGGCAAGGTGAAGGTTTTGTTCTCCCAAATGAAGGATGCTGACGCCGCTGTGTTGGGCGCTTCCGCTTTGGCTTGGGATATTTAATCGAGACATAAAAATCTCTTACGTTATGGAAAGGGGATCCTTGTGGGTTCCCTTTCTTATTTGCATATATATTGCATAATTATTCTATCTGTATTCTTTAGTTTGATATTTATGCAATTTTTTAGTAGAAAAGCATAGAGGTTTGGATTATTTGTTGTACTTTCGCGCTGTTTTTCAGAAACAAGAGTTAATAACCGAATAACAAATAGTAAGGTATAATGGCATTTAACTTTATCACTGCCGAGGAGGCAGCGTCTTACATTAAGAACAATGATGTGATTGGCATCGGTGGTTTCTCATCGGTGGGTACGGTCAAGGCTGTGACTACCGCTCTCGCGGAGAAGGCGGAGGCGGAGCATGCGAAGGGAAATGAGTTCAAGGTTGGTATGATCACTGGTGGTTCTACGGGTGATCAGATTGATGGAGCCCTCTCCCGCGCGAAGGCAGTGAAGTTCCGTACTCCTTTCCAGTCAAGCAAGTATATGCGTGATGCGATCAATAAGTGCGAGGTGCAGTATTTCGATATGCACTTGTCCCACGTGGCACAGGATCTCCGTTATGGATTCCTCGGTCCAGTTGATTATGCGTTGATTGAGGCGGCTGACATCACGGACAAGGGCGAAATCGTCTTGACGACTTCCGTAGGTATCACCCCTACGTTGGTGGAGAAGGCTAAGAAGGTCATCATTGAGTTGAATGCGCATCATCCTGCGAAGATTAATGGTATGCACGACTTATATGAGCCGGTTAATCCGCCTCACCGTCGTGAGATCCCTATCTATACTCCATCAGACCGTATCGGTACCGCTACGTTGAAGGTGGATCCTTCCAAGGTGATCGGTGTCGTTAAGACGGACATGAAGGATGGTATCGCTCAGTTCACACCTGTGGATGCGGTGACCGCTAAGATCGGTGAGAACGTGGCCAACTTCTTGTTGAGCGAGCTCCGCAAGGGAATCATCCCGAAAGAGTTCTTGCCGTTGCAGTCTGGTGTCGGAAACATCGCCAACGCAGTGTTGAGCTCCCTTGGTAACTGCGACGATATCCCTTCGTTCACTATGTTCACCGAGGTGATCCAAAACTCCGTGATCGATTTGATGAAGCGTGGACGTATCACGTTCGCCAGCGGTAGTTCCCTGACCTTGTCGGACGACGTGCTGATGGATGTCTATGCGGACTATGATTTCTTCAAGGATAAATTGATGCTCCGTCCTCAGGAGCTTACCAACAACCCAGAGTTGGTTCGCCGTATGGGTGTCATCGCCATCAACACGGCGCTTGAGTTGGATATCTTCGGAAACGTGAACAGTACGAACGTGTTGGGCCAGAAGATGATGAACGGTTTGGGTGGTTCGGCGGATTTCGCCCGCAACGCATTCCTCTCCATCTTCACTTGTCCATCCGTCGCTAAGGGTGGTGTGATTTCCGCTATCGTGCCGATGGCGAGCCACATCGATAGCTCCGAGCACTCCGTGAAGGTGATCGTCACTGAGCAGGGTGTCGCTGACTTGCGCGCGAAGTCTCCGTTGCAGAAGGCTGAGACGATCATCGAGAATTGTGTTCACCCAGACTATAAAGAGTTGTTGTGGGATTACCTCAAATTGGCAGCCGGCAAGTGCCACACGCCAATGACGCTTTCCAAGGCGTTGAGGATGCATATCGCCTTCGAGGAGACGGGTGATATGCGTAATACCAAGTGGGATTGATAGTTGTTGTCTTTTTTGTTGAAATATTTTTGTAACTTCGCGACATCGTAGTGTCTCGAAGCACAAACGAAAGGGATGCTATGGTGACATGGCGTCTCTTTTGTTTTTTATAACGTATTACTTGATAAGATTGAAATACATGAGGAAATTATTTTTTCTATTCGCTTTTTTCTCCCTTTTCGTGCATGCGTATTTGCCTGCGCAGGTGCGGGTCCCCTTTACGATGGACTCGGACATCTTTTATGGCGCGTACGTGAACACGTATGGTAAGTATGATTATGCCTGGGAGGATAATCAAATCAGGATGTCTTCGGACGGATTGTTGAACGAGGGGTGCGGCTTCTGTTGGGATGACCGTTACTTCACCGTCGAGATCGAGGGCGTGCCGGATGTCGTCAGTTTCTCCACCTCGACATCATTCGCGGCCACTGCTTTGGGTGGCACGGATTGGGTGCTGGAGGAAAGCTCGAATGGTTCCTCGTGGAATGTGTTATGGAAAAGTTCGAGCCAGAAGAATCAGGTCTCAAAGGAATTGAGTAAGAACACGAAGTACGTTAGGGTACATTACGGATTTAACTATTCGGGTTATGTGAAGGATTTCGCCATCACGGCTTGCCATTATGTGAGGTTCCGTTCCCAAGGGGAGGTGATTTCCGTCCAAGGACCATTCCGCTCGGGAGAGTCCCTCTCCACGATGCAGGTGCCGACCCCAACGATGGATTGCCATGATTTTGTGGGCTGGGATAAGGCATTGCCTACGGAGATGGGCGGCGCGGATATTGTTTTGAACGCACAGTTCGAACGGAAAACATACAATGCGACCCTGCGTTTGGCGGGCGATTCATACGAGGTTCCCCTCCCAGATACCGTGCTCTCTTTGACGTGTGGCTCCACATTCTCTTGTGCTGCTCCGACAGCGGAAGGATTTACCTTCGGAGGTTGGTCTCCTGAACTCCCGGCTGTCGTTTCCGAGGAGATGGATGGAAAGACCTATTCCGCGCTTTGGTCACGGAATCTTTATGCACTGAACTATGTGGACGGAACGGACACGACGGTTGTGAGTGTCGCATACGATGGGGTAGTGCCTGAGATGGCGGTGCCGACGAAGGAGGGTTATACCTTCACTCAGTGGATCCCTGCCGTGCCGGAGAGGATGCCTTCCCATGACGTGACCGTCTCTGCGACATGGAGCTTAAACAAGCATTTGCTAACTATGCATTTGATGGAGGATAGCGTGTTGACGGATTCGGTGGACTATGGGGCTGCGCTCGTTCTGCCTATTCCTTCCCGTCGTGGCTACACGTTCGATGGGTGGGGAGAGTTGCCTGCGGTCATGCCAGACCATGAAGTGGAGGTGTGGGCGCAATGGATTCAGAACGAATACCTCTTTTCCGCCCTTGTGGCAGGCGATACGCTCTTTACTGCAAGTTATCACATGGGTGATACCCTCCAACTCTCCGATACGTTTAGTGTCTACGGATATTCCATCATTGGATGGGAGCCTTCCCTGCCGGCGGTCATGCCAGACTCCGATTGGTCGGTCACTGCTGTCCTGAAGGCCAATAGCCATTGGCTTATGGTCCGTGTGGATTCTGTGGTGACCTACTCCGAGCAGGTTGATTTTGGTGCTCCGATAGAGATGAGTCTCTTGGTGCCTGCGGATTCCGCCGGGGTGGCCTTCGAGTGGATTTCGGAGCCAATCGTTTCGATGCCGGATAGCGATGTCGTTTTGTTAGGCAAGTATGTCAACCAGAAATATCCGTTGAGAATCTATGACGACGAGTTCGTTTGGGTGGATACGCTCTGTCCGTACGATGATTCTTTGGCTCTTCGTGAACCCGTGAAGCGAGGCTATCATTTGACCAACTGGGAAGATGTGCCTTCCATCATGCCGGCCAGTCCGGTGGAGGTGCGCCTGGTGTGGGAGAAGAACATGTATGAAATCGCCTTGGAGGTGGACGGTGGCACCCTATGGTCGGATTCGGTGGCTTTTGCCGATACCATCGTTTATCCAATATTCCCTGACAGCATAGGCTATCGTTTGTATTGGGCGGCTGAGTTGCCGGTTGTGATGCCCGATTCAGACGTGGTGGTCCATGGATACTGGGACGAGTACAAATGGTTGTGTCGCTTGGTGGACCGTGATACCGTATTGCTTTCGGGCTATTATCGTCCGGGGGATACGATTACAGGCGTGGTGGAACCCGTTAGGGAAGGGTATACCTTCGGTGGATGGTTGCCGGAGATCCCTGTGTTGATGCCAGACTCGGACTTCAGTGCGGTGGCCCAATGGGAGAAGAACACCTATCCGTTCCGCGTCTACTTGGACGAGGAGACAATAATCGATACGGTTTATTATTACGAGGATACGATTGTGGCCCCACATATCCCTGACAGAGTAGGGTACACGTTGGTTCAAGACATCTGTCCGGCCCGTATGCCGGCGCATCCGGTGGAACTTAGTTATGCTTGGAGCGTGAACCACCATCGTTTGGTGTTGAAGGATGGTGAAGAGGTGCTGCTCGATTTGTTGTACGGTTATGGAGACCAGTTGCCAGACAGTACGCTTTCCCGCACGGGGTACACCTTCGCCGGGTGGCAACCCGAACTGCCTGCGGCCATGCCAGACTCGGACATAGTTTCCGTTGCGATGTGGAACATAAACCATTACAAGTTGTTTATGCTGGTGGATGGGGACACTACGGAGGTTCCGTATGCCTATGACGATGCGGTCATCACATTGGATGTGCAGGAGAAGACGGGCTATCGTTTCGATTGGTTGGATTCCTTCCCGACCCGTATGCCGGCGAAGGATGTTATGGTCCGTGGACACTATTCTCCACTGAGTTATCCGTTCGTCGTGGTGGTGGATGGAGACACGCTGGTGTCGAAGGACTATCTTTTCGGTGAATCGGTTGAAGTTCCGGCATCGCCACAGAAGGAAGGATATTCGTTCGTGGGATGGAACGATAGTGTGCCAATGTATATGCCGGCGCAACCGTTGCGTCTGGAGGCTGTATGGGAGGTGAATCGGTACCAATTGCAATTGATGGACAAGGATTCGGTGGTGCTTGACACGTCCATTGC
Organism: Paludibacteraceae bacterium; assembly: GCA_017962085.1. GTDB lineage: Bacteria > Bacteroidota > Bacteroidia > Bacteroidales > Paludibacteraceae > UBA1181. The sequence goes on from JAGCWA010000059.1 coordinate 30,739, forward strand.
CTTTGCCGGCAGATTGCCACAGCTTCCTGAGCTTGTCAAGGAAGGTTACACGTTTATGGGATGGGACGATTCCTTGGAGGTGATGCCTTCTCGGGATGTGGAAATCAATGCGCTGTGGAAGACGAATCGTTATTGCGTCACCCTGATGATTGTATCCGCCTCGACCCTGAAGATGTTGGAGTTGCCTAGGAAGGTGATGTTCGATTATGGGGCGCCCCTTGTTTTCGATGATATAGAACAAGATACATACAGATTCGTCAAGTGGAACAACGAGTGTCCGGAGACCATGCCAGCCAAGAATTTCGCTCTGATCGCCTTGGTGGATGAGCTCGAAAATCCGACAGGAATCGCGATGTTCTCTGAGGGAAAAATATCCTACATTGTGGAGGAAGGTGCGATTCGTTTGTTGAATCATGCCGAAGGAGAAGAGGTCTCTCTCTACGATATGCAAGGCAAGCTAGTGTCCCAAGGAAAGTCCTCGGTTATTGAGGTTTCCAGTCCTGGCGTCTATCTGTTGGTGAACAATTCCATGAAAACAAAAGTAATTGTAAGATAATAAATTGAGACAGAAAAGGGAAGGACTCGCGATAGGCATTGCGGGTCCTTTTCTTTTGTTGAAAGAATCAAGGGGTTCGATGAAAAAATCTTTTTAGAGTTTTTTACAAAAAAAAGTGGAAAATAACGATATTTAACTTATATTTGCGTTGCTTTTGTTTAATGTGAATGATTCTAAGAATATTTCAATTTGTATTAATTATAGTTATTTAAAAAAGATGAGAAAGGTTTTATTGTCTTTGACGTTGCTCTGTGCGGCAGGGGGACTTATGGGACGTGACATCACTGGTGTTGTCATGGACTCAGACGGGCCTGTGCCTGGAGCCGACGTCGTAGTTCAGGGATCTACTACTAATTATGAGATCACTGATGAGAACGGAGAATTTACTATTTCCGTAGAGACTGGTGACGTTTTGGAAATCTCTTTTGAGGGATATCAGACCCAGAAAGTGAAAATTGACTCCAAGAACAAGTATTCGGTTAAGCTGGTTACTGAATCCAAGCAGCTTGATGAGGTTACGGTGACGGGAGACTATGGAAAGCAAAAGAAGGAGGATTTGACGGGTTCTACCGCTCAAGTCGATGGTTCAAAGTTGACCACTGCGCCAACACCTTCTGTTGAGAGCGCTTTGACGGGTAAGGTTTCCGGATTGCGTGTGTCCGCAAGTTCTGGTCAGCCAGGTCAGGCTGCATCTGTGCAAATTCGTGGTGTGGGTTCTTTGACGGGAAGTAACGAGCCTTTGTACGTAGTTGATGGTATGCCTATCAATGGTGGTGGTAGAACGGCTTCTAACGATAACCCATTGGCTTCAATCAACCAAAACGATATCCTCTCGGTAGAGGTGTTGAAGGATGCTTCCGCAACAGCCATCTATGGTGCGCGTGCTGCGAATGGTGTCGTGATGATCACTACCAAGAGAGGAAAGAACACTAAGGAGGAGAACCAAGAGAGTTCCACAATTTCTTATGCAGGTCAATTCTCTGTCGCTTCAGTTACAGACAAGTTGGATCTGATGGATTTGCAGGAGTTCGCTTCTTACTACACTGATCCATATGTTGCGGCTGCTTACAACCAGACAGTGGACAAGGAGTTGGTTGCGCTTGCAAGATATGGTGGAAGCGGTACCGACTGGCAAGACGAGATGTTCCGTACGGCAATCAGCCACAGCCATCAGGTATCTTTGACGGGTGGTACTGACAAGACACAGTACGCTCTTTCTTTGGGTTATATGAATCAAGACGGTATCCTCGTTAATACGGACTTCGAGCGTTTCAACACTCGTTTGAACTTGGAGAACCAAGTGAGATCTTGGTTGAGGATTGGTCTTAACATGGCGTACACGCAAATGACCCAGACCAAGCAAAACGGTTTTGATTTCGCCGACGACAACAAGTTGTCAAGTATCGGTTCAGGTAGTGCGAACGAGGAGGCTGTTTATGTACAGTCTTTGATTTCCAGCCCTGCCACTGCTCCACGCGACTTCAACGGTGATTACACCGAGTTGGGTGCGGAGGATCAGGAAATCAAGATGAACCCACTTCGTGAGGCATACTATTCTCCAATCAACCTTAAGAAACACAATGTGATGGGTCAGACATTCGTTGCCTTTAACATCACAAAGAATTTGAACTGGAGAAACTCTTTCGGCATTGATTATGCAAGTTCAGGCGAGAGCCGTTACACTCCTGCTCAAGGTTTGGGAACGAACCAACAAGAGTTCATCGATCGTGAGAACATGTACTATCGTTTCTGTTCTACGTTGAACTATGTGTTGCCACAACCTAAGGAGAGCAACCACAAATTGAACGCATTGTTGGGTTACGAGGCATGGAAGGCTTCTTGGGAAGGTACTTCTACTCGTAAGAACAACTATTTGGACAACTTGAAATTCATTGACAAGCAATACCAAAACACTAACTTGGGTAATGCTGAGGGTCTTATCTCAGGATACAAGGGCGCTCAATCAATGATGTCAACGTTCGCTCGTGTGAACTACACATTCATGAGACGTTACTTGGTTACTGCTACTGGCCGTTTCGATGGATCATCTACTTTGGCTCCTGAGAACCGTTGGGGATTCTTCCCTTCATTCTCTTTGGCATGGAACGCTGACCAAGAGCTCTTCATGAAGAGAATCACTTCTAAGAAGAAAATCACTCAATTGAAGCTTCGTGCTGGTTGGGGTCAAACCGGTAACGCAGGTAACAACATGGGTTACATCGGATCTTACAAGTCTGTGAATACACAGAACGGTTCTGGTAAGGTATACGGAACATGGTTGAACCCTGATTTGATCTGGGAGACTAACTGGCAGCTCAATGCTGGTCTCGACGCTAGCTTCTTCAAGAACAGACTCAACCTTACATTCGATGCATTCTACAAGAAAAACAACGACTTGATCGTGAAGGCTGAACCTGGTCCGACTTTGGCAAGTACAGTAAACTCTTACCTCTATACTTCAGTTCCTGATATCAACGCAGGTTCTATCAAGAACGTCGGTTTCGATGTTACTCTTACTTCTACTAATATCCAGAAAGAAAATTTGGGTGGACAACCATTCTCTTGGAACTCTGACTTCAACTTCTCTTTCGTACGTAATGAGGTGGTTAAGTTGCAGAGCGATTCCGCTGTGCTCGAGGGTAAGCAATCATTCAAGACCGCTACTCGTACATACTGTGTCAGCCGTGTAGGAAAGGCTCCTGGTCTCTTCTGGGGATTCAAGACCGACGGTTTGATCCAAAACACAGAGCAATTGAATCAACTTTCTCGTGCTGATGCAACTGACGTGGGTGACTTCAACTTCGTCGACATCAACTCTGATGGTAAGATCAACGAGGATGATAAGACTTACATCGGTGATCCTAACCCTGACTTCACGTTCGGTTTCGGTAACACACTCAACTGGGGCCCTTGGTCTTTGAATGTATTCTTGACTGGATCATACGGAAACGATGTGTATAACCTGCTCCGCTCTAAGTTGGAGGGTATGGACCGTGGTGGAATCAACCAATTGAAGACTGTCCTCAATTGCGCACGTGTGGAGACGAACGAAGATGGAACGAAGTACATCTCTAACTCTTCCACAAATATCCCTCGTCCTAACTCAGTAGCTGAGGGTCGTAACGTTGCGAATGTTGTTTCTGACCGTTATGTTGAGGATGCTTCGTACGTTCGTATCCAATCAATCGGTCTTACATACTCTGTGCCTCGCGCTACGGTGAAGAAGATTGGTTTGAACAACATGAGGGTATCTTTCAATGTTCAAAATATTGCTACGTTCACTAGCTATTCAGGTTTGAACCCTGAGGTTCCTAACATCAGTGCAATCAATCAAGGTGTTGACACAGGTAGCTACCCATTGTCTAGATCCTATGTTATTGGTTTGAATTTTGATTTCTAATTAATAAAGAATTATCAGTATGAATTTAAGTAATTTTAAATATAAATCCTTGCTTTGGGGATTGGGCGCTTTGGCCTTTTGCTCTACTTCATGTAAGGATTTCCTTGATGTGGATGTTTATGACCAGTACAGTACTGAGTCTGTAAGTTCTTATCAGGATTGTCTTTCCTTGACTAAGCCTTTGTACGGTGGTCGTCTTTGGTCAGAGTATGAGGGTAAGTTTTCATGGTGTGTGAACGAGGGTGTTCCTGGTGTTCTCTTCAATGTGCATCAGGAAGAGGGAGCCTTGTTCCTGCTTTCCTTCGGAGAAGATAACCCGATTTTGTTGGAGGGTTATAGGTCTTTGTATTCAGGCGTGATCGCTGCATGTAACCAGATTATCGACAAGGTCGGTTCTTTGGAGACGAACGCATCCTTGAGCGATGCTGAGAAAAACCAGATTCTCGCTGAGGCTCGTTTGTTCAGAGGTTATGCGCATTTCCTCGCTACAGAGTATTTCGGTGAGGCTCCTTTGATCATGCACAGCTCAGAGGACATCTCTGGCAACAAGTCAGTTCCTCGCGTTTCTCGTAAGACGTTGTATACCGCTATCGAGAGCGATTTGAAGTTCGCTGTGGATAATTTGCCGGATAACCCAACTGATAACTGGAGAGCCAGCAAGAAATCAGCTAAGGCTATGTTGGCTAAGTTGTATTTGACCATGGGTTCTTGCGTGAAAGACCTTCCAGGTTCTGTATATCCTTTCAAGGTGTCTAGCTCCGAGTCTGCTGAATACATGAATAAGGTGGTTGACTTGACCTCTGAAATTATCAAGCAGATGGGCGAAGGTGCTTTGGATACTCACGCTAACATCTTCTCTTCCGCAGGCCGTACGGCTCCTTCATCTGAAACCGTATTCGCTTTGTATTGGAAGTTAGGTGACTATGGTGAGGGTTCTATGTACCAAGCTCAAATGGGTTCTGAGGAGGTTTGGAGCCCAGGTTCAGGTTGGGGTTCTGGTAAGGGAATTTCCTACACTTTGTATAACTCATTCGATAAGAACGACCCTCGTTTGTACGAGTTGTGCTTGGTGGTTGACCACGAGTACACTACGGCTACGGGCCAGAAGGTTTACTACGGACCTAACCACGGATCTTACGACATTAAGCAAGATCACGTGAAGACTGGTACTGACTTCTTGAACACAGGACAATGTGTCTTGAATAACGTTAAGAAGTTCATCTGGGGTGTGGATGGAACCGCTACCCAAGAGAAGGGTATGTCTATCGACCGTCGTACTGATATCATCCGTCTTTCTGATGTGTACATGATGCGCGCAGAGGCTAAGATGGCTCTTGAGGATATGTCTGTGACCGCTAAGTCTTCCGCAGGTCTTGATGATATCAATGCTGTGTTGAGGGCTCATGGTGCTCCTCTAATCAAGTCTGCCATCGCTTATTTCGATGATATGAGTCAACCTGCCACTTCCTACACTTTCAACGTGAAGGTTGATGAGGGTGCTCCGGTAGCTATCTCTGTGAAGGAGGATAAGCCAATGTATCACAACTTGATCCGTGAGGACTTCGTTCAACAACGTCGTAAGGAGTTCGCTATGGAGGGTCAAGCATGGTTGGATCTGAAGCGTTTCTTCTATCGTGATCCTGAGAGTGCCAAGATGTTCATGGAGCAAATGGACCGTGGTATCCAATTCTCTCAAAACCCTGAGATTCAGGATGAGTCTCTCTTCGAGACAGAGTCTGGTTATTCTCGTCGTCAACTCGTTTATGATTTGAACGCTATCTTGATGAAGAAATATCCTGATAACGGCTATAACACGGGTGAGAAGGAGCCTGAGGTATTCGTTCAGAGCTTTATCGACCACAAATACTGGTTCTTGCCAATTCCGACTTCCGCGAAGGCTTACTTGGCTCCAGGTGTTCAAGATCTCACATCTCAAGTGTTAGATCAAACTTATCCTTATTAATGTTAAAAAAATAATAGTACAATGAGAAAATATGGTTTCTTCGCATCGGTTGCTTCTTTAGCGCTCGGAGCCGCAGGTTTTCTTTCTTCCTGCGAGGACAAGTGTGTGGGATGCCAGTGCGATTCATTCATCGTTGATCATGTTGTCAACGCTGATTCTATGGATGTTGCGTTGACGGAGTTGTCTTCCAACACCACTGTAGTGATCGTGGGTTCTGGACTTTCTTCCGCAAATGCTGTTTATTTGGTAGATGCGAAAAACAACAGGTATCCGGTTTATTTGAACCCTACTTTTGTTACTGATAACGCAATTGTCGTTACGTTGGATAGCGATGCCGACAACTTGCGTACGGAGAGCATCCTCGTGACTTCCAACGGTGGTTGCGAAAGGTATGTGGAATTGGCTAAGCCAGTTCCATCTCCTGCTATCAAGATGTTCTACTCTGAGTTCGTTCCTGATGGTGACACATTGAGAATCGCAGGTAGCGCGTTCTTGTCTGTTCCTGGTGATTCTTTGGAGGTCTTCTTCTTCGATAAGAACGACAAGCCAATCCCTGCTCAGTACAAGAAGGCTCATGGCGATAGCGAGCTTTTGGTAGTTGTTCCTACGGGTGTTGCTGATTCTAAGCCAGTCATGGTAAGGAACCAGTTCGGCGAGTGCAAGAGCTCAATGCTCTTCCGCGATACTAGAAACATCTTCTTGGATTTCGACAATGTTGTGGCTTCTAACATGCATGGTGCTCTTGAGCCATTCACGTATGAGTGGACCAGCTATGTGAAAGAGAACGCTATGTACACTTTGTATCAGGATATGTTGGAGGCTATGGGTGGTATGCCTAAGCCTTGCAACGAGTACTATGCAGTAATCACTTCTACGGGTGATGGCTTCGGTTTCAAGGAGGATGAGATGATCTATTTCACTCCTAAGGATCAAGGTCTTGACAAAGTGGATTTGTTGGGTCAGTTCTCTGATTCGGATTTGGAGAACTTGGTTCTGAAGTTCGAGGTTTACGTTCCTACTAAAGTTCCATTGGGAGCATGGTTCTATACCGTATTCTCCGCTTATGGATCTGAGGGCGACGACTGCCTTGACATCTACGAGTTCGGTAACTGCGGTTACTTCAGCCGTGATATCACTAAGGTTCAAGGCTTTGATGAGGAGACTTATCAATGTAATCCTCTCTCGGAGGGTGTGCCTGCCGCTTGGTTGAATATGGCTACGTTCTCTGTGGATGATTCTAAGTCTGATCCTTCTGTGACATTGAGCAAATCGTTCGATACGGGTGACAAGTGGATGACGGTGGCTATTCCTTTGAAGGCAAGCATCTTCAGATATAACCCAAGTTCTTATGGACTTACTACGAATGACAACTTTGTGTCTTGCGGTAAGTTGGATAAGAAGAGAGACTTCGGAAACTTCTTTATCCACTGCGATGCTAACGGTTTCCAAAGCTCAGCTGCTCCTCAATTTAATGGTAAGCTCTTCTGTGCATTCGATAACTTCCGTATCGTCCCTGAGGACAATGGTGGTGTTCGTTTCACGAAGTACTACGGAGCATCTCCATCATCTAAATATCCTTTCTAATGATTATTTAGTGGAATCAAAAAAGAGGGGGGAGATTCGGTTCTCTCCCCTTTTTTTGTCCCAATGTTTTTTAGTTTCGTTTGTTTTCCCTATATTTGCAACCGCTAAGGGAATGCGGATATGGCGAAATTGGCAGACGCGTCAGACTTAGGATCTGATACCGTAAGGCGTATGGGTTCGAGTCCCTTTATCCGCACAAGGTGGGAGTTGTTTCAACTTCCACCTTTTTCTTTTTCTGTTTCTCCCAATTATTTTGTAAATTCGTCCCCAAATTCAAAACCATGTTGCTATGTCGGACGAAACAAAAGGCACTAACGAAGATTTGGATAATGTGATGGACGATGGGGTCGCTGAGGCTTCCTCTACTACGTCTTACGAGGTGCCTGAAGAGTCGAAGGATCAGGATATCTTCCACCATATTCCTGGCATGTACAGGACGTGGTTCTTGGATTATGCCTCGTACGTCATCTTGGAACGTGCGGTGCCGCACCTTGACGACGGTCTGAAACCTGTTCAGCGTCGTATCCTCCATTCCATGAAACGCTTGGACGATGGCCGCTACAATAAGGTGGCTAACATCGTCGGTCATACCATGCAGTTCCATCCGCATGGCGACGCCTCCATCGGGGGTGCGTTGGTGACGTTGGGTCAGAAGGACCTCCTGATCGATTGCCAGGGTAACTGGGGTAATATCCTAACGGGTGATAGCGCGGCCGCTCCTCGTTACATCGAGGCGCGCCTTTCTAAGTTTGCGCTCGATGTGGTCTTCAGCCCTAAAGTGACGGAGTGGAAGGCCTCATACGACGGACGTAACAAGGAGCCTATCACCTTGCCTGTGAAGTTCCCGCTCCTGCTTGCGCAGGGTGTCGAGGGTATTGCGGTCGGCTTGTCCTCAAAGATATTGCCTCATAACTTCAATGAGATACTGGATGCCGCAGTGGCTTACCTGAACGATGAGCCGTTCGAACTCTATCCGGATTTCCAGACGGGCGGTCTGATCGACGTCTCCCATTACAACGATGGAGAGCGTGGTGGTAGGGTGCGTGTGCGCGCGAAAATCAGTAAGATAGATAATAAGACGTTGGTCATCAACGATATCCCTTACGGCAAGACGACGAATGTCTTGATCGACTCGATCCTGAAAGCGAACGAGAAGGGGAAGATCAATATCCGTAAGGTGGAGGATAACACGTCCGACCATGCGGAGATCATCATCCATTTGGAGAATAAGACCTCTTCCGACAAGACGATCGACGCACTTTATGCCTTCACGGATTGCGAGGTGAATATCTCGCCATGCTGCTGCGTCATCCACGACAAGAAACCTGTCTTCACCAATGTCTCGAATATGCTGAAGATGTCGGTGGATCGTACGAAGGATTTGCTTCGTCAGGAGTTGCTGATCCAACGTGGTGAGTTGCTCGAACAACTGCATTATTGCTCGTTGGAGAAGATATTCATCGAGGAACGCATCTACAAGGATAAGAAGTTCGAGGAGAGCAAGAATGTCGATGCGGCTTTGGATCATATCTCTTTCCGCTTGGAGCCATTCAGCCATCTCTTTGTCAGGGAAGTGACGAGGGAGGATCTGCAGCGCTTGTTGGAGATAAAGATGGCCCGTATCCTCAAGTTCAATTCGGACAAGTCTGAGGAGCAGATCGTTGCGCTGAAGCAACAGATTGAGGGCGTTGACTATAACTTGGAACACCTCGTTCCGTTCACCATCGCTTGGTATAAGTCCCTGAAGAACAAGTACGGGGAGAAGTATCCTCGTCTGACGGAGATCCGTAACTTCGAGACGATTGAGGCCTCCAAGGTGGTGGAAGCTAATGAGAAACTTTATGTGAACTGGGCGGAAGGATTCGTCGGAACAGCCTTGAAGAAGGATGACTTCGTATGCAACTGCTCGGATATCGACGATATTATCCTCATCCATAAGGATGGTAAGTACCAGATCATCAAGGTGCCTGATAAGAAGTATGTCGGGAAGGATTTGATTCATGTGAACGTCTTCCGGAAGAATGATAAACGGACGGTCTACAATGTGGCTTACCGTGACGGAAAGACTGGTTTCAACTATATCAAACGCTTCGCGATAACGGGTGTCTCAAGGGACAAGGACTATGATATCACGCAGGGTACGCCTGGTTCTAAGATATTGTATTTCTCCGCTAATTCCAATGCGGAGGCGGAGACTGTGCACGTGGTGCTGAAGCCTCGCTTGCGCCTGAAGGTGTCGGCCTTCGACAGGGATTTCGGTGATATAGCCATCAAGGGTCGCCAATCCATGGGTAACATCCTGACCAAGAACGAGGTGATGAAGATCACGCTGAAACAACGGGGCTCTTCCACGTTGGGTGGTCGCTCCGTATGGTTCGATAGGGATGTGCTCCGTCTGAACTATGACGGCAGGGGTGAGCCGCTCGGCGACTTCCAGTCGGAGGATAAGATACTTGTCGTTTCCTCCAAGGGCGAATATTACCTCTCTGGGTTTGAGGATACCAACCACTTCGATGAGGATGTCAAGATCGTGGAGAAGTTCGATCCGGAGAAGATTTGGACGGTGGCTCTCTTCGATGCCAACGAAGGCTTCAAGTACTTGAAGCGTTTCCGTTTCGAGGTGACGAGCAAGCGCCAGAACTTTATCGGTGAGAATCCGAAGTCGGTGTTGCTGTTGATCACGGATACCTATTACCCTCGGTTGAAACTCACCTTTGGCGGACGTGACGCGCACAGGGAGCCGTTGGAGATTGACGCGGATGAGTTTATCGGTGTGAAGGGCATGAAGGCGAAAGGCAAACGGTTGCATACGTGGGAAATCCAAAACGTGGAGGAACTGGAGCCGTTGCGTTTCCCTGAGAAGGTGGAGGAGGAAGCCTCTGAGGCGGATGAGTCGGAGGAGGACGCTTCCCAAAACATGGACCAACCAACTTTGTTCTAACATATATTATGCAGATGAGACGCCTATTTTTCATATTATCATTTCTGGTGATGGGAATATCCTCTTACGCGGTGAATCTGGAGATGTACGAGAAACTGTACCCGGGTTGTGTGGACAATGAGGAGTCGACCATTTACGGTGGCACGTATGGCGCATGGCCCAAAAACCTTATTTTGCCGGAGTTCCCCGATGGTGGGGATGTGGAGTTTACCCGCTTCATCTATAACAACCTGACCTATCCTGAGGTGGCGGAGGCATACGATAGTGTGTCGAAGCAACCCATATTGGCGAAGGGAGTAGTGGCCGTGCAGGTCGTCATTGACAGGTGCGGAAGGGCTACACGGCAGGAGATAGTCCAGTCCATGAACGATGAGTATGATGAGGAGGCCCTGCGTATCATGAATGGTTTGCCGGTGTTCAAACCGGGAGAAATGGATGGTATCAGGGTGAAGGTGGCCTTCATCGTCCCTGTGAAGTTCTCGAGGACACATCTTCCTCCTAAGGCGGATCAGATTATTGAATTTGATGAAAACTATAATTTTGATGATTGGTGATGAAACAAACACGTCTATTTTTAGTGGGTTACATGGGGTGCGGGAAAACGCATACCGCTAAGCGTCTGGCTAAAAAGTATGGCATGGAGTATATCGACTTGGATCAGTACATCGAGCGTCGATTCTTCAAGACGATTCCGCAGATCTTCGCCGAGAGGGGAGAAGAGGGGTTCCGCAAGATGGAACATAACATGTTGGAGGAGGTCGCCTCGTTCGAGAATGTCATCATCTCCACGGGCGGGGGCGCTGCTTGTTTCTTCGATAATATGGAACTGATGAATGCGTCCGGGGAGACGGTCTACCTTCAGGCCACTCCGGAGGATCTTTTCGCCTATCTGCGGAAAGCGAAGGCGGAGCGCCCTTTGTTGGCGGGCAAGTCCGACGAGGAGATGCTGGCGTTCATCCGCACAAGCCTCGCAACGAGGGAACCCTACTATCTGAAGGCGAAGCATATCATCGATTCCATGGATGAGAGCGATGTGCTCTTCGATCAACTGTTGAAATAATACTTGGCTAAATAATTACATATTCATGCAAGATAAAATTATCGTATTGGATTTCGGTGGGCAATATGCTCACCTGATTGCGAATAGAGTTCGTCGTCTGGGTGTCTTCACGGAGATTTGCTCCCCGACGGCTGATGTGAAAGAATTAGCTGGCGCTAAGGGCATCATCTATAGTGGTGGACCTTCCAGCGTGTATGCGGAAGATGCTCCAGCGTATAATCCTGAAATATTAAACATACCTGTTCCTAAATTGGGTATCTGCTACGGACATCAGCTGATGGCCTCCCAATTGGGTGGTACGGTGAAACCTGGCAAGGTGAAGGAGTATGGCATTGCGGATCTCCTGCTGAAGGAGCCTCAACATCCTTTGCTGAAGGGTATCCCTGCCTCTTCCCCTATGTGGATGAGCCATGGCGATGCGGTGGAGAAACTGCCTGCGGGCTATAAGATCATCGCCTCCACCAAGGATTGCCCGATCGCGGCTGTCGCATTGGATGATCGCAAGATCTATGGTATACAGTTCCACCCGGAGGTGACGCATAGCAAGTTCGGCATGAAGATTTTGGATAACTTCATCGACATCTGCGCTTGCGAGCGTACGTGGAATATGAAGAGCTATATGCCTATCATCTCCGAGAAGATCAAGAAGGAGGTGGGCGACCGTAAGGTCTTCCTGCTGGTTTCCGGTGGTGTGGACAGCACCGTGGCGTTCGTGTTGCTGAACCGTGTGTTGGGCACCGACCGTGTCATGGGCCTGCACATCGACAATGGTATGATGCGTATGGACGAGTCCGCTAAGATTATCGATTTCTTGAAGGCAGAGGGCATGCACAACCTGCGGGTGGTGGATGCGACCGATACTTTCCTTGGTAAACTGAAGGGCATTACGGCTCCTGAGCAAAAACGTAAGATCATCGGCGCCACCTTCTTGGTGGTGAAGGACGAGGAGATGGCCAAACTGAACCTCGACCCTAAGGAGTGGATGATCGCTCAGGGCACCATCTATCCTGATACCATCGAGAGCGGCGGAACGAAGAACGCTGACTTGATCAAGACCCACCACAACCGTGTGAAGGAGGTGATGGACCTGATGGCGCAGGGTTTGTTGCTTGAACCATTGGCCGACCTCTACAAGGACGAGGTCCGTATGTTGGGCGAGGAGTTGGGTATTCCTCATAACCTGGTGTGGAGACATCCGTTCCCAGGACCAGGCCTTGGCGTGCGTCTGCTCTGCACCGACGGCAAGGGCGAGTTCGCGAAGATGGAGGATGTGCCAGGCTTGGCGGAGTATTTGAAGGAGAACCATATCGAAGGAAAGATCCTTCCGATCAAGAGTGTGGGCGTGCAGGGCGACGGACGTACCTATGCGCAACCGTTCCTGTTGACCACGAAGAACCTTACCTGGAAGCAGTGTGAAAAGTTCAGCACCGAGTTGGTGAACCGTTTCAAGGTGATCAACCGTGTGATTTGGCAGGTAGGCGCGGTATCCGATGAGATGCCTAAACTGGTGGAACAATATGCCACGAAGCACAACTTCGACGTGTTGCGTAAGTTCGATAACATCTGTACGGAATTCTTGCAGGAGAACAACCTCTACGAATCCATCTGGCAGATGCCTGTCGTTTCGGTTCCGTTGACGGTGGCTGACAAGCCATGCATCGTGATGCGTCCGGTGAACAGCTCCGAGGCGATGACCGCCAACTTCGCTGAGATTGACCAGAAATTGCTGGAAGGCCTCTGGGGCAGGTTCGTGGCGGAGGGTGCCGGCTCGTTGTGGTACGACGTGACGCACAAGCCTCCTGGAACAATCGAGTGGGAGTGATTTGATCGCTAGAATAATTAAACATCCCCATTGTCAGGTTGGCCTGGCGATGGGGATTGTTGTTTTTGCTTTGATTGTATGTTTAGATAGTTGTTATTTCATTTCCGATATCCATTCATCTGCAAATTCTTGGTCTGGATTATCAGTGCGATTTTCATCCTCAGATTCATTGCTAGAGTTGATGATGTCGTTAGGGTCAAGGAAACTTATGTAAGAATCCCAGATGTCGTGGAAAGCGACAATATATGCAGTCTCTGTTCCTGTTGCGTTCTTGCTTTTTGCATTTTTGCCTCGTAATGCCCGACCAATCATTTGTGCCATTACGGATTTCGAGTTTGTTGGACGAGTAATGAAAACCGTTTGAATGTCTGGCACATCACTTCCTTCGATTAGCATGTTCACATTGATGAGTACATCGATGTCGTCGTTCTCTTTAAACCTTTGTATCACATACTGAGAATCTTTCCTTTGGGAAATGGCGTAGTCACATTTGATGCCGTTCTCCCTTAGTTTTTTACATAAATTTTTTGCGTGAGATTGATTCAAGGCGAATATCAGTGTTTTCCCAAACTTTTCTTTGTTGTTTAAAAATTCTTCCACTATCGTTGCATTTCGGACTTTGTGCCTCGACATTTTATTCAACATGCTAGGGGATAGTTCACCAAATTTATGGAAGAATTTCATCGCTTCATCATCTTTGGAGAATACTTCTATGCCATTGAAGTTGGAAGGAACTGGTATATAAATGGGGGACGATAGCGTGCCATTTTTTATTAATTTGGATATTTTTACTTCATAGACAAATCCATTGTATAATCCTCCTCTGTATATGTTGTACATTCCGTTAAGAGCATTCTGATCATCTTTGCTCATTCTATAGGGAGTTGCTGTTAGCCCGAGTAATATGCAATTGTGACAGAGACAACTCCTGATCCTTTTAATTACTTCTTGGTAATTATCTGATACTCCATGGTGGGCTTCATCTATTACAATGATCAGCCTTTCTCTTCCTTCTTTGCTTAGCATGTTTTTTATGTTGTCAATGTTGCTATACATGGAATTTATACAAGCAACATAGATGTCCGCATCGAATGCTTCGTAGGCTGGTATATGGTTGTATTCTTTATTGCTGGAAATGGGTATGATTTTGAGAAAATTTTTCCTATTGGGCAAGTCCGACCTTTTTAGGATGGATATGTGGTCCCGTATTTCGTTGAATGCCTGATTTACCAATTCAACCCTATGAACCAGCCATACTACTTGGTAGCCTTTTGTGATGCAGTCTTTTAGTAACCAATATACGGCGGTGTGCGTTTTCCCACTGCCTGTAGGCATGACGAGGAGTCCGTTACGGTCAGGAATGTTCTCTTCTAGTCTGAAATATTTGTTCAGTTCTTTTATTGCCTCTTTTTGGAAATCATAAAGTGATTCATTCTTGCATTCTGGGGTGTCTGAAATGAAGAATTCATAATCATTGTAGTTCATTGCCTTATTTTCTATGGATTAGACTCCTTGTTTTATCATTTGTTCTCCAAAATTACAATTTTCCGAATACAAACGTTACTATTCTCAAAATGTTTGGGTGCGGTACATTTTAACCTTTCGGAATAAATGATTTACCGCACGAAAATTTTTTCGCCCCAACGCCTTCCCTTGCAACTATTTCGTTTTTATTTGTACATTTGCATATTTGATGTATTGAAATGTGTGACAGAATCTCATGACAGATTTGAGAGATAAAATAAGGAAGATTTGTTCTAACAAGTGGTTTGAGTTGGTGATCACGATCATCATCATCGTGAATTCAGCCCTTATTGGAGTGGAAACGTATGTGAAATCCGATACCATTTCACGGGTGCAGGATATTATCTTAGTCGTTTTCACCATAGAAATCATCATGCGTTTCATTGCGGCGAAGGATGTGCGGAGTTTCTTCCGTAGCGGTTGGAACCTCTTCGATTTGAGCTTGGTGATAATCGGTTATGTGCCGGATTCGTTGATGCCGAACTCCTCCGCCATGATGGCCCTCCGTGTGTTGCGTGTGCTCCGTGTGTTGCGCCTGCTTCGGGCCTCCAAGGAGATCAAGCTGATCGTCACGGTCTTGCTGAAATCGATCACATCCATGTTTTGCAATATGCTCCTGTATCTAATCTTCATCTACTTATTCGCCATCATCGGTGTCGGCCTTTTCCGTATGCCCGACCCGCAGACGTTGAGCGGCGAGGAGTTGGTGCGGTATGAGGAGTATAAGCGTATCGCACCTAACAACCCGGATAACTCGTCCGACCCGTACGGGTCCCTGGACGAGGCTATGTTCTCGCTTTTCCGTGTCATGACGGGAGAGGATTGGACCGACCTGCGCTATAACTTGGTGACGGCAAGCGAGATGGGTATCATCAAGACGCCAACCGTGGTGGTGACGCTCTTCCATGTCTTTTGGTTTATCATCGCCGCCTTCCTGTTGCTGAACTTGGTGACGGGCGCCATCCTCAACAATTACCAGAAGGAAAGGAGTCGGCAGGATGTGCATGTGGACGAAGAGGATTCGTAGTCATAGGCGTCCCTTTGCCTCGGTAAGTGTGTCGTTTTTGTAAATAAATGAATATTAAATGATTATTGGGTTATGAGACGATTATTACTTTGTGTGTCATTGTTTCTTTCTCCAGTTTGTTTCCAAAGTCTACTTGCGAAAGGTTTGGATATGTTGGTTGTCGAACTGAAGTCGGATACATCTTACAATTTTTCGTTGAATGTTCCTCCCCGTTTCATGCTGAACGATGGGCGATTGGAGGTGGAGGGAGATCTGAATACCAGCTTTGCTGTGTCGGATGTCCGTCAAGTCTATTTCGCACCGTCCGCTGAGGTGGGAGTTTCTAAGGTGGATGGACGAGGTGATGTCACCATCTCCTATGTGGATAATAGCCGTTTGCAGGTCAATGGAGTTAATCCGGACGCTAAGGTCTGCTTGTATACAGTGGATGGAAAACTGCTCGGAGAGAAATCGGCGAGCGGAGACGTTGTGGAGGTTCAGTTGCCTAATGTGGCGGGAATCTATATGTTGCAGGTGAATGGTAGAACGTTTAAAGTCAGGAAGAGATGAAAAAAGAGATACTACTTTGTGGAGCATTGATGCTTTCCTTGACGGGTCAAGCGGAATCATTCATGCGTGTGGAGCTTGCGGATGGAACGTTTGTGGACTATAAGGGAGATAATATCAAGAATGTCACATTTGAGACCACCGATAAGTCTGGAACCATTCAAGGCAAAAAATATGTGGATTTGGGCTTGTCCGTGAAGTGGGCGGCCTATGACGTCGGTTCGGACAACGCGAGCGAGAACGGCAGTCGGTTCGCTTGGGGATTGACCACCCCTACGACGGAGACGCAAGTGCCATGGTCGGCGTACAAATATTTTGACGAGGAGAATAATGATGCACCGTTGACGAAATATTGTGAGAATGAACGTTTCGGAAAGGTGGATTCCTTGAATGTCTTGGAGGCTGTCGATGATGCGGCTTCTGTTCATTGGGGCGCTGAGTGGCGTATGCCGACGAAGGCTGAGGTGGCGGAGCTTATTCGGGAATGTCGTGCCGCGGTCGTCCGTAATAATGGTGTCCTTGCCAACCGGTTCACCTCCGATGAGGCGGGGTATGAGAATGTCGCATTGACCTTCCCTTATTCCTCCGGATTGTCCAACTATTGGACATCCTCGTTGTATGAGACGAATAGCATCTTGGCGTATTACTATCAGATGGTCGATTTCACGTCAGGCTATTCGACTATAGAATCAGCGATAGGTCCTAAGGACATGGGAAGGGGAGGAACGGCTTTCGTCAGGGCCGTGTCCACGTCCGAGAACGTGAAGAAAGATTCTACGGTGGTTATCCACCTGAATAATGGCGAGGCGGTGGAATATCTTTCCGCTCAAGTGAAGGACCTCTTTTTCTTTGATTCGGAGGCATCCTCCGCAGAGAAGGAGACAGGCTCTTTGGATGGCTATGGGTATGTCGATTTAGGCTTGAGCGTCTTGTGGGCGACCCATAACGTAGGTGCCTCTTCGCCAGCAGGAAGAGGAGGATTGTACGCTTGGGGCGAGACGGAGGAGGAAGTGGGCGATACTTCTGTCTTGTATGCTACGGCGTATTCGGCTCTCCAGTATAAGTATTCGTTGGATGATAAGATTGACTCTGTTTCCAAATATTGTGTCGTGGATACTTTCGGTGTCGTGGATAATCTGGTGCGGCTTGAGGCGTCGGATGATGCCGCCAGTGTGAATTGGTCATCTAAATGGAGAATGCCTACCGTTGAAGAGTTGAGCGAGCTGATGGAGAATTGCTCAGTTCTTTTCACGGACGATTATGAGGGCACTGGTGTCAGTGGTATATTGTTGACCAGTAAGGTGCCGGGATATACCGACCGATCTATTTTCTTGCCGGGAAATGGCTATATCCAGTATGAACAAAAACCGACTGACGCAGAGGGTAAAGAATTGGCCGATCCATATTATTGGTCTTCTTCTTTGTGTGAGGCTCGTTGTTGGCTTGCATGGCAAATGACCTTTTCGCTGAATCGTGGGTGGGAAAAGATAACTTTCCCAAGAACCATCGGTGCATCGATACGTCCCGTGGCAGATAAGTGATAATCATCTAAATGTATAGTGTATCATGAAGAAGTATTTAATTCTAAACGTTTTTATGCTCTGTGCGGCTCTTTCGTTCTCACAGGGTGATGTGACTTTGGGCATGCGTATCGCTGCCTTGCGTTATCCGGAGGTGGGTGTGCCACAAAACGACCTCATGCCAGTGGTGGTGAGCGGTAAAATCGGTTTTGTTAATCGTGACGGAGAGGTGGCCTTGCCTCCTACCTATGACAAGGAGAGGGAGATCGAGACATATCGTTTCCGTGATGGCCTTATGATCGTGAAGAAGAACGGCAAGTATGGCTACTTGAACACGAAGCTGGAGGAGGTGATCCCTTGCCAGTTCGAGGAGGTTAGACCGTTCGATGACGGATTGGCCGCTGTGAAGAAAGATAAGATGTGGGGATTCATCGATAAGAAGGGCGAGAATGTGATACCTTTCGGCTACAAGAGGGTATGCTCCTTCTCTTTCGGTATGGCTGCCGTGGTAGGTGATGTGGATTCCATCGGTTTCATCGATAAATTCGGTATCATGACTATCCCTTGCCAATTCGACAACGTGGGTCAGCCTGCTTTCATGGAGGATGGCCGTTGCGCTGTGAGGAAGAATGGCGTGGGTGTCTTCATCGATAAGAAGGGAAATGTCATCGGTAACATGTCGGAAGGTGACGCTGAACCTCAGCTGACTAAGCCTGTATTGAAAAGTGCGAAGGATGAATTCTCCATGGCTTCTTACCAATTGGCGGAGACTCCGTACGACGATGCGTGGCCGTTTGTAGATGGTTACTCCATCGTGATGAAGAAGGAGGGCAACGAGAAACGCTTCGGTGTGGTTTCCATCAAGGGCAAAGAGGTGGTTCCTTGCTCGTTCGACCAAATCGCTGGTCCGTTCAGAGGGCCTGTCTCCTATTTCATCATCAAGAAATCAACGGGTTACGGTGCCTACGACGTGGATGGTAAGGAGATCCTCCCTTGCGAATACCAGTCTATCGGTAAGGAGGGTAGCCAATTGATCATGATCGAGAAGGACGGCAAGAAGGGTTTTGCGGATGCTTCCGGTAAGGTGGTGATCCCTTGCCAATTCGAGGATGCCCGTCCGTTCAACGCGGCTAACGTGACCGCTGTGGAGGAGAAGAAGAAGGATAAGATGGTTTGGAACTTCATCGACCGTACCGGTAAGGTGATCGCTTCCCCTGCTTATGACGACGCACTTGCCTTCGTGAACGGTGTATGCCCTGTGCAAAGGAAAGGCAAATGGGGCTTTGTGAACGAGTCGTTGAAGGAGATCTCTTCGTTGAAATATGAATATACTTTCTCTGACATCAGGGAGAAATGGTCATACCTCCGCTCTTTGCCGGGCGACCCTATTCCAGTCTCCCGTGCCGGCAAGTACGGCTTCATCGACATGAAGGGCAAGGAGGTGATCAAGTGCCAATACGACGAGGCGCTCGCCTTCCGCAATGGCTTGGCTAGGGTGAAGATGAACGGTGCTGTGACCTACATAGACAAGAAAGGTCAGGTGGTGGATAACCAAACCCCTGCCAATCGTAAGAGCATCCGCCAATCCATGGATGAGCAACCTGTCGTCACGAAGGAGAAGAGCGGCATGAAGGCGCTTGTGTACGAGGACGAGACCTCCGGCAAGGAAACTGTTACGCCTTACATCTTCGATGACTTTGGCGCTAATTATATCGATGGCTTGGCACCGGTGAAGGTGGTCGGCAAGTGGGGCTTGATCAATGCCAAGGGCGAGATCGTAGTTCCTTGCATCTATGACGGTATCGAGATCAGCGAGCAAGGCACGGCTATTGTACGTGTAGGCTCGAAGAAGGGTTTCATCAACAAGATGGGCGAATCATTGTTGCCTCTTTCCAATGCGGCTAAGGCACAGTGGATACCGATTCGTCGTTAATGGATAGGGCGTTTATGCCTTTGTGATTTGAGGAGATGACAACGTACATCGAGACTATTTTGCCGTTACCGCTGGGCGGCACGTTCACCTATATCCTGCCGGAGGAGATGGCGGGTGAGGTGAAGGTGGGCATGCGTGTGATTGTGCCGTTCGGCCGTTCGAAGTTCTACACGGCGCTGGTCTACGGTGTGCGTTTCACACCTCCCGAGAACGTGGAACTGAAGGAGGTGATCGGGGTGCTGGACGCTTCCCCGATCGTGCGTCCCCAACAGATCAAGTTCTGGGAGTGGATAGCCTCGTATTACCAGTGTACGCTGGGCGAGGTCTTTAAGGCGGCTGTGCCTTCGGGTCTGAAACTGGAGAGTGAGACGACGATCTCGCTGGTGGAGGACTTCGAGGCGGAGGCTCCGCTGAAGGAGCGGGAGCAGTTGCTGCTGGATTGCTTGTCCGCCAAGGAACATACCGTCGCCGAACTGAATAAGCTGATGGGCATGAAGAATGTCCTTCCGCTGGTGAAGCGCATGATGGACATGGGGGCGGTCTCCGTGAGCGAGGAGCTGAAGGCGAAGTATAAGCCTAAGATGGAGACCTATGTCCGACTCTCCCCCGAGTATGTGGAGGAGGCGAAACTATCCGCTTTGTTTGACGCCCTGGAACGGGCGAAGAAGCAGTCCGAACTGCTGATGATCTACATCCAACTCTCTTGTTTCATGCAACCGCAACGCCGCAAGGAGGTCTCCAGGAAGGCCTTGCTGGATGCGAAGGTGTCGCCTGCCGCCTTGACGGCTATGGTCGAGAAGGGCATCTTCGAGCTCTACAAGAAAGATGTGGACCGAATCGAGGAGGCTCCCTACGAGAGCGCTCTGACACACCCCCTCTCCGAGGTGCAGCAACGTGCCTACGGGGAGATCAGGGATTCATTCACGTCTAAGGACGTCGTGTTGCTGCATGGAGTGACCTCCAGTGGCAAGACGGAGATCTATATACACCTGATAGAGGAGACCCTGAAACTGGGCCGTCAGGTCTTGTTCCTCTTGCCTGAAATTGCCTTGACGACGCAGATCACCAACCGGTTGAGGCGCGTGTTCGGCAATCAGTTGGGCGTTTACCATTCCAAGTTCACCGACAACGAGCGGGTGGAGATTTGGAAGAACCTCTTGGAGGATAAATCATACAAGGTGATCCTAGGCGTTCGCTCCTCCGTTTTCCTGCCGTTCAAGAACTTAGGGCTGGTTATCGTGGACGAGGAGCATGAGAACACCTACAAGCAATTCGATCCCGCCCCGCGCTATCATGCGCGCAATGCGGCAATCGTCTTGGCGAAGATGTCGGAGGCTAAGGTCCTGCTAGGGTCCGCGACGCCTTCGCTGGAAAGCTATGAATGTGCCCGCTCCGGCAAGTTCGGTTTGGTGGAGTTGATGACCCGCTACGAGGGCATCGAGTTGCCGGACGTCATGGTGGCGGATGTCAAGGAGGCGAGGCGTAAGAAGGAGATGGTGCGAGGGGTATTCTCCCCGTTGCTCATCGAGCAGGTGCGGAAGGCTTTGGAGCGGAAGGAGCAGGTGATCCTGTTCCAGAACAGACGAGGCTTCTCGCCTTTCATGATGTGCAGGACGTGCGGCTGTGTGCCCCGTTGCCAGAATTGCGACATCAGCCTGACCTACCATAAATCCACCCATCAGTTGGTTTGCCACTACTGTGGCTACACGATGAACGTGCCTACGTTGTGCCCAGCCTGTGAAACGCCTGAGCTGGAGCCCCGCGGGTTCGGTACGGAAAAGATTGAGGAGGAGATCGCGGAGATCTTCCCTGGCGTGCGGGTGGTGCGTCTGGACCTGGATGTGGCGAAGTCACGGAAGAGCTACGAAAAGATCATCCATGATTTCGAGGAGGGGGCGATCGATATCCTTGTCGGCACCCAGATCATATCCAAGGGCTTGGACTTCGAGCGGGTGCGTGTGGTCGGCATCCTGGATGCGGACTCCCTGCTGAACTACCCAGACTTCCGCGCTTTCGAACGGGCGTACCAGATGATGGCGCAGGTGAGCGGACGGGCGGGCAGGAAGAACAACCGAGGCATCGTGGTCATCCAGACCTCCGAGCCGGACCATCCCGTAATACGGCAGGTGCGGAACAATGATTACACCTCCATGTTCAACGTGCAGATGAATGACCGGGCGGCCTTCAAGTATCCGCCTTATTATCGTTTGATATATATTTATATAAAAGGGAAAGAATATGCGCCCGTGAATAGTGCCGCGAACTACCTCGCCACGCTCATGCGGCAGTCGTTCGGCGACCGTGTCTACGGACCGGACAAGCCTGTCGTGGCAAGGATCCAGAACCTCTACATCCTGAAGGTGATGCTGAAGGTGGAGCTGCGGGCGTCGGTCGAGAAGGCCAAGGGAATGTTGCGCGAACTGACCAACCTGACGTTAGCCCATCCCGCGCATAAATCTGTTTATATTCAGGTAGATGTGGACCCGATGTGATATCTTTCCCATATTTTTGATTAACTTCGCGGAAATTTTGGAAGAACAGAGCAGAATATAGTTTATAATGAAGTTTGAAGAATTGAATTTGGAGCCCGCCTTGATGGACGGTCTGAACGTGATGAATTTCAAGGAGATGACTCCAGTGCAGGAACAAGCGATTCCTGTGATCATGGATGGAAAGGATGTGATTGCGTGTGCCCAGACGGGTACGGGTAAGACGGCCGCTTTCCTCCTCCCCTTGTTGAATAAGATGTTGAAGGAGAAACATCCTGAGGATGCGGTGAACGCGATCATCATGTCGCCTACCCGCGAGCTGGCGCAACAGATCGACCAGCAGTTGGAGGGCTTTTCCTACTTCCTTCCGATCTCCTCCGTGGCGGTCTATGGAGGAAATGACGCGGGGGCTTGGGACCAGCAGAAGCGTGCCATGCAGTTGGGTGCTGATTTCGTCGTGGCGACGCCTGGACGTCTGATCTCGCACATCAGCCTGGACAACGTGGACTTCTCACGGGTCAGCTACTTCGTCCTCGACGAGGCGGACCGTATGCTCGACATGGGCTTCTTCGACGATATCATACAAATTGTGAAAAAACTTCCTGCGGATAGGCAAACCATCATGTTCTCTGCCACCATGCCGCCTAAGATCAAGAAGTTGGCGGAATCGATTCTCCGTGACCCAGTCATGGTGAACATCGCCACCTCCAAGCCGGCGGACGGCGTCACGCAGGGTGCGTATGTTTGCTATGAGACGCAAAAGCTCGCTCTGGTTCAATCCCTATTCGCTGATAAGAAAGACGAGAAGATCATCGTATTCTCTTCCTCCAAACAGAAGGTGAAGGAGGTGGCCCGTAGCCTGCGTAGGATGAAACTGCGCGCGGTGGAGATCCATTCGGACCTAGAGCAGCCGGAGCGCGACCAAGCTCTGCTCGACTTCAAGAGCGGTAAGGTTAACATCCTGGTGGCGACCGACATCATATCGAGGGGTATCGACATCGAGAACGTCGATGTGGTGCTCAACTACGACGTGCCACATGACGCGGAGGATTATATCCACCGTATCGGTCGTACGGCTCGTGCCCAGAAGGAGGGCGCCGGTATCACCTTCATCTCCGAGATGGACCAGTTCCGTTTCCAGCGTATCGAGAAGTTCCTCCAGAAGGAGGTCGAGAAATACCCGTTGCCGGAAGGCTTGGGCGAGGCGCCTGCCTATAACCCGAAGAAGGATGGCGGACGCTCCAGACATGGAGGAGGGGATGGACGCAAGTTCCACCACCGTCCGAAAGGAAATGGCGCGAAGGGTGCCAATCAGGGTGACGCCCCTAAGAAGAGTGGGGGGGCGCACCACCATAGACGTAAGAATCCTGGTCACAACCAATAATTCATAGAGGATGGGAAAGAAACGCATTCTTTTTGTCTGCTTGGGCAATATCTGCCGTTCCGCGGCCGCTGAGGCTGTGATGAAGGCGTTGCTGGAGCGCAAGGGCTTGGCGGGCCGCTACGTGGTGGACTCCGCCGGCATCCTGAACTACCATGCGGGCGAACCTGCCGACCCGCGTATGATCGCCGCCGCGAAGGTGCGGGGCTATGATGTGACCTCCATCTCGCGACCGGTCCTCTTCAACGACTTCGACGATTTTGATATCATCGTGGGAATGGACGATGACAATGTGGAGTCGCTGATGGACAAGACCCACACCGACGAGCAACGCAGGAAGATCCACCAAATGACCGAGTTCTGCATCCTGATGCACGACACCTACGTGCCAGACCCCTATTATGGCGGATCGGCTGGCTTCACCCATGTGATGGACCTGCTGGAGGATGCTTGCGAGGGGCTGCTGAATTACTTGGAGAATTAAGAGTTAAGTCTAAAGCCTAAACGTCTAGTGTCTAAAGTCTAAAGATCTACAATGCTGGACATCCAACATATAGAGCGATCGACCGGTTCGGTGGAGTATCATCCGCTGAAACCCTTCCTGCCCTCTTCCGCGAAGGTGCTTTTCCTAGGCAGTTTTCCTCCGCCGAGAGCCCGTTGGTGCATGGACTTCTTCTATCCTAATTTCATCAATGACCATTGGCGCATTATGGGTTCCCTCTTTTTCGGGGAGAAGGACTATTTCGTGGAAAGCGGTCGGAAGCGTTTCTGCCTGGAGCACATCGTGGCGTTCCTCCAGCAGACCGGCATCGGCTATTATGACACGGCCACGGCGGTCAGGCGCCTGAAGGAGAATGCCTCGGACAAGTTTCTGGAGGTGGTGGAGCTGACCGATGTTGAGGCTCTTTTGAAACGAATTTCCTCCTGCAAGGTGGTGGTCACCACGGGCGAGAAAGCCACGCAGAACCTAATGGACTCCTTCTCGTTGCCGGAGATGCCGAAGGTCGGTACCCATGTCCCGTTGTGCGGTGACACTGTTTTGTTCCGTTTGCCCTCATCCTCGCGCGCCTATCCGCTGAGCCTGGAGAAGAAGGTGGAGGCATATCGTGGGATGTTCGAATTTGCGGGGATTCTGTGAAGAATCCGTTTTTTATGTAGATATATATAATAAATATATTCGATGTTTTGATTTGCTCTCTTGTTTACATTGTTAATATCGTGTGAAATATTTGTTTATTTAATATTAGTGTGATTGCAAAATAATCTATGCTAAGTGTATGATTTATATGTTTTTAATTATCTATATAGAATATACAACGGACAAGAAAATATAAAATAAATATATAAATGCTTTGACTTTTCGGTTTTTTAGCATATATTTGAGTTGATAATAAATAATAAGAGTGTTATTAGTCTAATATGTGTTGATGTGTAATTATTTTAATCGAAAAAACAATTTGATTTGTTGATGTGTATATGATACTATGTGAGTGTACAGTGTGAATCTTTCCGAGTATGGTCTTGAAAAATAGGAGGAATGGTATAGATGTGTCGTTTCTAGGAAGGTTGTCTGCTGGACAGTTCCGGGTTGTTTTTATTATGTAAGTGTAGCACCTATTTATTAACTAAATAAATTTAATAACATGAAACAAGAAATCAAGTTGACCGCCATCAACCCGTTTGCGGTTGCTGAGCAAGTGCTGGGAAAGAAAGTGAAGTGGGATAGTCTTGAAGATCCGGAGGAGACGTTATCTAGCGTATTTAATGTGCCAAAGAAAGAGTTGTTCGCACATGATTCCATTTTGATAAACCCGATGTTGTCCGAGAAGCGTGAGCTTCTGTCTGCGGAGAAAGCACAAGCACGTTTGAAACAATTCCTTGATGGAAAATCTGCTAAAAGATTGTCGTTGAAAAAGAGTGCGATCTCTGATCGTGTTGCGCTGAAAGAAATATCCAGCAAGACTATGGAGGCGATTTTTGCGAAATCGACACCTGCTGGAACTTCTAATAATACTGAGTGGAACCCATCCAATGTGGTTTGGTTGGACAAGGGAGATTATTTCGAGGATTTGGCGGAACTGACCGACCCTATACAGGGAGGATTGGCCGATTGTTATTTTATCTCCGCCCTTTGTTCTGTGGCATGGTCTAGGCCTTATGCGATCCTCAATTCGACCTCTCCTTACGGAGATGAGGAGTCTCCGTTACACCAAGTCTTTTTTTATAACGAAAAGGGAGTAAGGGAGTTTGTTGAGGTCGATGAGTTGTGCCCTTGCAATCCAAGCACCCAAAGACTGATCTATGCCTCTTCTTATGACGAAGGCGAGATTTGGCCTGCCGTGATGGAGAAAGCCTATGCGAAGTGGAAAACGGGTAACACCACGCAAAAACCTGATTATTCGAAACTCGCATGGGGCGACCCTGTTGAGGCGTGTCGTCAACTGATTGGCGGAACACCAACATATATGTTTAATAACGAAATGACTGCTAGACAAATCTCCAATGTGGTTAGATATAATTCTTTGGATCGTAAAACGATTAATCCGATGGTTGCTTGGACATATTCGACCCAACCGGCAGGATGTGATTATGCGAGCGCGCATATTGTGGCGAGCCATGCCTATTCCATTTTGGGTTGGGATAATGATGGCAGCCAATATTATGTTGTCCTCAGGAATCCATGGGGAACGTACCCTGGCGTGTTAGATCGTCTGGGAGGTAATTATGCTGGCGTGATCAATCGTCTGTGGAATGCGTTCCCATATGGACAGAATGGTGTCTTCGCCATGAAGGTGGAAACATTCAAGAAATATTTCTATGGTTTTGGTGTAGTGAAATAAACCTTTCTTTATTAACCAAATAAATTTAATAACATGGAACAAGAACTTAAATTGACCGCTATCAACCCGTTTGCGGTTGCTGAGCAAGTGTTAGGAAAAAAAGTAAAGTGGGATGAACTTGAAGATCAAGAAGAGTCTCTTGCAGGGGTATTTAATGTGCCGAAGGAAGAGCTGTTCGCTCACGATTCTGTCATAATTAACCCTATGTTGTCCGCAAAAGGTGAACTTTTGACACGTGAAAAAGCTCAGACTCAGTTGAAAACTTATCTTGAGGCTAAAACTGTTAAGAAACTGACATTGAAGACTCGATCAATCAAGCAAATCGCATTGAAAGATATCTCTAGTAAAACCATTAATGCAGTCTTCTTGGAATCGGTTAAATCTGCGAAGAATACGGAGTGGAATCCTGCGAACACTGTATGGTTGGATAAAGGAGACTATTTTGAGGATGTGGCAGAATTGACTGATCCTGTTCAAGGCTCTTTGGCGGATTGCTATTATATTTCTGCTCTTTGCTCTGTGGCTTGGTCAAGACCGTATGCAATAATCAATGCCACATCTCCGTCTCGTAATGGGAACGAAGATTCTCCGTTACATCAGGTTCCTTTCTATAACACAAAGGGCACTATAGAAAATGTTGTTGTGGGTGAGGCGGTTCCATGTAGTTCTAGCACGAAAAACATTCTCTATGCATCATCTGCTGACTCTGGTGAAATATGGCCTGCTGTAATGGAAAAAGCATATGCTAAGTGGAAGACTGGCAACACTACGGATAAACCTAATTTCTTGAGTATTGAATATGGTGATTGCGTTGAAGCTTGTCGTCAACTGATCGGTGGCACGAAGACTTACAAGTACACTAGTGATATGACTGCCAGCCAAATCGCCACATTCGTTAGAAGCAACTCGCTGAGTCGTAGAACATTTAATCCTATGGTCGCTTGGACTCCATCAAGACAACCAAGCGGATGTGATTATGCTAAGGCACATATAGTGGCAAACCACGCTTATTCTATATTGGGCTGGGTTTCTAGTAACAATTCCTATTACATTGTCCTCAGAAACCCATGGGGAACCTATCATGGAGTATTGGATTGTTTGAGCGGTAGTTATTCGGGTATGCTGAATAATAATTGGCACTGTTTCACATATGGCAGAAATGGTGTTTTTGCCATGAAAGTGGATACCTTCAAGAAGTATTTCAGTGGCTTAGGCGTAGTGAAATAAAAACATCTTCTTGTTGGTTCGTTCAGTAATTAGCTGACCAATTTTTCACACGTCCGCAATGTCGAATATATAGGCGTTGCGGACGTTTTTTTGTCTAAGGTTGGATGCGTCCCCTTCCCGATTGTTGGCGTTTCGTTCCCTTCCTTTTGTGGAATTTAAAAATCCGTTCCGTGGTTTTGTATTGTTATATATCAAAATAATAATTCGTGTATTTGTATTAAATGTTTGTATAATAATCTAATAACAATAAAATACAGTAAAAATAGATAATAAATTTGTTTGTTAGGATTTTTTATCTTATATTTGAATTGATAGAAAATAATAGATATATCATTATTGTAATGTTTGTTGATGTGTAATATTTTTATTTAATAAAATAATTCGTTTTGTTGATGTGTATGCGTCTTAGCATAGGTGTATGATGGATTTTTTCCGTGAGTAAGCGTATGGAATGGAGAGCGGATGGTGTTATTCTTGCTCTCGGGGCAGAACATGTCTGAACGTTTTTGGATTGTTGATGTAAGTATTGCACCTTTTTTATTAACCAAATATATTTAATAACATGGAACAAGAAGTTAATTTGACGGCCATCAACCCGTATGCGATTGGTGAGCAAGTGTTGGGAAAGAAAGTACAGTGGGATAAGTTAGAGGATCCTGAAGAGACGTTGGCAAGTATTTTCAACGTGCCAAAAAAAGAGTTGTTTGCGCATGATTCTATTCTGATTAATCCGATGTTGTCAGAAAAACGTGAGGTTTTGTCGGTCGATAAAGCCCAGGACCGTCTGAAACAATATCTCGAAGGAAAAACTGTCAAGAGATTGTCGGTGACGAAGGGAACGGTCGCTAAGCGTATCACGTTGAAGGATATTCCTTTAAGAACACTGGAGGCGATCTTCGATAGGAATAAGCTTGTTCCTATTACCAGTGTGGAGTGGAATCCTGCAAATACCGTTTGGTTGGATAAAGGAGACTATTTTGAGGATGTGGCTGAAATGAACGACCCTATCCAGGGTGGATTGGGTGATTGTTATTTCATCGCGGCTCTTAGTTCTGTGGCTTGGTCCAGACCTTATGCGATTATCAATGCTACATCACCTTACACCAGTGATGAATCCCCTATGCACCAAGTCTCTTTTTACAACAATAATGGTGTAAAGGAGAATGTCGAGGTGAATGAACTCTGCCCTTGTAGCTCAAGCACTCAAAGGTTGCTCTATGCCACTTCCCTCGACGAAGGCGAGATTTGGCCTGGCGTGATGGAGAAGGCTTATGTGAAGTGGAGAACCGGAAATACTACACAGAAGCCTAATTATCCGGCAATCGCTGGTGGTGATCCTGTTGAGGCTTGCCGTCAACTGATCGGTGGTAAGAAGACTTATAAGTACACAAGTAGCACGACTGCCGCTGAAATTACTTCGTTTATTAAGAGTAATTCGTTACAGATTAATAGTTATCACGGAAGAACAGTCAATCCGATGGTCGCATGGACACCTTCCTCTCAACCGAAAGGATGTGACTATGAGGGGGCGCATATCGTGGCGAGTCACGCGTACTCAATCTTGGGTTGGGTTACCAGCAATGGCTCTTCATACGTTGTTCTCAGAAACCCATGGGGAGTGCATCCTGGTGTGATAGATAATTTGGGAGGTTCTTTCCTTGCACCGTTTAATGGCATGTCCCATGGCTTCTCGTATGGACAAAATGGTGTTTTCGCCATGGGCGTAAGCACCTTTAAGAGGTATTTCTACGGTTTAGGTGTATCGAAATAACATCTATTCCTGCTTGTTAGCTTAGTAATATAACTGACAAAATTTTCCACCCGTCCGCGATGCCGAAAAATATATAGGCGTTGCGGACGGTTCTTTTTGATCCGTGATGGATGTGTGGTTGGTGGGAACCCGTTCGGATGGTTCCTTACTTCCCTTCCTCCTCCTTCTTGTTCAGCTCCGGATAGATGATGCGGGTGTGGTAGATGGTCTTGAGCTTCTCCTTGAGGACCGCCTTGATTTCGTTGATTTCCTTGAAGGTGATAGGGGTCTCCTCGAAGATGCCATCCCGAATTTGGTCGGAGATGATTTTCTCCACGAGGTCGTTGATGCTCTTGTCCGTATATTCCTGCAGGCTTCTGGAGGCCGCCTCCACGGAGTCGCACATGACTAGGATGGCCATCTCCTTCGAGGTCGGCAACGGTCCAGGGTAGGTGAATTTGGATTCGTCGATCTCCCTGTCAGGATATTTATTCTTCATGGTGTAGTAGAAGTATTTCGTTTTGCTCTTCCCATGGTGTGTCTTGATGAACTCCTGAATCTTCTCAGGCAATCCGTATTTCTTCGCGATCTCCACACCGTCCGCCACGTGGCGGATGATGATCTGTGCGCTTTTCTCCTCGTCGTTCATCTCGGTGTGCGGGTTCTTGCTCGACTGGTTCTCCGTGAAGAAAGCAGGGTTCTTCATCTTGCCGATGTCGTGGTAGAGCGCGCCCGTCCTCACTAACATTGGGTTGGCGCCGATGCAGCTGGCCGCGTCGGATGCGAGGTTGGATACCTGCATGGAGTGCTGGAAACTGCCCGGAGCCTCCTCGGAGAACTTCCTGAGGAGTGAGTTGTTCGTGTTCGCCAGCTCCACCAGCGTGACGTCCGACACATAGCCGAACAGCTTCTCCACGATGTAGATGAGCGGGTTGGCGAGCAGGAGCAGCAGACCGTTGCCGAGGAAGATCGGGAACATCGTCCACTCGAAATGCTCCAGTCCGTTCTCGTGCACCAACGTGTTGCCCACATAGATGATGCAGTAGGAGAGGGTGATGAGTATGGCGGCCTGCACAAGCTGTGAGCGCATGAAGATGTTCTTCAGGGTGCAGATGGAGATCATGCCCGCGATGGATTGCATCAGCAGGAACTCGAAGTCGTTCGGCACGATGAAGGAGGAGAGGAGCACAGCCGTGAGGTGGGCGAAGAGCGCCGTCCTCGTGTCGAAGAAACAGGTCACCAGGATAGGCAACAGCGCGTACGGCACGATGTTAGGCGTATATTCGTTCTTGACCATGATGGAGGTGAGCACGCAGAGGATGGTGATCATGCCTAACATGAACGCCACGTTCTTGAAGTTCACCAGGAATTTCCTCCTGAATAGTAATAGGTAGAGGTAGAATGCGCATAGAATGATGGTGATGATGATGATTTGTCCGATCATGACCAGCTGTTTGTTCGTCTTGTCGCTGTTCTCCTGCACGGCGGATCTGAGCGATTCGAGGATATCGTAGGTTTGGGCCTTGACGATCTCTCCGTGGTCGATGATCTTCTCTCCGCTTTGGATCCTACCCTTGGTGAGGGATATGGACTTCAGCAGTTCCTTCTTCACCGACTCGTTTTTCTCCTTGTCGTAGGTGAGGTTTTCGTGGATATAGTTGTTGATGTTATAGCCCTGGAGCGTCTCCTTGTCGAGCGAGGCGGGGATTCCGTTGATGATGTGCTCGTAGGCCGTTTTGGTGGTGTGGAGGGAAGCGACGGAACGGTTCTTCGATCGGTTGCCGGTCAGGACGTTGATTTCGCTCTTCTTCTCCTCGTTCAGTTTGTCCATGTCGTCGGCGGAGATGATGCCGTTGGCGTAGAGAGATTTCAGCTTGCGGGCGATGTAGTTCTTGTAGTCGTCCGCCGCGTCGTCCTCCTCCTTGCCGAACTTCTCGTTCAGGAGGTTGATGTACTTGTTGGAGACGCTCTCGTCGTTGATGAAGAACGGGTTGAAGTCGCTCAGCAGACTATCCTCCTCCCTTTTGACATCCTCCTTGGATTTCATGATCTCGAAGGCGAAGGGCGCGGTGAGCGCATCATACTCCCAAGGCTTTTCGACGGCGTAGTTGTATTTGAACTTCCCGAAGTTCGGGTAAGTTTTGAATATGATCAGACCAGCGGCGAAGAACATAGCCGCGATGGTGATGTAGCGCATATACGAGTTTTTGCTTTTCATGTCAGTCCGAATATAAATTAGACAGGAACCCTTTTATTTTATATAAGGTACAAATATAAGCCATACATGTTGAAGAAACAAGACGAGAATTAAGAATTAAGAATTAAGAATTGATCGGCAGATGTGCTTTCCTACACGATACGCACGTCCCACGGCCTGTTGGGCCAACTCTTTATTTAGCCCAGGGCGACACCCTGGGGGGGGGATTTATGCGTGGAAACCTTAGGTTGAGGCGGGCGGAAAACATTTTGCATAAAAAAGAGCAAAAAAAATTGGTGGGATGAAATAATCTTCCTAAATTTGCACCCACTTTTAGTAGAGTGTCTAAAAATATATTTATTAATAACTTAAAAGATTAAAGTTTAACGAAATGCCTACAATTCAGCAGTTAGTTAGAAAAGGAAGGGCAAGTCAAGCGGACAAGAGCAAATCTCCGGCTTTGGACTCATGTCCACAGAGAAGAGGTGTCTGCGTGAGGGTTTACACAACAACCCCTAAGAAGCCTAACTCAGCAATGCGTAAGGTTGCCAGAGTACGTTTGACGAACCAGAAGGAAGTGAATGCTTACATTCCGGGAGAGGGTCACAACTTGCAGGAGCACTCCATCGTGATGGTGCGTGGTGGTCGTGTTAAGGATCTTCCAGGTGTGCGTTACCACATCGTACGCGGAACATTGGATACCGCAGGTGTGAACGGACGTACACAACGTCGTTCTAAGTACGGAGCGAAGAGACCTAAGCCAGGACAAGCAGCTCCAGCAAAGAAAAAGTAATTCGGTAGGGCGACCTAGCAGAGTTACACCGGTTGAGTAAATGGCTAAGCGAAGCCGTTGAAGCAACTGCAACCAAAACAAAAACGAAAAATTTTTGAGTAAAAATGAGAAAAGCAAAACCAAAGAAACGGATCATTTTACCAGATCCGATTTTCAACGAAGTAATGGTTTCAAGATTTGTGAACCATTTGATGTATGACGGTAAGAAGACTATCGCATACGATATATTCTATACAGCGTTGGAAAACGTTAAGTCAAAACTTCCTAATGAGGACAAGACCCCATTGGAAATCTGGAAGAAGGCTTTGGAGAACATTACTCCTCAAGTAGAGGTTAAGTCTCGCCGTGTGGGCGGTGCTACGTTCCAAGTGCCTACGGAAATTCGTCCAGAGAGGAAAGAGTCTATTTCTATGAAGAACCTAATCATCTTCTCTCGTAAAAGAAGTGGCCATTCGATGGCTGAGAAGCTGGCTGCGGAAATCGCAGACGCTTACAATAACCAAGGCGGTGCATTCAAGAAAAAAGAGGATATGCACAAGATGGCCGAGGCTAACCGCGCGTTCGCTCACTTCAGATTCTAATTTAATTCACGAACTACAAAATGGCTAAAGCTGATTTACATTATACAAGAAACATCGGTATCATGGCGCACATCGATGCCGGTAAGACAACTACGTCAGAGCGTATCTTGTTCTACACTGGTTTGACCCACAAGATTGGTGAGGTTCACGATGGTGCCGCTACAATGGACTGGATGGTGCAGGAGCAGGAGAGAGGTATCACTATTACTTCCGCCGCTACTACCACTTATTGGAAATACAACGACAAGAAGTACAAGATCAACTTGATTGACACTCCGGGACACGTTGACTTCACGGTCGAGGTGGAGCGTTCACTTCGTATCTTGGACGGCGCTGTCGCTACGTTCTGCGCGGTAGGTGGTGTTGAGCCTCAGTCAGAGACCGTTTGGCGTCAGGCCGACAAGTACTCTGTTCCTCGTATCTGCTACGTGAACAAGATGGACCGTTCTGGTGCTAACTTCTTCGACGTGTACGCGCAGATCAAGGAGGTTCTCGGCGCTAACCCTTGCCCAATCCAAATTCCTATCGGATGTGAGGAGTCTTTCAAGGGTGTTGTAGACTTGATTAAGATGAAGGCTATCTTCTGGCACGACGAGACCATGGGTGCTGAGTATTCCGTAGAGGAAATCCCGGCTGACTTGGTTGACGAGGCTAAGGAGTGGAGAGATAAGATGTTGGAGTCGGTCGCTGAGTGCGATGACGCGTTGATGGAGAAATTCTTCGACGATCCTTCCACCATCACTGAGGATGAGATTAAGGTTGCCCTCAGAAAGGGTACCATCTCCATGAAGATCAACCCTATGATTTGCGGTTCTTCCTTCAAGAACAAGGGTGTGCAGACAATGTTGGATGCTGTGTGCGCTTACTTGCCTAGCCCATTGGATACGGAGGAGATCATAGGTACTTCAGTAGACAATCCAGACCAGAAGGTGGTTCGCCACCCAAGCGAGGACGAGCCTTTGTGCGCTTTGGCGTTCAAGATCGCTACTGACCCATTCGTAGGCCGTTTGTGCTTCTTCCGCGTATATTCAGGAAAGATCGACGCAGGTTCGTACATCTTCAACACCCGTTCGGGCAAGAAGGAGCGTATCTCCCGTCTGTTCCAAATGCACTCTAACCACCAGAACCCAGTTGAGGTTATCTCAGCAGGTGATATCGGTGCCGGTGTAGGTTTCAAGGATATCCGTACTGGTGATACTTTGTGCGGTGAGGAGGAGAAAGACCACATGATCTTGGAGTCTATCGACTTCCCAGATCCAGTGATCGGTATCGCTATCGAGCCTAAGTCTCAGGCAGACGTTGATAAGTTGGGCGTTGGTTTGTCCAAGTTGGCTGAGGAGGACCCTACCTTCACAGTGAAGACTGACGAGCAATCAGGCCAGACTGTCATCTCAGGTATGGGTGAGCTCCACTTGGATATCATCATCGACCGTCTGAAACGTGAGTTCAAGGTTGAGTGTAACCAAGGTCGTCCACAGGTTAGCTACAAAGAGGCCATCACGAAGACCGTTGAGCACCGCGAGCTTTACAAGAAGCAGTCCGGTGGTCGTGGTAAGTACGCCGACATCGTTGTGAAGGTTGGTCCGGCTGACGAAGGATTCGAGGGTTCATTGCAATTCGAGGATGTGGTTAAGGGAGGTAACATTCCTAAGGAGTTCATCCCATCTATCCAGAAGGGCTTCCAGTCAGCCATGAAGAATGGTGTGTTGGCAGGCTTCCCAATGGAGAAGTTGAAGGTTACCGTGTTGGATGGTTCTTACCACCCAGTCGATTCAGACCAGTTGTCATTCGAAATCTGTGCTAACTTGGCGTTCAAGGAGGCATGTGCGAAGGCTAAGCCGGTTTTGATGGAGCCAATCATGAAGTTGGAGGTCATCACACCTGAGGAGAACATGGGTGATGTGATCGGAGACTTGAACAAGCGTCGTGGACAAGTGGAAGGAATGGAGACCAGCCGTTCAGGAGCACGTATCGTGAAGGCTAAGGTGCCATTGGCGGAGATGTTCGGTTATGTGACCGACTTGCGTACGATCACATCAGGACGTGCGACTTCTTCCATGGAGTTCTCACACTACGCTGAGGTATCTACGGCGATCGCTAAGACCGTTGTGGCAGAGGCAAAGGGTAAAGTAGAATTATTGTAATATTAAAATAGATTCAAAGAGATGAGTCAAAAGATTAGAATCAAATTGAAGTCTTACGACCACAACTTGGTTGACAAGTCAGCTGAAAAGATCGTTAAGACCGTGAAGTCTACGGGGGCTGTAGTAAGCGGACCAATTCCGTTGCCGACCCACAACCGTATTTTCACTGTGAACCGTTCAACGTTCGTGAACAAGAAGTCGAGAGAGCAGTTCCAACTCTCTTCGTTCAAGAGATTGATCGACATCTACAGCTCAACGGCGAAGACTGTTGACGCTTTGATGAAGTTGGAGTTGCCGAGCGGAGTTGAGGTAGAAATTAAAGTGTAGTTAACATTAATATTTATTGAAATGCCAGGATTAATTGGAAAAAAAATCGGAATGACATCCGTTTTCAGTGCTGATGGAAAGAATGTTCCATGCACTGTTGTCGAAGTAGGTCCTTGTGTTGTCACACAGATCAAGACTGTCGAGAAAGATGGCTATGACGCGATTCAGTTGGGCTTCGAGGATAAGAAGGAGAAGCACACAACGCAAGCGGAGATGGGCCACTTCAAGAAGGCAGGTGTGACACCAAAGAGACACTTGGCCGAGTTCAATGGGTTCGCTCAGGAGTACAAGTTGGGCGATGAGATCACAGTTGACTTGTTCACAGAGAAGGATTTCGTGGACGTTGTCGGCACATCCAAGGGAAAAGGTTTCCAGGGTGTCGTAAAGCGTCACGGATTCGGTGGTGTGCAACAGTCTACCCACGGTCAGCACAACCGTTTGAGAGCTCCGGGTTCTATCGGTGCATGTTCTTATCCAGCTAAGGTGTTCAAGGGAATGCGCATGGCTGGTCGTTTGGGAGGAGACTCTGTAACAGTTCAGAATCTTCAGGTGTTAAAAGTAATCTCAGAGAACAATCTTTTGGTTATAAAGGGTTCGTTGCCGGGAGCTAAAGGTTCAATCGTAATAGTGAATAAGTAATGGAACTGAGTGTATATAATATTAAGGGAGAAGATACCGGAAGGAAGGTCTCTTTGGATGAGAGCATCTTCGGCATTGAACCTAACGAGCATGTGATGTACCTCGCTGTTAGACAATACATGGCTGGCCAACGCCAAGGTACGCACAAGTCAAAGGAGAGAAGTGAGATTTCCGGTAGTACTAGAAAGTTAGGTCGTCAAAAAGGTGGTGGTGGCGCACGTCGTGGTGACATCAACTCTCCGTTGTTGGTGGGTGGAGCCCGCGTGTTCGGTCCAACTCCTCGCGACTACAGCTTCAAGTTGAACAAGAAGACCAAGCGTCTCGCGCGTTTGTCAGCGTTGTCAACCAAGGCAAAAGAGAATAAGATCGTTGTGGTTGAGAACCTCAACTTCGATGCTCCGAAGACCAAGAATTATGCTGCTATGATCGATGGTTTGAACGCATCTAAGAAGAATTCTCTTTTAGTTTTGTCGGAACCAAATAAAAATGTATATTTGTCGGCGAAAAATATTCCGAATGCTGACGTCATAATCTCTTCAGAATTAAACACTTACAAGATTATGAAGGCTGCATGTCTCCTCTTTACGGAGGACGCTTTGGCGAATATTGAGAAAAATTTAAAGGCTTAAGGAGGTTGAACAGATGGGAATCATAATTAAACCGATTATAACAGAGAAAATGACAAACCTTAGCGAGAAGTACTCTCGCTATGGTTTTCGTGTCGTTCCGACAGCCAACAAGTTGGAGATAAAGAAGGCTGTCGAGGAGTTGTATAACGTAAAGGTTGCTTCTGTCAACACTGCGAGAGTGGAAGGCAAGGCTAAGTCACGTTATACTAAGTCCGGCATTCTTTCCGGCCGCGACGTTTCCTACAAGAAGGCGTACGTGACCTTGAAGGAAGGTGAAGTAATAGATTTTTATAGCAATATTGAATAAAAATGGCTGTTCGTAAATTCAAGCCCACAACACCGGGGCAAAGACACAAAGTTATTGGTACGTTTGAGACAATTACCACAAATGTGCCAGAGAAATCTCTTGTCGTAGGTTTACGCAAGACTGGTGGACGTAACAACTCAGGTCAGTTGACCATGCGTTACATCGGAGGCGGACACAAGAGAAAGTATAGAGTAATTGATTTTAAGAGAGACAAAGATGGTGTTCCAGCAGTGGTAAAGACAATCGAGTACGATCCGAACCGTTCGGCCCGCATCGCTCTTTTGTTCTATGCTGATGGTGAGAAGCGTTACATCCTTGCACCTAATGGACTGCAGATTGGGCAACAATTGCTTTCGGGAGCGGAAGCTGCGCCTGAGGTAGGAAACGCGTTGCCATTGCAAAACATCCCTCTCGGTACGGTGATCCACAACTTGGAGCTTCGTCCGGGACAAGGAGCAGCTTTGGTGCGTTCCGCAGGAACATTTGCTCAATTAACTTCGAGAGAAGGAAAGTATGCTATCGTGAAATTACCTTCTGGCGAGACCAGAATGATTCTTTGTACTTGCAAGGCGACAATCGGTACGGTAGGTAACTCCGACCACGCTTTGGAGTCTTCCGGAAAGGCCGGTCGTTCACGTTGGTTGGGTCGTCGTCCACGCAACCGTGGTGTCGTGATGAACCCAGTAGATCACCCGATGGGTGGTGGTGAGGGCCGTCAATCAGGAGGTCACCCAAGATCAAGGAAAGGCTTGTTGGCTAAGGGCTACAAGACTAGATCTCCAAAGGCTGCTTCCAACAAGTATATAATCGAAAGAAGGAAAAAGTAATTTAAAAGGTAATTTTTATGAGTCGTTCATTAAAAAAAGGCCCGTTCATTAGCGTAAAGCTCGAGAAGAAGGTATTGGCCATGAATGAGAGCGGAAAGAAGTCCGTGATCAAGACTTGGTCGAGAGCTTCCATGATTTCTCCTGATTTCGTGGGCCATACATTAGCAGTTCATAACGGAAATAAGTTTATCCCTGTGTACGTTACTGAGAACATGGTCGGCCACAAGCTCGGTGAGTTCTCCATGACACGTACGTTTAGGGGACACGGTGGCAACAAGAAGAAATAAGCCGTGAAAACTTACTAAAACATTTTTCAAAATGGATGTAAATAAAGAAAATAGAAGAATGAAGAAGAGCGCGAGGGCAGCCGTTAAGAAAGAGGCTCTCAAGACTCAATACTTCGCAAAAATGAATGATATACCTACATCTCCGCGCAAGATGCGTTTGGTCGCAGACATGGTACGCGGAATGGAGGCGTATAAGGCTCTCAGCGTGTTGAAGTACTCCACAAAGGACGCTTCCAACCGTTTGGAGAAGTTGCTTCGCTCCGCTATCGCGAACTGGGAGCAGAAGAACGAGAAGAAGGCAGACAACGGAGAGTTGTACATCAGCACTATTTTTGTGGATGAGGGAAGGACTTTGAAGAGACTCCGTCCAGCGCCGCAGGGTAGGGGTTACAGGATCCGTAAGCGCTCTAACCATGTGACGATATATGTAGATTCTATTAATTCTAAAGAAAGTAAAAATTAATTGTTAGATGGGACAGAAAGTAAATCCAATTAGCAACCGCCTCGGAATCATCAAAGGATGGGATTCCAGCTGGTTTGGCGGTAAAAGTTACGGCGATACTATTGTGGAGGATGCTAAGATCAGAAAGTACCTCAACGCCCGTCTCGCAAAGGCAAGCGTCTCTAGAATAGTAATAGAACGTACATTGAAGCTCATCACCATCACGGTGTGCACGGCTCGTCCGGGCATCATCATCGGTAAGGGTGGTCAAGAGGTAGAGAAGTTGAAGGAGGAGTTGAAGGGAATCACCGACAAGGAGGTTCAGATCAACATCTTCGAAGTAAAGCGTCCTGAGTTGGATGCTATGATCGTCGCGAACAACATCGCTCGCCAGGTGGAGGGTAAGGTAGCTTACCGTCGTGCCACGAAGATGGCGATCGCGTCTACGATGCGCATGGGCGCCGAGGGTATCAAGGTGCAGGTTTCCGGTCGTTTGAACGGAGCCGAGATGGCTCGTTCCGAGATGTACAAGGAGGGAAGAACTCCGTTGCATACTTTCAGGGCTGACATTGACTACGCGCAGGCAGAAGCTTTAACGAAAGTGGGTTTGATCGGTATCAAGGTATGGATCTGCCGTGGCGAGGTTTACGGCAAGAGGGATTTGGCTCCTAACTTCACGGCTTCCAAGGAGGCTGGTCGTCCAGGAAACAATTCTCAATCCGCTGGAAAACCACAAGGCTTCAAGAAGAAAAAGAAATAATTCTGTTTAACGAATTAAAGTTGAAGGAAAATGTTACAACCTAAGAGAGTAAAATACAGAAGACCGCAGAAAGGTCGTTCTAAGGGAGTCGCTTCCCGCGGAAACCAGTTGGCATTCGGCTCTTTCGGAATCAAATCCTTGGAGACCAAATGGATTACCGCACGTCAAATCGAGGCTGCCCGTATCGCGGTTACACGTTATATGCAAAGGGAAGGTAAGATTTGGATCAGAATATTCCCTGACAAACCAATCACCAAGAAGCCAGCCGATGTCCGTATGGGTAAAGGTAAAGGTAGTCCGGAAGGGTTTGTGTTCCCTATCACGCCAGGTAGAATTGTGATCGAGGTGGAAGGCGTACCATTCGAGGTAGCGAAAGAGGCATTGCGTCTGGCTGCCCAGAAGTTGCCGGTAACCACTAAGTTTATCGTCAGAAGAGATTATGACACTCAAAATCAAAATGCATAAGTGATATGAAAATAACGGAATTAAAAAATTTGACCACTCAGGAGTTGCAAGAGAGACTTGCTACAGAGGAGCAAAACTTGGCTAAGATGAAGCTTAACCATTCAGTATCTCCGTTGGATAATCCTATGCAGATTAGAGCTGCTCGTAAGGATATCGCTCGCATCTACACGGAGTTGCGATTGAGGGAAATTAACAAATAAAAAAGGGGCTGATAACAATGAGAAACTTAAGAAAAGAAAGACAGGGAGTAGTTTCCAGCAACAAGATGGACAAAACCATCACTGTCGCTGTTAAGTGGAAAGAGAAACACCCTATTTATCAGAAGTTCGTCAACAAGACGAAGAAATATCATGCTCATGACGAGAAGAACGTGTGCAATGTCGGCGACTTCGTCCGTATCATGGAGACTCGTCCGTTGAGCAAGACTAAGAGATGGAGATTGGTTGAAATTATCGAAAGGGCTAAGTAATTATGATACAGCAAGAATCAAGAATGGTTGTGGCTGACAACAGCGGAGCGAAAGAGGCATTGTGTATCCGTGTCTTGGGAGGTACCGCTAAGCGCTACGCCACAGTAGGTGACGTCATCGTAGTGACTGTCAAGAATGTCATTCCATCGAGTGACATGAAGAAGGGTACTGTTTCTAAGGCGGTTGTCGTTAGGACGAAGAAGGAAATCAGACGTCCGGATGGATCATACATCCGTTTCGACGATAACGCTTGTGTCCTTTTGAATGCTGCAGGTGAGATGAGGGCTAGCCGTATCTTCGGTCCTGTCGCTCGTGAGCTCCGTGCAACAAACATGAAAATCGTTTCATTGGCACCAGAAGTGCTTTAATTCTTAATGTTTAAGGAAATGAGTAAGTTACATATCAAAAAAGGAGATACGGTTTACGTAAACTCTGGAGAATCTAGGGGAAAGCAGGGACGTGTTCTCCGCGTCCTTGTGAAGGAGCAGAAGGCGATCGTTGAGGGTCTCAACGTCGTGAAGAAGTCAACCAAGCCTAGCGCAAAGAATCCTCAGGGTGGAATCGTGGAAATGGAGGCTCCTATCCATATCTCCAACTTGAATTTGGTCGATCCTAAGAGTGGCAAGCCGACTCGTATCGGTCGCCGTATGGGTGCAAATGGCAAGTTAGTGCGTTACGCAAAAAAATCAGGGGAGGAAATTAAATGATGAATACCGCAAGTTTAAAGCAAGAGTACGCTAAGCGTATCGTTCCTTCCTTGATGAAGGAGTTTAACTACAAAACGGTGATGCAAGTCCCTGTTTTGGAGAAGATCGTTATCAACCAGGGTTTGGGTTTGGCAATCGCCGACAAGAAGATCATCGAGGTGGCAATCAACGAGTTGACCGCCATCACGGGTCAGAAGGCAGTCCAGACATTGTCCAAGAAGGATATCTCAAACTTCAAGCTTCGTAAGAAAATGCCTATCGGTGTGAGGGTAACCTTGCGTAGGGAGAAGATGTACGAGTTCCTCGAGAGACTTATCCGCGTCGCTCTTCCTCGTATCCGCGACTTCAAGGGTATCGAGTCCAAGCTCGACGGAAGGGGTAATTACACCCTCGGTATCGACGAGCAGATCATTTTCCCTGAAATTAATATCGATTCGATACAGAAATTGTTGGGAATGAATATTACCTTTGTGACCTCTGCGAAGACGGACGAAGAAGGTTTCGCTTTGTTGAGAGAATTTGGGTTACCATTTAAAAATGTAAAGAAGTAATAAGATGGCAAAAGAATCAATGAAGGCACGTGAGGTTAAACGTGCAAAACTTTGCGCCAAGTATGCTGAGAAGAGGGCTAAGTTGAAAGCTGAGGGCGATTATGAGGGTCTTCAGGCTTTGCCTAAGAATTCCTCTCCGGTGCGTAAGCACAACCGTTGCAAGTTGACGGGGAGACCAAAGGGTTACATGCGCCTTTTCGGCATTTCACGTATCCAATTCCGTGAGATGGCTTCCGCAGGTTTGATTCCAGGTGTGAAGAAAGCAAGCTGGTAAAAAAAATTAGTGTTAAATATTGTCAGGTTTTCCTGATCAATTTAATTGTTTTATTATGACAGATCCAATAGCAGATTATCTAACGAGATTGAGGAACGCTATTCAGGCAAAACACAGAGTGCTTGAAGTTCCTGCGTCAAATTTGAAAAAGGAGATTACGAAGATATTGCTCGACAAGGGCTATATCTTGAACTACAAGTTCAGCGATGAGGGTTATCAAGGTTCTATCAAGATCGCCTTGAAGTATGATCCCATCAACAAAGTGAACGCTATCAAGGGCTTGAAGAGAGTTTCAACCCCAGGTTTGCGTAAGTATGTCGGATACAAGGATATGCCGAGGGTATTGAACGGTCTCGGTATCGCCATCGTTTCGACATCAAAAGGAGTTATGACTGATAAGGAAGCCCGCGACATGAAGATCGGCGGCGAGGTTTTGTGTTACATCTATTAATGTTGGGAGGATTTTGAAATGTCAAGAATAGGTAATTTACCGATCAGTATTCCTTCAGGGGTAACAGTTTCCATGAAGGATAATGTTGTGACAGTTAAAGGTCCTAAGGGCGAGTTGTCACAGTATGTGAATCCCGACAT
Organism: Paludibacteraceae bacterium; assembly: GCA_017962085.1. Taxonomy (GTDB): domain Bacteria; phylum Bacteroidota; class Bacteroidia; order Bacteroidales; family Paludibacteraceae; genus UBA1181. Next base: position 73,292 of record JAGCWA010000059.1, read on the forward strand.
CAACGTTGAGGTTAAGGATGGAACCATCACATTCACCCGTTCCGCGGAGGATGCTCCTCGTCGTTCCATGCACGGATTGTACAGGGCTTTGATTAATAATATGGTTGTCGGTGTATCTCAGGGCTACAAGAAGGAACTTGAACTTGTTGGTGTCGGTTATCGTGTTTCCAACCAAGGTCAGGTGCTTGAGTTCGCTGTAGGATATACCCATAACATCTTCTTACAATTGCCAAAGGAGATTAAGATCGAGACCAAGAGTGAGAGAAACCAGAACCCTCTGGTGATCCTCGAGAGTTGCGACAAGCAATTGTTGGGCCAGGTTTGCGCGAAGATTCGTACGTTCCGTAAGCCAGAGCCTTACAAGGGTAAAGGTATTAAATTCGTTGGCGAGCAGATTCGTCGTAAGGCTGGTAAGTCAGCTGGTGCTAAGTAATCATTGTAAAAAAGTAGTATTATGGCGACTAAAATTGAAAGAAGATTAAAGATAAAGAGGAGAATCAGGGGCAAGGTCTCCGGATCTGCCGCTCGTCCTCGCATGACAGTTTTCAGAAGCAACAAGCAAATCTATGTTCAGTTGATCAACGATTTGGAAGGCAAGACATTGGCTGCCGCTTCTTCCCTCGGAATGACGGAGAAGTGTCCTAAGAAGGAGCAAGCTGCCAAGGTAGGCGAATTGGTTGCTAAAAAGGCTTTGGAGGCAGGTATCAGTGAGGTTGTATTCGACCGTAACGGTTACTTGTACCATGGTAGAGTTAAAGAATTGGCGGATGCTGCTCGTAAGGGCGGTCTTAAATTTTAATAGTTATGGCTGGAGAAAATAGTAAAGTAAAGTCAACCAACGACTTGGAATTGAAGGATAGGTTGGTAGCGATTAACCGTGTGACGAAGGTGACCAAAGGTGGTCGTACTTTTAGTTTCGCTGCAATGGTTGTTGTAGGAAACGAAGAGGGCGTCGTCGGTTACGGTTTGGGTAAAGCCAGTGAGGTTACCGCAGCCATAGCGAAAGGCGTAGAGGCAGCTAAGAAGAACTTGGTGAAGGTTCCTGTGCTCAAGGGCACTATCCCTCACGAGCAGGAGGCTAAGTTCGGTGGCGCGCAAGTCTTGTTGAGACCTGCATCCCATGGTACCGGTGTGAAGGCCGGTGGTGCCATGCGTGCCGTTCTTGAGAGCGTAGGTATCACTGACGTCTTGGCTAAGTCTAAGGGTTCTTCTAACCCTCACAACTTGGTGAAGGCTACGGTTCTCGCACTCTCTGAGATTCGTGACGCTTACACGGTTGCGCAAAACCGCGGTGTTTCAATGGAAAAAGTGTTTAAAGGTTAATTTTTGGAAATATGGCTAAGATTAAGATTAGACAGATTAAAAGTAAGATCGGTGCCCCTAAAAGGCAAAAGGAGACTCTCGAAGCTTTGGGCTTGAAGAAAATTAACGCTGTTGTTGAACATGAGGACACTCCAAGCATCTTGGGAATGGTCGAGACTGTTAAACACTTGGTGATTGTTGAAAAATAGTAATTAACTTTAAAAACATTTCATAATGGATTTAAGTAATTTGAAACCAGCTGCGGGGTCAGTAAAGAGCAGAAAGAGGATCGGTCGTGGTCCGGGTTCCGGTTTGGGTGGAACTTCCACGAGAGGTCACAAGGGTGCTAAGTCTCGTTCTGGTTACTCAAAAAAGATTGGTTTCGAGGGTGGACAAATGCCTTTGCAACGTCGTTTGCCTAAGTACGGATTTAAGAATATCAATCGTGTTGAATATAAGGCTATCAACTTGGGCGACATCCAAGTTCTTGCCTCTGAGATGAAGGTTGACGCTGTGGACGTTAATGCTTTGGTAGCGGCTGGCATGGCTTCTCCTAAGGACTTGATCAAGGTTTTGGGTGATGTTCGTAAGGGCCAGTTGACTAGCAAGTTGACGGTTTCCGCTCACGCTTTCTCTAACTCAGCGAAAAGTGCGATTGAGGCTTTAGGTGGTACGATTGTAATTCTTGAGAAATGAGGAAACTTATAACAAAATTAAAGGAAATATACAAGGTCAAGGATTTGAGACATCGAATCCTTGTCACCTTTTTATTTGTTTTGGTCTATCGCTTCGGCTCCTTCGTGGTATTGCCGGGCATAGATACGAGTTCTCTTTCAAGCTTGAAAGACCAGACCGCTGAGGGTTTGATGGGACTTTTGGATATGTTCTCCGGAGGTGCCTTCTCCAATGCGTCAATCTTTGCGCTCGGTATCATGCCGTACATCTCGGCTTCCATCGTGGTGCAGTTGTTGACCATCGCGGTTCCTTCTTTCCAGAAAATGCAGAAGGACGGCGATAGCGGTAGGAAGAAGATGATCCAGATCACCCGTTACTTGACGGTGGCTATCCTCTTGCTCCAAGGTCCTTCTTATTTGTTGAACTTGTCATACCAATTGAGGGAGGTCGGTTCCGCTTTGCCTGATGGCTGGTGGTTCAGGGTTTCTTCGACTATCATCCTCTGCGCGGGCAGTATGTTCGTCATGTGGTTGGGTGAGCGTATCACGGACAAGGGTGTCGGCAACGGTATCTCCTTCATCATCTTGGTGGGTATCATCGCTCGTTTCCCTCACGCTGTGGTCGGCGAGTTCGCGTCTTGCTTGCACGAGAGTGGCGGTCTCATCAAATTGATCTTGGAGATCCTCGGTCTCTTCGCGGTTTCTTGCGCGGCGATCCTTTTGGTGCAGGGCGTCAGGAAAGTTCCTGTGCAGTACGCTAAGCAGATGGTTGCCGGTCAGAGGTTGGGTGGCGCGCGCCAATACATTCCTTTGAAGGTGAACGCCGCTAACGTGATGCCTATCATCTTCGCTCAGGCGATCATGTTCATTCCGTTGGCGCTCATGCCGGTGCTCGGAAACGGCGACGGCTCGGGTTCCTTCTTCTCTATGTGGCGTGATAACAATAGCCTCGTGTATAATTTGATCTTTGCTGCGCTGATCATCGTCTTCACATATTTCTATGTGGCGATCATCATCAATCCTACCCAAATGGCGGAGGACATGAAGCGCAACAATACGTTCATTCCTCAGGTTAAGCCAGGTTCGGAGACTGCCGAGTACATCGATACGATCATGTCTCGCATCACTTTGCCGGGTGCTATTTTCTTGGCCATCTTGGCCATCTTGCCTGCCATCGTGCGCCAGTTCGGCGTCACCACGCAGTTCGCGCAGTTCTTCGGGGGAACTTCCCTGTTGATCATCGTGGGTGTGGTGCTCGACACGTTGCAGCAGATCAATAGCCACTTGAAGATGAACGGCTACGACGATTTGTTGGAGTCAGGTCATTTCAGGGGCCGTTCCAGTGCTTCCGTTTACTAACGGTCTATGATATATCTTAAGACTGCCGAGGATATCGAGTTGATGAGGATAAGCAACAGGATTGTTGCGATGACGTTGGGCGAGATCGCGAAGGCGGTGAAGCCCGGGGTTACCACCTTACAACTCGATGCGCTGGCAGAGGATTTCATCCGCTCGCAGGGTGCTGTCCCAAGTTTCTTAGGATATGCGGGGTATCCGAATTCGATATGCACCTCCGTGAATGACCAGGTGGTGCATGCGATACCCTCCAAATATGTACTGAAGGAGGGGGATGTCGTTTCCGTGGATTGCGGAGCTCAGATAAATGGTTTCCATGGTGACTCCTGCTACACGTTCTGCGTGGGCGAAGTCTCCGAAGAGGTGAAGACGCTGTTGCGGACAACCAAGGAGGCCCTCCTGCTGGGGATCAGCAAGGCGAAGTCGGGGAACCGTCTGGGTGATGTGGGTCATTCGATCCAGGAGTACTGCGAAGGGAAAGGATATTCAGTCGTACGTGAGATGACAGGTCACGGGATCGGAAGGATGATGCACGAAGAACCTTTAGTCCAGAATTATGGGCGAGCGAGAAGAGGCCTCCTGTTCAGGGAAGGCATAGTGATCGCGATCGAGCCCATCATCAACATGGGCAAGAGGGGTGTTTATTTGGAGAAGGATGGATGGACAGTGCGTACTGCCGATGGTTTACCTTCCGCTCATTACGAGCATACGGTTGCGATAGGTACTGATAGTCCCGATATTCTTTCTTCTTTTGAATATGTCGAACAAATATTAGGTACTAACGCATTATAGTTGGATGGCAAAACAGGCTGCTATAGAACAAGATGGAACCATCGTAGAGGCATTGTCGAATGCGATGTTTCGTGTAGAGTTGGAGAATGGGCATGAGATTACCGCCCACATCTCGGGGAAGATGAGGATGCACTACATCAAAATTCTTCCGGGAGATAAGGTGAGAGTTGAAATGTCACCGTATGATTTGTCCAAGGGACGGATTGCTTTTAGATACAAATAGAATAAATAATTGAGATATGAAAGTTAGAGCTTCTTTAAAAAAACGTACTCCTGAGTGTAAAATTGTGAGGAGAAAAGGGCGTTTGTATGTGATTAACAAAAAAAATCCTAAGTATAAACAACGTCAAGGATAATTTTTTATACTTTTGCAAAAAAATTAGTTTATGGCTATAAGAATTGTCGGTGTAGATTTGCCACAGAACAAAAGGGGCGAAATCGGTTTGACCTATATCTTTGGTATAGGCCGTAGTAGTGCGAACAAAATCTTAGCACAAGCTGGTGTTGACAAGAACATCAAGGTAAAGGACTGGAACGATGAGCAGGCATCCAAGATTCGTGAGATTATTGGAACCCAATTCAAAGTTGAGGGAGACCTTCGTTCAGAAGTGCAACTGAACATCAAGCGATTGATGGATATAGGTTGTTACAGAGGAATCCGTCATCGTTTGGGATTGCCGTTGCGTGGACAGAGCACTAAGAACAACGCTCGTACTCGTAAGGGTAAGAAGAAAACTGTCGCAAACAAGAAGAAGGCGACTAAGTAATAGTTAGCGAACGCTATTTAATTATTAAAGATATGGCAAAAAAAGCAGTAGCAACCAAAAAAAGAGTAGTAAAAGTTGACGCGAATGGACAATTGCATGTCCACTCATCTTTCAACAACATCATCGTGTCTTTGGCAAACTCTGATGGCCAGGTGATCTCTTGGTCTTCAGCAGGTAAGATGGGTTTCAGGGGTTCTAAGAAGAACACTCCGTACGCTGCGCAAATGGCTGCGCAAGATTGTGCGAAGATAGCTTACGACCTCGGTTTGAGAAAGGTGAAGGCATATGTGAAGGGTCCAGGTAATGGCCGTGAGTCCGCGATCAGAACTGTGCATGGCGCAGGTATCGAGGTGACGGAGATTATCGACGTAACACCACTACCACACAACGGTTGTCGACCACCTAAGAAACGTAGAGTATAAAAAATACAGTATTATAACAACTTTCGAATCTCGCATTGTGATAATTGCATTTTAAACCTCTCTGCAATTGCGGCTGCACGGTTCAAGGTTTGGAAATAAACAGTAACTAAAATGGCTAGATACATAGGTCCAAAAACTAAGATTGCGCGTCGTTTCGGTGAACCGATTTTCGGTCCAGACAAGATTTTGGCTAAGAGAAACTTCCCACCGGGACAACATGGCGTAAACAGAAGAAAGAAGTCATCTGAGTACGGTATTCAGTTGGCAGAAAAGCAAAAGGCTAAATACACTTACGGCGTTCTCGAGAGACAGTTCCGTAACCTCTTCGAGGCTGCTAACCGTTCCAAGGGTATCACCGGTGAGGTGCTTTTGCAACTCCTCGAGTCTAGGCTCGACAACGTTGTTTTCCGTTTGGGTATCGCTCCGACTCGTGCGGCTGCGCGCCAATTGGTTTCCCACAAGCATATCGTTGTAGATGGTGAGGTGGTTAACATCCCTTCTTTCTCCGTTAAGCCGGGTCAAATCGTAGGTGTTCGCGAGAAATCCAAGTCTTTGGAAACGATCGTAAATTCTTTGTCAGGATTCAACCACAGCAAGTATCCTTGGTTGGAATGGGACGCTCCCGCTTCTGCAGGTAAGTTCCTCCACCTGCCGGAACGTGCGGACATCCCTGAGAATATCAAAGAACAATTGATCGTCGAACTTTACTCTAAATAATAATTGATTCATGGCTATATTAGCGTTTCAAAAACCTGACAAGGTTATAATGTTGGAGGCGGACAATTTCCACGGGAAGTTCGAATTCCGTCCTCTTGAGCCTGGTTACGGTATTACCATCGGTAATGCCCTCAGACGCATTCTCCTTTCTTCGTTGGAGGGTTTCGCAATCACTTCAATCAAGATCGATGGCGTTGACCATGAATTCTCTGTGATTCCAGGCGTGATGGAAGATGTCACTAACGTCATCCTCAACTTGAAACAAGTACGTTTCAAACAGAAAGTGAGCGAGATTGAGAATGAGAAGGTCTCTATTAACGTTTCCGGTACTGAGGTGTTCAAAGCTGGCGATATAGCTAAGAGTTTGACTGGTTTCGACGTTCTTAACAAGGATTTTGTCATCTGTCGTCTGGATCCTTCCGCTTCCTTCACCATCGAACTGACGATCGGTAAGGGCCGCGGTTATGTCCCTGCCGACGAGAACAAGATTCCGGGTTCTGAAATCGGGGTCATCGCGATTGACTCTATCTATACTCCTATCCGTAATGTCAAGTATGCGGTTGAAAACTACCGCGTCGAGCAGAAAACTGACTTCGAGAAGCTCGTGATCGAAATCGATACCGATGGTTCCATCCATCCGAAAGACGCCTTGAAGGAGGCCGCCAAGATTTTGATCCAACACTTCCTCTTGTTCTCTGACGAGAAGATCTCCCTTGACACGACGGATGAAGGTTCGAATGACGACTTCGATGAGGAGGTTCTCCACATGCGTCAACTGCTTAAGTCTAAGCTGGTCGATATGGATCTTTCCGTTCGCGCGCTTAACTGCTTGAAGGCCGCTGACGTCGAGACATTGGGCGAATTGGTTGTATTCAACAAGAACGACTTACTTAAGTTCAGAAACTTCGGTAAGAAGTCTTTGACCGAGCTCGACCAACTCCTCGATACTTTGAACCTTTCGTTCGGTATGGATATTTCTAAGTATAAATTGGATAAAGAATAAGTAAAATGAGACACAATAAAAAATTCAACCATCTTGGTAGACAAAAGGGACACAGAGAGTCTCTGTTGGCTAACTTGGCCATCTCTTTGATCGAACACAAGAGAATCACGACGACTACCGCTAAGGCGAAGGAGTTGAGAAAGTACATCGAGCCATTGTTGACGAGGGCTAAGGATAAGGACGAGGCTAAGTTGATGAACAACTACAGGGTTGTTTTCAGCTATCTCCAAAACAAGAAGGCTGTCACTGAGTTGTTCAAGGTAATCGGTGAGAAGATCGCTGACCGCCCAGGTGGTTACACTCGTATCATCAAGACTGGTTTCCGCGCTAACGACGCCGCTGAAATGTGCTTCATCGAGTTGGTGGACTTCAACGAGAAGATGTTGAAGGATTCTACTCCTAAGAAGGCTACGAAGACCCGTCGTTCCAGAAAGAAGGCTCAACCTGCAGTGGAAGCTCCTGCCGCTGAGTCTACTGAGGTCGCTACAACTGAGGCTGAATAAGATTTCTTCAGTATATGAAAAGCCGCATCCTAATACGATGCGGCTTTTTTGTTCAATTCGGGGACCGCGCCTTGCCTCCCTATTCTTTTTTTTGTATCTTTCATGAAATTTCGGTGGGCCTTTATGACCTCACTATCAACCTAAATTCTTTTTTGTATGGCAAAGTTTAAAAGAGTCTTATTGAAGCTTAGCGGCGAGTCGCTGATGGGCGAAAAAGGGTATGGTATCGACGAGAATAGACTGGGCGAATATGCCGCCCAAATCAAGGAAATAGCTGACATGGGCGTCCAACTGGGCATCGTCATCGGCGGTGGTAACATCTTCCGTGGCTTGTCTGGCTCCCAAAAGGGCTTCGACCGTGTGAAGGGCGACCAGATGGGTATGCTCGCCACGACGATCAACGCATTGGCCCTCTGCTCGGTCCTGACGGCCGCCGGCGCGAAGTGCAAGGTGCTGACCGCTATCCGCATGGAGCCTATCGGCGAGTTCTATACCAAGGATAAGGCCCTCGAACTCCTCAATGCGGGCTATATCACGATCTTCGCCGCTGGTACGGGCTGCCCATACTTCACCACCGATACGGGCTCTTCCCTCCGTGGCATCGAGATCGAGGCGGACGCTATGTTCAAGGGCACGCGCGTGGACGGTATCTACACCGCCGACCCGGAGAAGGATCCTTCCGCCACGAAGTTCGACGATATCTCCTACGACGAGATCCTCGTGCGCAACCTGAAGGTCATGGACCTCTCCGCTACGGTGATGTGCCGCGACAACGGTCTCCCTATCGTGGTCTTCAACATGGATAAACCGGGCAACCTGAAGCGCGTGATCGCCGGTGAGAACATCGGTACCTACGTGCATCCGTGATTGCTTTTGGGGCGAAACTATTAAAGCGGGGATGGGTCTCCGCTTTTTTTGTGACTTCTCCGTGCGAAGCAATTTGTTATTTACTATTTGACGATTTACAATTTACGATTTACCCTCTGGGATTTACTATTTGACGATTTACGATTTACCCTCTTAGATTTACTATTTGACGATTTACAATTTGCTATTTTGGGGGCGATCTGCTGTTGGAATGTTTTGTGATTTACTATTTGGCTATTTACGATTTACTGTTTGGCTATTTTTTGCGGTCTCGCGATTATTGTTATCTTTGTCTTAGACTATGTCATAATGAGGAGTATATGAAGAGAAGTGCTGTTTTATTGTTCCTGCTGATGCTCTCCTGCTTCGCGGTGGGTGCGGAGGAGTTGAGTGAGCCTGTCAATGTCCCTAAAGAGCATGCGAAGGATGTGGATGCACTGGCGGCGTATATCAAGGAGAACTGTCGTGACACGCGTCAGAGGCTTTGGACGCTGCAGAACTGGTTGTCGGAGAACGTCATGTATGATCTCTCTGTGACGGATGTCCAGACTAAGTACAATACTGAGGACCTGGCCAACTGGACTTTGCGCAACAGAAAGGGTGTGTGCGCCAACTACTCGAGCCTCTTTTCCGAGGTCTCCAACAGGATGGGCATCCCCATGTTCATCATTGAGGGCTATACGCCGAAAGACAATATCGTGGGGGAGGGTGGTCATGCGTGGTGCGCCTGCATCATCGACAGCGTCCCTTATATGTTCGACCCGACCTGGTGCAGCGGATATTTCGAGCCGGGTAATCCCCGCGCCTACCACCAGCGCCTGGAAAATAAATTCTTCATGGTCTCTCCGGATAGCCTGAAGGAGAGCCATATCCCTTACGACCCGCTGATGCGCCTGGGGACGGGGGTGTCGCAGGACCTGACCTCGGGGGATACGATGAACCCGCCTGCCGTGGATGGAATGGGCTGGCTGGACTCGCTGACCGCTTATTTTCGGTTGGATTCCCTCGAGCAGAAAAAGGCCCTCTACGAGAGGCTTGTCCGCAACGGGGACGGCAATAAGCTGGCGGTCAGGTACACGGAGAACGTGAAACACTACATCGACGCGTGCACGTTGGAGGAACAGCAACGCAGATGCGAACGGATCATCTACCAAATCAGTGATCTGCACAACCGCATCGTGGACCTCAACTTCGTGAGCCCGGGCGCGGAACGCTCGATGCAGAATAAAATCGAGGAGCTTAAGGCTGAACTGAACGATATCCTGTCGCGGACGAATTCCGTGACGACACCGGTGCTCGCTAAACCTGCCCGGCAGATCCGCTCTTACCTCCAGGACCTTCTTCGGAAGGTGGATAAGTGCGAGACGTTGCTGAAAAAGAAAAAGAAGTAGCCGACGGTCGGGATGGACTGCTGCCATGTGTTTCACCGTAATGTGCGCTCGGCTCTTTCGTTTAGACGAAGCATGGAGCGATAGTTCCTCACGGAGAAAATGGTTCACGTAGTTTGATGCGAAATTACCGCATCCTACTAATCGTAAATTGTAAATCGTAAAATAGTAAATGTCATATGTCTAATGCAGTATATGAAACCTCCGCATGCATGTGTTGCTTTTTCCCCGAATCTTTTTATCTTTGTGAAAACGGATGATTATGTTGAAGTTGACCAAACGCCAATATGGTATCTTACTCGCTTTGCTGGGTGCGACGCTCTATGCGGTGAACGCTCCTTTCTCGAAGATCGTGCTTGATTACCTGCCGCCTATCCTGACGGCTGGATTCCTCTATCTGGGTTCGGGCCTGGGTATGCTGGCGATCGCGTCGTTCAGGAGCCGCCACGGCACGGATAATGTGGAGAAGAAACTGGACCGCAAGGAGTGGCCGTATGTCTTAGCGATGATCGCCTTGGATATCGTGGGACCGATCTGCCTCATGGTGGGCTTGCAGAAGACCACGGCGGCGAACGCTTCCCTGCTGAGCGATTTCGAGATCGTGGCGACCGCCATCCTCGCGTGGCTCTTCTTCCAGGAACGCATCTCCAAGCGGCTTTGGGTGGGCATCGCCTTCGTGACGCTCTCTTGCTGCGTGCTCTCCTGCGAGGAGATGGACAGCCTGCGGTTCTCTTCCGGCTCCTTGTACGTTATCTTGGCGGCTTTCTGCTGGGGCTTGGACAATAACTGCACCCGACGGATCGCCTCGAAGGACCCGATGCAGATCGTCCTCATGAAGGGTATCTTTTCGGGGGTCGGCATGCTCCTGATCGGTTTCCTCATCGGGGAGACCATAGAGGTCATTTGGCCCATCTTCGCGGCGATGGCCATCGGATTGGTCTCGTACGGCTTGAGTGTCTTTGTAGACATCTATGCGCAACGGTCGTTGGGCGCCGCCCGTACGAGTGCCTACTATGCGGTCGCTCCCTTCATCGGCACGGGCCTCTCGCTGCTGATCTTCCAGCAGACGCCGCCCCACACCTATTGGGTGGGACTAGCCCTGATGGCGGTGGGCGCTTGGCTGTGCGCCAAGGATTCTTTCGACGATAAGATAAATATGTTAAATGATAATTGATTGAATATGGGTTTGATAGATTCTATACTCGGTAAGGCGAGTGAGGTGGACGGAAAGAAGATCAGAAGTGATTTCGATCATGTCCTTTTGGAGAATGAAACGGTGGAAACGGCTTTCGCGGTCTCCCGCCAATGTCTGTTGTTCACGGACAAGCGAATGATTTTCATGGAAGTGCAGGGGCTTATCAAGTCGGAGAATGCCTTCACCTCTGTTCCGTACCGAAGCGTCGTCACCTTTTCTGCGAACTTCGCGAAGCCATGCACGCTGACGATCTATCTGGTCGGCAGGGAGAAACCTTTCGTGTTCGAGTTCGGCCGCGAGTCGGGGCTGGAGACGGCGCAGATGTTGTTGGCGGCACACGTGGGATAATTATGAATTAAGAATTAATAATTAAGAATTAAGAATTTTGAATTAAGAAACGTTAGTTCGACGTAGTCAATTAAAAATTTTTGGGAGGTGCATCCCTACATGATTCGCACGACCTAAGCCCTGGAAGGGCGACATCCCCCAGGCAGGGGTGTAAACCCCTGTGAATGAAACGACGAGTGTATTTATAGCCCTGAAGGGGCGACACCATGATAATTGTGAATTTTAAATTATGAATTGTAGGGGCGAATAACATTCGCCCCTTTTCATTTGTTATGAATTACGCGCATCCCTACATGATGCGCCCACCCTTCGTTATTGCCCTAATTCATGGTATTGTCCCTCCCATTCTCATTGACATTAAATAAGAAATAACAAACAAACGAATTATATATTTAAATAATTCCCTGTATTTAAAGTATTTCTGCTAACTTTCTTATTCTTTTTGTAAAGTGTTTCCCATGATTGGCGGTTGATGCCGCCGATGATAGGAAATGTGTGTTTATTGAAGCTATAAATATGTGAATGGACGTGAATTGCTTTTCTATGGTATTGGATCATCGCCCCATCGCTATGGCTTGGCATTAGAGTAGAATAAAAAATTACAGCTTATGAGAAAAATAATTACTGCTTTCATGATGATGCTTTGCGCCGTCTGCATGGCGAGCGCGGCCAATTACCTCACTTTTACGGCTGAGGAGGATAGTTCCACGTTCGGGATAATGAACAAAGGTAATTATCCTAGCTTGTTGTATTCGACGGATGGCGGGGAGAACTGGAGCTTCTTAGCTGGATCCACGCCCATTTTAGCCCATAAAGGCGACAAAGCCCTGCTGAAGGCAGATTGTCCCAATGGTTTTTCAGCCAATAGGGATTGTTATTCAACTTTCACGATGACAGGGAAAGTGGCCGCCAGCGGTAGTGTGATGAGCCTGGTTGACGGCACCGGCCTTTCTACGGAAATCCCTAATAATTACTGTTTCCAAAAGTTATTCAGTGGTTGCACCAGCCTGACGCAAGCCCCTGAATTGCCAGCGACGACATTGGCCAATTATTGTTATTATGAAATGTTCTCCGGCTGCACCAGTCTTACGCAAGCCCCTGAATTGCCTGCGACGACATTGTCCAATTATTGTTATTGTGAAATGTTCTCCGGTTGTACCAGCCTGACGCAGGCGCCTGAATTGCCAGCAACGAAATTGTCTCAATATTGTTATTGGGGAATGTTCTCAGGTTGCACCAGCCTGACGCAAGCCCCGGAATTGTCCGCCACGACATTGGCAGGTTATTGCTACCAGTCAATGTTCTCCGGCTGCACCAGCCTGACACAAGCCCCGGAATTGTCCGCCACGACATTGACAGGTTATTGTTATCAGGACATGTTCTCTGGTTGCACCAGCCTGACGAAAGCTCCTAAACTGCAGTCGACGACATTGGCTCCTTGTTGTTATTTAGGTATGTTCTCCGGTTGCACCAGCCTGACGCAGGCGCCTGAATTGCCAGCCACAACATTAGCTGAAAACTGTTATGTCAATATGTTCTCAGGTTGTGCCAGCCTGACGCAGGCGCCGAATTTGCCTGCCACGACATTGGCTAATCGTTGTTATATGTCTATGTTCTCAGGTTGCACGAACTTGTCCCGAATCCATGTCTCGTTTGATTCTTGGAATGGCGGTGCTGGCACTCTTGATTGGGTCAAAGACGTAGCCCCTGCCGGCACCTTCATTTGCCCTGATGCATTGCCTCTTGAATGTGGGAAGAATAGGATACCGTCAGGTTGGAAGGTGAAAAAAATTATTGATGGAGATTCCGTTGATGTGCCTGTCAATTACAACTATCTCACCTTCACGGCCGAGGAGGATGGTTCCACGTTCGGAATCGTGAACAAGAAAAATAATGATCCTGATGTGCAATATTCGTTGGACGGTGGGAAGACATGGACCGCTTTGTCGGGAGGCGATACGGTCGTATTAGCCCATAAGGGGGACAAAGCCTTGTTGAGAGGAGGTAATTCCCAATTTTTCTCAAAGGATCAGTATCAATATTCCTCCTTTACGATGACAGGGAAGGTGGCCGCTAGCGGTAGTGTGATGAGTCTAATCGACGGAATAGGACTTTCCACAAAAATCCCTTGTAATTACTGTTTCTATAGTTTGTTCTCGGGGTGTGCAGGTCTGACGCAGGCTCCTGAAATGCCAGCGACGACATTGTCTAATTATTGTTATTGGAAAATGTTCTTCGGTTGCACCAGTCTGACGCAAGCCTCCGAATTGCCAGCCACGACATTGACTGGAAATTGTTATGAATCTATGTTCTCAGGCTGCACCAGCCTGACGCAAGCCCCTGCATTGCCGGCGACGACATTGACTGAAAAATGTTATTATGAAATGTTCTCAGGCTGCGCCAGTCTGACGCAAGCCCCCGAATTGCCTGCCACGACATTGATTGGAAATTGTTATGAATCTATGTTCTCAGGCTGCGCCAGCTTGAGACAAGCCCCTGCGTTGCCGGCGACGACATTGACTGAAAAATGTTATTATAGAATGTTCTCAGGTTGCGCGAGTCTGACGCAAGCCCCTGCATTACCAGCCACGACATTGGCCAATTATTGTTATTATGAGATGTTCTCCGGCTGCACCAGTTTGACGCAAGCCCCTGCATTGTCCGCCACGACGTTGGCCGAATGGTCTTGTTCGGGTATGTTCAAGAATTGCGCGGGTCTGACGCAAGCTCCCATATTGCTGGCCACGACATTGGCTTATTATTGTTATTATGAAATGTTTTCAGGTTGCACCAGTTTGACGCAAGCCCCCGAACTGCCTGCTACGACATTGGCTGAGTATTGTTATAACAGGATGTTCTTAGGTTGCGCGAGTCTGACGCAAGCCCCCGAATTGCCAGCCACGACATTGATAAAATCCTGTTATGAGGGGATGTTCAAAGGTTGCACCAGCCTGACGAAAGCTCCTAAACTGCAGTCGACGACATTGGCTATTTTTTGCTATCGTGACATGTTCTCCGGCTGCACCAGCCTGACGCAGGCGCCTGCATTGCCAGCCACAAAATTAGCTGAAAGCTGTTATGCCAATATGTTCTCAGGTTGTGCCAAAGTGTCCGAAATCCATGTCTCCTTTGAGGATTGGGGGTATTATTGGGCGACCACTGGATGGCTCAAGGACGTAGCCCCTACCGGCACCTTCATTTGCCCGAAAGCATTGCCGCTTGAGTATGGAGTGGACAGAATACCGGAAGGGTGGACGGTGAAATATATTGACGATACGGTTGCGGCTGAGACCAACTATCTCACCTTCACGGCAGAGGAGGATGGCTCTTCGTTCGGAATCGTGAACAACGAAGGAAATAATCCAGACGTGCAGTATTCATTGGATGGCGGAAAAACATGGACCGCACTGGCTGCAGGGGATACCATCACGTTGGCCCACAAGGGGGACAAGGCTTTGTTGAGAGGGGATAATCCGGAAGGGTTCTCAAAGGATTATGAAATATACTCGTCTTTTACGATGACGGGCAAGATAGCCGCCAGTGGTAGTGTGATGAGCCTAATTGACGGCATGGGCAAAACCCTTGTCATTCCTTCTCTTTATTGCTTCTATAAGTTGTTCTCTGGTTGCACCAGTCTGACGCAAGCCCCTGAATTGCCTGCCACAACGTTGGCAGGTTGTTGTTATCAATATATGTTCAAAGGTTGCACCAGTTTGACGCAAGCGCCCGCATTGCCGGCTATGACATTGGCGGATCGTTGTTATCAATATATGTTCGAAGGATGCACCAGCCTGACGCAGGCACCAGCATTGCCGGCGACAACATTGTCCGAATGGTGCTATGGATACATGTTCAAAGGTTGCACCAGCCTGACGCAAGCCCCAGAATTGCCAGCAACGACGTTGGTAAGTGCTTGTTATCAATACATGTTCTCAGGTTGCACCAGTCTGACACAAGCTCCAAAATTGCCAGCTCCAGAATTGCTGGCCAACTCAAATGCGAAAAATAGTTGTTATCTCGGAATGTTCTCAGGGTGTACGAACTTGTCTGAAATCAGTGTAGCCTTCGTCGAGTGGAAAGACAGCTCTGATCAGGAGGACAACACTTATCGTTGGGTCGAAAACGTCGCCCCTACCGGCACCTTCATCTGCCCGAAAGCCTTGCCGCTTGAGTATGGAGAGGATAGGATACCGGAAGGTTGGACGGTGAAATATATCGAGGACCTAGCCAATTACCTCACCTTCACGGCGGAGGAGGATAGTTCTTCGTTCGGAATTGTGAACAACGGTGACAACAACCCAGACGTGCAGTATTCATTAGATGGCGGGGCGACATGGATCGCCTTGTCGGGAGGCAAGATGGTCACGTTAGCCCATAAGGGAGACAAGGCTTTGCTGAAGGGAAATAATCCCCAAGGGTTCTCAAAGAATTATGATCAATATTCATCCTTTAAGATGACCGGGAAAGTGGCCGCAAGCGGTAGTGTGATGAGCCTGATCGATGGCGTAGGCCTTTCTACGGAGATTCCTAATAGTCATTGTTTCTTTGTTTTGTTCGAGTATTGCAGAGGATTGACACAAGCGCCCGAATTGCCAGCCACGACATTGACCGAATTGTGTTATTGGTATATGTTTAGGTCTTGCACCAGCCTGAAGCAAGCCCCTGAACTGCCGGCCATGACATTGGCTAATAAATGTTATTGCCTTATGTTCTCAGGTTGCACGAGTCTGACGCAAGCTCCGGCACTTCCTGCCACGACCTTGGCTCCTTATTGTTATAGGAACATGTTCTCCGGCTGCAAGGGTCTGACGCAGGCACCGGAATTGCCAGCGACAACATTGGCAGAATCCTGTTATTATAATATGTTTGAAGATTGCACTAGTCTGACGCGAGCTCCGCATTTGCCAGCCACGACGTTAGCTGATTATTGTTATATGGGAATGTTCTCAGGTTGCACAAGCCTATCCCAAATCAGTGTCTCATTTGATGATTGGGGGGAAAATCGTGGCACTTATGGATGGGTCAGTAACGTTGCCCCTACCGGCACCTTCATCTGCCCTAACGCTTTGGCTCAGAGATATGGTGAGGATAGGATTCCTGTGGGTTGGACATTGGAATATAATAGGATCGATCCTAACTACCTCACCTTCACGGCCGAGGAGGATGGCTCTTCGTTCGGAATCGTGAACATAAATAATAATAATCCTGACGTGCAGTATTCATTGGATGGAGGGAAGACGTGGACTGCCTTGGCGGAAGGTGACACGGTCGTATTAGCCCATAAGGGTGACAAGGCATTGTTGAAGGGAAATAATCCCGAAGGTTTCTCATTCTCAAAGTTGGATAATTCATCTTTTAGGATGACAGGGAAAGTGGCCGCCAGCGGTAGTGTGATGAGTCTGATCGATGGAGTAGGTGTTTCTACGGAAGTTCCTGGGAATTTCTGTTTCTATAAATTGTTCCAAGGTTGCACCAGTCTGACGCAAGCCCCCGAATTGCCAGCGACGATATTGGCTGATAATTGTTATTGGGGGATGTTCTATCATTGCACCAGTCTGACGCAAGCCCCAGAATTGCCAGCTACAACGTTGGCTGAGGGCTGTTATTACGAGATGTTCTCAGGTTGCACCAGCCTGTCGGAAATCAAAGTGCCCTTTGATGATTGGAATCACGGTGATTACACTGCTGAATGGGTCATTGACGTAGCCCCTACCGGCACCTTCATCTGCCCGAAAGCATTGCCTCTTGAGTATGGATGGGAAAGTATACCGGAAGGTTGGACGGTGAAATATATCGAGGACATGGCCAATTACCTCACCTTCACGGCCGAGGAGGATGGTTCCACGTTCGGAATCGTGAACAACGCTGGCAACAACCCAGACTTGCAGTATTCTTTGGACGGTGGGAAGACATGGACTGCCTTGGCTGGGGGCGACTCGGTCTTATTAGCCCATAAGGGAGACAAGGCCTTGCTGAAGGGAGACAATCCACAAGGGTTCTCAAAGAGCTTTTATCAACCAACCTTTAAGATGACAGGGAAAGTGGCCGCCAGCGGTAGTGTGATGAGTCTAATCTGTGGAACAGGACTTTCTACGGAAATTTTGGGGAATTCTTGTTTCGTGAATTTATTTAAGGATTGCACCAGCCTGACGCAAGCCCCTGAGTTGCCAGCCACGATATTGACAGAATACTGTTATGATGGTATGTTCTCCGGTTGCACCAGCTTGACGCAAGCGCCTGAATTGCCGGCCACGACATTGGATTATGTTTGTTATGCGAATATGTTCGAGGGTTGCACCGGTCTGACGCAAGCTCCAAAATTGCCAGCCACAACGTTATTGGAAGGTTGCTATGCGAATATGTTCTCAGGTTGTACAAGCCTATCGGAAATCAATGTCTCATTTGAAGATTGGGATTATGGTATGGGGACTGGTCGTTGGGTCACCAACGTAGCTCCTACCGGCACCTTCATCTGTCCGAAAGCACTGGCTCTTGAGTATGGAGAGAATAGAATCCCTGAAGGTTGGACGGTGAAATATATCGATGATACGGTTGCGGCTGAGCCCAACTATTTGACCTTCACGGCCGAGGAGGATGGCTCTACGTTCGGAATCGTGAACAACGGTGACAACAACCCAGACGTGCAGTATTCATTGGATGGTGGGGAAACTTGGACCGCACTGGCTGCAGGCGATACCATCACGTTGGCCCATAAGGGTGACAAGGCTTTGTTGAGGGGAAATAATCCGGAAGGGTTCTCAAAGGATATAAAAATATGCTCGTCTTTTACGATGACGGGCAAGATAGCCGCCAGCGGTAGCGTGATGAGCCTGATCGACGGAACAGGACTTTCTACGGAGATTCCTAATGAGTACTGTTTCTGTAGATTGTTCAGAGCTTGCACCAGTCTCACCCGAGCCCCTGAATTACCTGCTACGAAATTGGCTAGAGGTTGTTATGAATCTATGTTCTCAGGTTGCACCAGTCTGACGCAAGCCCCTGAATTGCCTGCTACAACGTTGGCAAGTTGTTGTTATGAATTCATGTTCTCAGGTTGCACAAGTCTTACGCAAGCCCCTGCATTGCCAGCCACGACGTTGGCGGAAAGTTGTTATGATGGAATGTTCTCAGGTTGCACCAGCCTGTCGCAAGCTCCTGAACTGCCAGCGACGACATTGGCACCAACCTGTTATTGCGAAATGTTCTCCGGATGTACGAGTTTGACGCAAGCCCCTGAATTACCTGCTACGACATTGGTTGAAGGTTGTTACTACGGTATGTTCAAAGGTTGCACCAGTCTAACTGAAGCCCCTGAATTACCTGCCACGACATTGGCTGGTTATTGTTATTCCAGTATGTTCAAAGGTTGCACCAGTCTAACTGAAGCCCCTGAATTACCTGCCACGACATTGGCTGATTATTGTTATTCCAGTATGTTCTACGGTTGTACAAACCTGTCTCAAATCGATGTTGCCTTTGAGGAGTGGCCTATCAATGAAGGAACTTATAATTATGTCGCAAACGTCGCCCCAACCGGCACCTTCATCTGCCCGAAAACGTTGGCTCTCGAATATGGAATAAGCAGGATACCGGAGGGTTGGACGGTGAAATATATAGAGGACATGCCTAACTACCTCACCTTCACGGCAGAGGAGGATGGCTCTACGTTCAGAATCGTGAACAACGGTGACAACAACCCAGACGTGCAGTATTCCTTGGATGGTGGAGAAACCTGGACCGCCTTAGCTGCAGGAGATACCATCACGTTGGCCCATAAGGGTGACAAGGCTTTGTTGAGGGGAAATAATCCGGAAGGGTTCTCAAAGGATGGGAATCAATATTCAACATTTAAAATGACAGGGAAAGTGGCTGCCAGCGGTAGTGTGATGAGCTTAATCGATGGAACGGGTCTTTCTACGGAAATTCCTGGGAATTACTGTTTCTATAGTTTGTTCTCGGGGTGTACAGGTCTGACGCAGACGCCTGAATTACCAGCTATGACATTGGCTAATTATTGTTATGGTTATATGTTCTCCGGTTGCACCAGTCTGACGCAAGCCCCCAAATTGCCGGCTACGACATTGGCTGTGGGTTGTTATTCCTTCATGTTCTCCGGTTGCACCAGTCTGACGCAAGCCCCCGAACTGCCAGCTACTACGTTGGCTGAAGATTGTTATTCTTTTATGTTCTCAGGCTGCACCGGCCTGACACAAGCCCCAAAATTGCCAGCTACAACGTTGGCTGATGCTTGTTATTACGAGATGTTCTCAGGTTGCACCAGTCTGACGCAAGCCCCCGAATTGCCAGCGACGAATTTAGCTGCTTCTTGTTATTGGAGAATGTTCTCAGGTTGCACCAGTCTGACGCAAGCCCCCGAACTGCCAGCTACTACGTTGGCTGAAGATTGTTATTCTTTTATGTTCTCAGGCTGCACCGGCCTGGCCCAGGCCCCTGAATTGCCTGCTACTACATTGGCTTATGGTTGTTATAATGGTATATTCGTAGGTTGCGAAAGCCTATCCCAGATTCGTGTCTCATTTGATGAATGGTCTTACGCCTTCACTGGTGACTGGGCTGTACGTGTAGCCCCTACCGGCACCTTCATCTGCCCGAAAGACCTGCCTCTCGAGTATGGAGATAGCAGAATACCGGAAGGTTGGACGGTGAAATATATCGAAGATACGGTTGCGGTGGAGGCCAACTACCTCACCTTCACGGCAGAGGAGGATGGCTCTACGTTCGGAATCGTGAACAAAGATAACAATCCCGACATCCAGTATTCATTGGATGGTGGGGAAACCTGGACCGCACTGGCTGCAGGCGATACCATCACGTTGGCCCATAAGGGAGACAAGGCTTTGTTGAAGGGAAATAATCCCGGAGGTTTCTCAAAGTATTGGGAGCAATATTCAACCTTTAAGATGACCGGGAAAGTGGCCGCCAGTGGTAGTGTGATGAGTCTAATCGATGGAGTAGGACTTTCTACGGAGATTCCTAATGGTGAATGTTTTAACAGTTTATTCAAGGATTGCGCTAGTCTGACTCAAGCGCCGGAATTGCCAGCGACGAAATTGCAATGGAGTTGTTATGAATCTATGTTCGCTGGTTGCACCAGTCTGACTCAAGCTCCCGAATTGCCAGCGACGAATTTAGCTGCTTCTTGTTATTGGAGAATGTTCTCAGGTTGCACGAGTCTGCTGCAAGCCCCAGAATTGCCGGCTACGAATTTGTTGGAGAAGAGTTCATATGCATTGATGTTCTCAGGTTGTACAAGCCTATCGGAAATCAATGTCTCATTTGAATATTGGGATTATGGTATGGGGACTGAAGAATGGGTCAAAGACGTCGCCCCTACCGGCACCTTCATCTGCCCGAAGACCTTGCCTCTTGAGTATGGAGAGAGCAGAATACCGGAAGGATGGACGGTGAAATATATAGAGGATGGTTCTGGCGTAAATACCACCTTGGCCGACAATATCTCCGTATGGAGCGATGATTTAACTATCTTTGTGCGCGGTGCGGAGGGGGAGGTTTCCCTTTATGATATGTCGGGCAAGCGAGTGGCAGTCTCCAACTCCGCGGACGAGGAGCGTGCGTTGAGCGTGCCGTCCAAGGGTGTTTATGTGGTTCGGACGAGCGGAGGGGAGAGGTCCGTGCTGGTGCGCTAAGGCGGCGCTGGCGGGGAAATATTAGTGTAGAATAAAATTTTTAAGTTATGAGAAAAATATTTACTGCTTTCATGATGATGCTTTGCGCCGTCTGTATGGCGAGCGCGGCCAATTACCTCACCTTTACGGCGGAGGAGGATAGTTCTACGTTCGGAATAGATTTCGGGAAAAATATCAATCCTAACGTGCAGTATTCGTTAGATGGTGGGAATACATGGAAAGAGTTAACGAATGGAGACACGGCCGTGTTAGTCCATAAGGGAGACAAGGCCTTGTTGAAAGGAAATAATCCGCACGAGTTCTCAAGGTCTACGGAACCATACTCCAGCGCCAGTTTTACGATGACAGGTAAGATTGCGGCTAGTGGTAGTGTGATGAGCCTGATTGATGGAGTAGGCCTTTCCACAGAAATTCCTTGCGATTTCTGTTTTTATTCTTTGTTTAGACTTTGTGCTAATTTGACTCAAGCCCCTGAATTGCCTGCCACGAAATTGACTAAAGGTTGTTATTTAAAGATGTTCTCAAGTTGCATGAGTCTGACGCAAGCACCCGAATTACCAGCTACTACATTGGCTGAACATTGTTATGAATCTATGTTCTGGAATTGCACTGGCCTGACACAAACTCCCGAATTACCTGCGACTACATTGGCTGATAGTTGTTATTTTGGAATGTTCTATGGATGTACCAGTCTGACGCAAGCCCCCGAATTGCCAGCCACGACATTGACTATATATTGTTACGAATCTATGTTCTATGGATGTACCAGTCTGACGCAAGCCCCCGAATTGCCTGCTACAGTGTTGGCGGGAAATTGTTATGATGAAATGTTCTCAGGATGCACCAGTTTGACGCAAGCCCCCGAATTATCAGCTACAACAATGGCCAAAGCCTGTTATTATGGAATGTTCAGAGGATGTACCAGTCTGACGCAAGCCCCCAAACTGCCTGCTACGACATTAGCTAAATTGTGTTATAGTTATATGTTCTCTAACTGTTCCAGTCTGACGCAAGCCCCCGAATTGCCAGCCACAACGTTGGCAGATGGTTGTTATGGAGGAATGTTCTCAGGTTGCACCAGCCTGACACAAGCCCCCGAATTGCCAGCTACAACGTTGGCTAATAATTGTTATAATAGCATGTTCTCAGGTTGCACCAGTCTGACGCAAGCCCCCGAATTGCCAGTTACAGCATTGGCTGAAAGATGTTATTCTGGAATGTTCTATCTTTGCACCAGTCTGACGCAAGCACCCGAACTGCCAGCCACGACATTGACTATATATTGTTACGAATCTATGTTCCAAGGTTGCATCAGTCTGACGCAAGCCCCCGAACTGCCTGCTACCACATTGGATGCATACTGTTATAAAGATATGTTCGCGAGTTGCGCTAGTTTGACGCAAGCCCCTGAATTGCCTGCCACGACACTAAAAAAACAATGTTATTATGGGATGTTTTATGGTTGCAAAAACCTATCCCAGATCCATGTTTCATTTGAAAGTTGGGGTAATAATGAGGAGACTAATGGATGGGTTCAATACGTCGCCAGTACCGGTACCTTCATCTGCCCGAAAGACCTGCCCCTCGAGTATAGAATAAGCAGGATACCAAAGGGTTGGACAGCGCAATATGTCGATGATACGGTTGCTATCCATGATACGGTTGCTATCCATGATACGGTTGTGGTGGAGACCAACTACCTCACCTTCACGGCGGAGGAGGATGGCTCTTCGTTCGGAATCGTGAACAACGGCGGCAACAACCCAGACGTGCAGTATTCATTGGACGGTGGGAAGACATGGACTGCCTTGGCTGGAGGCGACTCGGTCTTATTAGCCCATAAGGGAGACAAGGCTTTGCTGAAGGGAAACAATCCTCAAGGTTTCTCGAAGGATTATGATCATTATTCAGCCTTTAAGATGATAGGGAAAGTGGCCGCCAGCGGTAGTGTGATGAGTTTAATCGACAGCACAGGCCTCTCCACAAAGATTCCTAAGAGTTACTGCTTCTTGTATTTGTTTAAGGATTGCACGAGTCTGACGCAAGCCCCTGAATTGCCAGCTACCACGTTGGTTGAGTCTTGCTACGTTGAGATGTTCTCAGGCTGCACGAGTCTGACGCAAGCACCCGAATTGCCAGCCACGACGTTGGCAGATGGTTGTTATTATGGCATGTTCTCAGATTGCACCAGTCTGACGCAAGCCCCTGAACTGCCGGTCACGTCACTCTCTTTTTATTGTTATGCGGGTATGTTCAGCGGTTGTACCAGCCTGACGCAGGCTCCTGAGTTGCCTGCTACGACATTGGCTGAAGGTTGTTATGCAACTATGTTCTGGAATTGCACCAGCCTGACGCGGGCCCCGGAATTGCCTGCTACGACATTGGCTGTTGATTGTTATCGCAATATGTTCCAAGGTTGCACTAGCCTGACGCAAGCCCCAGAATTGCCGGCTACGACGTTGGCTGATAATTGTTATTTCGGGATGTTCAAAGGTTGCGCCAGTCTGACGCAAGCTCCTGAACTACCTGCCACTACGCTGAACAGGGGATGTTATTCCGAGATGTTCATAAGTTGCACCAGCCTGTCGGAAATCAAAGTCTCCTTTGATGATTGGAAAGACGAGGATTACACTCTTGAATGGGTCGTAGACGTAGCCCCTACCGGCACCTTCATCTGTCCGAAAACGTTGGCTCTCGAATATGGAATAAGCTGGATCCCTGAGGGTTGGACGGTGAAATATATAGAGGACATGGCCAACTACCTCACTTTCACAGCCGAAGAGGATAGTTCCACGTTCGGATTTGTGAACGCAAGGAAAAATAATCCGAACGTGCAGTATTCGTTGGATGGCGGGGAGACATGGACCTCATTGGCCGAAGGTAAAACGGTCGTATTAGCCCATAAGGGAGACAAGGCCTTGTTGCGAGGAGATAATCCCAAAGGTTTCTCAAAGGATTGGTATCAGTATTCATATTTTAAGATGACAGGGAAAGTGGCCGCCAGCGGTAGCGTGATGAGCCTAATCGATGGAATAGGTCTTTCCACAAAAATTCCTGATAGCAGTTCTTTCTATAGTTTATTCGGCGATTGCACCAGTCTGACGCAGGCTCCGGAATTGCCTGCCACGACATTAAGGCCTGGTTGCTATTGGTATATGTTCTCAGGTTGCACGGGTCTAACGCAAGCCCCGGCGTTGCCTGCGACAACATTGGCTGAAATTTGTTATGGTGATATGTTCGAAAATTGCACCAGTCTGACGCAAGCCCCGGAACTTCCTGCAACGACGTTGGAACCTACTTGTTATCAATCTATGTTCGCGGGTTGCACCGGCCTGACACAAGCACCCGAATTGCCTGCTACCACATTGGCTATATTCTGTTATAAACTTATGTTTGCGGGTTGCACCAGCTTGACGCGAGCACCCGAATTACCTGCTGCCACATTGGTTGAATGGTGCTATGCACAAATGTTCGCAAATTGCTCAAATTTAACGGAGATCAATGTGTCCTTTGACGAATGGCCTGTCGATAACTATGCCACTCCTGACTGGGTTTTAGACGTAGCCCCTACCGGCACCTTCATCTGCCCGAAGGCATTGCATCTTGAGTGTGGTGCGAATAGGATCCCTGCAGGTTGGACGGTGAAATATATCGAAGATACGGTTGCGGCCAACTACCTCACCTTCTCGGCCGAGGAGGATGGTTCTTCGTTCGGGATTGTGAATAACGGTGACAACAACCCAGACGTGCAGTATTCTTTGGACGGTGGGGAGACGTGGACTGCCTTAACACAAGGTGACTCGGTCGTATTAGCCCATAAGGGAGACAAGGCTTTGCTGAGAGGAAATAATCCCGAAGGGCTCTCGAAGGATGGGAATCAATATTCAACATTTAAAATGACAGGGAAAGTGGCTGCCAGCGGTAGTGTGATGAGCCTAATCGATGGAGTAGGTGTTTCTACGGAGATTCCTAAAGCTGAATGTTTTAATAGTTTATTCAATGATTGCGCTAGTCTGACGCAAGCTCCGGAATTGCCAGCGACGAAATTGAACTGGCGCTGTTATGAATCTATGTTCGCTGGTTGCACCAGTCTGACGCAAGCCCCCGAATTGCCTGCTACGACATTGGTTGATGGTTGTTACTGGGAGATGTTCTCGGGTTGCACCAGTCTGACACAAGCCCCGGAATTGCCTGCCACGAAGACTGATCGTTATTGTTATCAATACATGTTCTCTGGCTGCACCAGTCTGACGAAGGCCCCTGTATTGCCTGCCACGTTCTTGGCTGGTTATTGTTATTATAGCATGTTCTCCGGTTGCACCAGTTTGTCGGAAATCAATGTCTCATTTGATGAATGGTCTGACGTCTTCACTGGTGACTGGGCTGTAAGTGTAGCCCCTACCGGCACCTTCATCTGCCCGAAAGAATTGCCTCTTGAGTATGGAGTGAGCAGGATACCGGAGGGTTGGACGGTGAAATATATAGAGGATGGTTCTGGCGTAAATACCACCTTGGCCGACAACATCTCCGTATGGACCGATGGCCTCACCGTCTACGTCCATGGGGCGGAGGGGAAGGTCTCCCTCTATGACATGTCGGGCAAGAGAGTCGCAGTCTCCAACTCCAAGGCCGAGGAGCGTGCGCTGAGCGTCCCGGCTAAGGGTGTCTATGTGGTCCGGACGAATAATGGTACATCGGATGTGTTGGTGCGCTAAGGGGCACCAACGCAATCCGGTTATAAATACTAGGGTGTCGCCCTTTCAGGGCTATGATTGCACCGCCGCATTATTCACAGGGGTTTACACCCCTGCCTGGGGGATGTCGCCCTTTCAGGGCTATCAATAATGTGCCTGTCGTTTCACACACACACAGGGGTTCACACCCCTGCCTGTGTTGTCACCGCCCCGTTGGGGCTCAGGTCGTGCGGGTCGGGTAAGGATGCGCTGGAGAGAAGTTTAAGTAGAAAAAAATATATAGCTTATGAAGAAAATATTTACAGCTTTCATGATGATGCTCTGCGCCGCATGTGTGGCGAGTGCGGCTAACTACCTGACCTTCACGGCTGCGGAGGATGGGTCTACGTTTGGAATAAAAAACACGTATAACGACCCTGATGTCCAATACTCGTTGGATGACGGGGCGACGTGGAACCTCTTGGCGGATGGTGCCTCGATCCCTTTGGCAAAGAAAGGGGATAGGGCTTTGTTGAAGGGTAATAATCCTGAGGGCTTCTCCTCTGATTATTTGAATTGCACGCAATTCGTGATGTCCGGCTCCATCTCCGCCAGCGGAAGCGTGATGAGTTTGATTGACGGTAAGGGTGAAAGCCTTACCATCCCGAACAAAAAATGTTTCTATTATTTGTTCAGCAATTGTGAAAGCTTGGTACAGGCGCCCGAACTGCCCGCCACCCATTTGGCGGATAGTTGCTATGCTAACATGTTCTATTTCTGTACCAACTTGGAGAAGGCGCCCGAACTACCTGCCACAGAGTTGGCGGAGTATTGTTATTTTGCCACGTTCGCCTGCTGCCGCAAAATGGTGGATGTGCCACAGTTGCCCGCCAGTGTGATGGTCAAGGGATGCTATAATTCCATGTTCCTCGGATGCTATAGCTTGAAACAAGCACCCGAATTGCCTTCCACCGAGTTGGCCAATAGTTGCTACGCGAATATGTTCGCCTATTGCATCGGTTTGGAGAAAGCCCCTGAACTTCCGGCGACGGTAGTGGTGGACAGTTGTTATCTCTGTATGTTCTCCCGCTGTGACAGTCTGACGCAGGCGCCGGCACTGCCTGCCACCGAGTTGGCGTACAGGTGCTACTATAGCATGTTCGATTATTGCGTATCCCTGGAGGTCGCGCCTGAATTGCCGGCCACAACATTGGCGGAGCAGTGTTACTACAATATGTTCTCGGAATGTTTCAGTCTGAAAAAGGCTCCGGAACTGCCCGCCACCGAGTTGGTGAAGGGTTGCTACACGTTCATGTTCCATGATTGCACAAGCCTCTCTGAAGTCAAAGCGCACTTCACTTCGTGGGAATATGTGGGCTATACTTATTGGTTGTCGGCAGTCGCCTGGCCGGGTACATTCTATTGCCCGAGGGAACTTGCCAAAGACACCTTCCCTTCTGATATTCCTTACAGATGGGTGGTGAAATACAATGAGGGGATCGACACCACCGCCAACTACCTTACTTTCACGGCCGAGGAGGATGGCTCATCCTTCATGATAGAGCACCACTATATGGAGAGATTCCCGAATATCCGGTATTCCTTGGATGGCGGAGAGTCGTGGGCCGCTTTGATGTATGGTGACACGGTTTTCTTGCCGAAGAAAGGGGACAGGGCGATGTTGAGTGGAAATAATCCGGCGGGTCTTTCTCAGTCTTACACCTCATATTCGAGCTTCATCATGAATGGGAAAATAGCGGCCAGCGGTAGTGTGATGAGCCTGATTGACGTGGATGGCCTTTCCACGGAAATCCCTAACGGACATTGCTTCTGTCGATTGTTCGAGGGTTGCACCAGTCTGACGCAAGCCCCTGAATTACCAGCCACGACATTGACAGAGAAGTGTTACGGCGAAATGTTCTTGGGTTGCACCAGCCTGTCGGAAATCCATGTCTCATTTTCTGACTGGGGTTCTGACTCGTGGACTGGTAGTTGGGTGAAAGACGTTGCCCCGACCGGCACCTTCATCTGCCCGTACACCCTGCCTCTGCGCTATGGAGAGAGCTGGATACCGAAGGATTGGGCGGTGAAATATGCTGGGGGTGAAGCCAACTACCTCACCTTCACCGCTGAGGAGGATGGTTCTACGTTCGGAATCATAAATAACGATGGAAATAATCCGAATATCCAGTACTCATTAGATGGCGGGTCGACATGGTCCGTATTAACAGCTGACGATTTGGTTACCTTGCGGAAGAAAGGTGATCAAGCCATGTTGAGGGGATTAAATCCTAATGGATTCTCTCGCATGGAGACATCTGTGAAAATCTCTCGTTTCAAGATGACCGGCAAGATCGCGGCCAGCGGAAGCGTGATGAGCCTTGTGGACGGAGTGGGCAACTCAACCGTTATCCCTGTCAAGGGATGTTTCAAAAATCTCTTCTCTATGTGTTCCTGCCTTACGCAGGCTCCTGAGTTGCCTGCTACTACGTTGACCGATTATTGCTATAGTGGAATGTTCAATCAATGTACTGGTCTGAAAAAGGTCCCTGCATTGCCCGCCACGACGTTGAAACCTGACTGTTATGATGGAATGTTCGCGGATTGCACCAGTCTGATCGAAGCTCCTGAGATGTCTGCTACGACGCTGGACGAGTATTGCTACAGCTATATGTTCTTGGGGTGTAAAAAGCTAAAAAATGCCCCTGCATTGCCAGCCACGAAATTGGCATATGCTTGTTACGCGTCCATGTTCGATGGTTGCGTCAGCCTAACTGAAGCTCCGGAATTGCCGGCCACGGAGTTGGCGGAGTCCTGTTATGAAGAGATGTTCAAAGGGTGCAAAAGTTTAAAGAAAGCACCTGCACTGCCCGCTCCTGTATTGGTTAATATGTGTTACAATAGAATGTTCTGGGGCTGTGCGAATTTGTCTGAGATTGAAGTCTCCATCGAGGACTGGATTCTTGAAGGATCGTACGGGAACACAGCCTATGAATGGGTATATAACGTTGCGCCGACCGGCACCTTCGTCTGCCCGAAAGCCTTGCCGCTGGAGTATGGTTCGTGCAGAATACCGGATGGTTGGACGGTGAAATATCTTGACGATACGGCTGTGGTCGTGTATGTGGTCGGCCAGCTCTCCTTCACCGCTGAGGAGGAAGAATCCACATTCGAATTGGTGAATAATGGTAACACCCCGAATGTCGAGTACTCCAAGGATGGGGGAAAAACTTGGACCCCTCTCACCCCAGGGGAACCTGTCGTTTTGGATGAAATAGGCGAAACGGCCCTGCTGAGGGGAAATAACCCTGATGGTTTCTCGCAATCATGGGACAACTATTCGAATTTCTCGATGACGGGAAGGATCTCCGCCAGAGGAAACGTGATGAGCCTGTTGGATGGAACGGGCGAATCCACCGTCATCCCTAATGATTATTGTTTCTGTCGACTGTTCGAGAATTGCGAAGCTTTGGTGAAAGCCCCTGTATTGCCTGCCACCACCTTGACGAAGGGGTGCTACAAGGCCATGTTTATGGAGTGCGTGGATTTAAAGATGGCGCCTGAATTGCCTGCCACGACATTGGCTGATAGTTGTTATGCGTATATGTTCTTCCATTGCGAAGACATTGGTCAAACTCCAGTGTTGCCCGCCATGACGATGTCTGTCGGCTGTTATGCATATATGTTCTCATGTTGCTATTGTCTGCTTGATATCGTGGATTTACCTGCCACGACGCTGGCGGAGAGCTGTTATGCGAATATGTTCAATGGTTGTGAGAGCTTGATGAATGCACCTGCGTTGCCCGCCACAACGTTAAAAAAGTGTTGTTATGCATATATGTTCGCGGGTACTACATTACATCAGGCGCCAGAATTGCCAGCCACGACGTTAGCTGATAGTTGTTATGCATATATGTTTGTCTCATGTAACTTCCCTGAGGCTCCGAAATTGCCAGCCATGACGCTGGCGGAGGGATGTTATAGCCATATGTTCGTGGGATGCTGCTCCATAGATAAGACGCCAGAACTGCCTGCCACCACATTGGCTACTGGCTGTTATTCGTATATGTTCGATGATTGTTCGCAATTTCAGGAGATCCCGGAATTGCCAGCCACGACGTTGGCTAAGGATTGCTATTCTTACATGTTCCGTGATTGTTATTACTTACATAGTGTCGTATTGCCAGCCACGACGTTGGCGGAAGATTGCTATTCCTATATGTTCGCTGGTTGTGATGAATTGTCGGAAGTCAGGGTTTCTTTTGATCAGTGGCAAACTGCGGACGGGAAGGAGTCTAGTGTCATGTTCCTCGCAGGGGTGCGCGATACTGGTACTTTCTACTGCCCGAAAGCCTTGGCGCTGGAATATGGAAGGAACAGGATACCTAGTGGTTGGACGGTGAAATATATCGAGGAAGAACCAAACTATCTGACATTCACGGCTGAGGAGGATAACGTCAGCGTCGTGGTCACGGAAGGTGAAGCGGGCGGCGGTGACATCCAGCCTGCCCCTTATCCGCAACTCTCGGATGAGTCCGCCGTTGCCTCTGTGGAGGGGGAGAAGAGACCGGTTATGAGAAGGAACCTCCCTTCTACGGGTGTTGACCTGAAGTATTCGACGGACGGCGGCGAGACGTGGACGGAGATGAAACCTGGCACGCCTGTCACCTTGGCGAAGAAGGGGGATAAAATCCTGTTCAAGGGTAATAACCCGTCCGGATTCTCCACCGAGACGCAACGCATCCAATTTGATATCGAGGGTACCGCCTCCGCGAGCGGAAGCGTGATGAGCCTGATAGACGAGATAGGAGGGACTACAACCATCCCGAACGAGTATTGCTTCGCCAGCCTCTTCGAAAACTGCGCAGGGCTCACGAAAATGCCTGATTTGAGCGCTACGACGCTGAAGGCATACTGCTACAAGGATATGTTCCGCGGGTGCACGAGCCTGACGTCAACAACCGAGTTGCCTGCCACCACGCTCGAGGAGGGTAGCTATGAGGGAATGTTCTATGACTGCGAGAACCTCTCCGAGGTGAGCGTGTCGTTCTCCGACTGGGCGGACGGAACGGAGGATTGGCTCCATGGGGTCGCTCCTGAAGGTAAGGTCATCAGTCCTGCCAGCCTTGCGCCAAACGTCGGGGATGATTATGTGCCGGATGGGTGGGCGCTCGTTCCGGATAGCATCCTCACAGGCGTGGCCAATGCCTTAGCCAGCGGCGTCACCGTATGGAGCGATGGTCTCACCATCTACGTCCGTGGTGCGGAGGGGGAGGTTTCCCTCTATGATCTGTCGGGCAAGCGGGTGGCGGTCTCCAGCTCCGCGGATGAGGTACGTGCGTTGAGCGTGCCAGCCAAGGGTGTTTATGTGGTCCGCACCAGTGACGGGGAGAAATCCGTGCTAGTGCGCTAAGGGTGCGCTGGCGAGAAGATTAAGTAGAAAAAAAATTTTTTAGCTTATGAAGAGAATATTTACAGCTTTCATGATGATGCTCTGCGCCGCATGCGTGGCGAGCGCGGCCAACTACCTTACCTTCACGGCGGAGGAGGATAGTTCTTCGTTTGGAATTGTGAACGCAGGGAATAATCCTGACGTGCAGTATTCATTGGATGGTGGAGAAACCTGGACCGCACTGGCTGCAGGCGATACCATCACGTTGGCCCATAAGGGTGACAAGGCTTTGTTGAGGGGAGATAATCCGGAAGGGTTCTCAAAGAGTAGGAGTCAGTATTCAACCTTTAAGATGACCGGGAAGGTGGCCGCCAGCGGTAGCGTGATGAGCCTGATCGATGGCGTAGGCCTTTCTACGGAGATTCCTAATGGGTACTGTTTCTGTAGATCGTTCAGAGCTTGCACCAGTCTCACCCGAGCCCCTGAATTGCCTGCCACGACATTGACCGCTTTTTGTTATGACGCGATGTTCTTAGGTTGCACGAATCTGAAACAAGTTCCTACGCTGCCTGCCACGACGTTGGCTAATTTTTGTTATGACGGGATGTTCGCGGGATGCACGAGTCTGACGCAAACCCCTGAACTGCCAGTTACGACATTGGCAAGTGGTTGTTATTATTCCATGTTCTCGGATTGCAAGAGTCTGACGCAAGCCCCCGCATTGCCTGCGACGACGTTAGCGGATAGTTGTTACATGTATATGTTCTCAGGTTGCACCGGTCTATCTGAGATCCATGTCTCATTTGACGATTGGAGGAATGCCGGTTATTCCACTGCTTATTGGGTCGAAAACGTAGCTCCAAGCGGCACCTTCATCTGTCCTGAGAATTTGCCTCTTGAATATGGGGCGAATAGGATACCGTTAGGTTGGAGGGTGAAAAAAGTTATTGATGGAGATACTGTAGATGTGCTGCCTGTCAACCGCGATTTACTCACCTTCACGGCAGAGGAGGATGGCTCTACGTTCGGAATTATGAACGAAAAAAATAATCCCAACGTGCAGTATTCCTTGAATGGTGGAGAAACATGGAACGCCTTAGCTGCAGGAGATACCATCACGTTGGCCCATAAGGGTGACAAGGCTTTGTTGAGGGGAAATAATCCGGAAGGGTTCTCAAGGAGTAGAACTCAATATTCAACTTTCGAGATGACCGGGAAAGTGTCCGCCAGCGGCAGTGTGATGAGCCTGATTGACGGCGTAGGCAAAACTCTTGTTGTCCCTGCTAGTTTTTGTTTCCATAGTCTGTTCGAAGGTTGCACGAGTCTGACGCAAGCCCCTGAATTGCCAGCTACGACGTTGACTGAAAATTGTTACAGAGCAATATTCTCTGGTTGCACCAGTTTGACGCAAGCCCCCGCATTGCCTGCCACGACATTGGCTTATAGTTGTTATGAATCTATGTTCTCAGGTTGCACCAGTCTGACGCAAGCGCCCAAACTGCCAGCAACTACGTTGGCTGAAGCTTGTTATTTCGGGATGTTCTCTAGTTGTACCAGTCTGACGCAAGCACCCGAATTGCCTGCGACGACATTGGCTTATAGTTGTTATAAAAAAATGTTCAGTTCATGTGACCTCCTCCGTCAAGCCCCAGAATTGCCAGCAACGACGTTGGTAAGTGCTTGTTATCAATACATGTTCTCAGGTTGCACCAGTCTGACGCAAGCCCCCGAATTGCCAGCTCCTGAATTGATAGCCCACTCAAACGTGGAAATTAGTTGTTATTTCGGAATGTTCTCAGAGTGTACGAACTTGTCTGAAATCAGTGTGGCCTTCGTCAAGTGGAAAGATAGCACTGATCGTTGGGAAGACAACACTTATCGTTGGGTCGAAAACGTCGCCCCTACCGGCACCTTCATCTGCCCGAAAGCCTTGCCGCTTGAATATGGAGAGAATAGAATACCGGAAGGGTGGACGGTGAAATATATAGAGGATATGGCCAACTACCTCACCTTCACGGCTGAGGAGGATGGCTCCACGTTCGGAATTGTGAACGGAAGGAATAGCCCTAACGTGCTGTATTCGTTAGACGGTGGGAAGACGTGGACCGCTTTGGCGGGAGGCGATACGGTCGTATTAGCCCATAAGGGAGACAAGGCCTTGCTGAAAGGAAATAATCCACATGGGTTCTCACAGAATTATATGGAATATCAGTCGTCTTTCAAGATGACAGGGAAAATTGCCGCCAGTGGCAGCGTGATGAGCCTGATTGATGGAACAGGTCTTTCTTCAGAAATACGTGGGGTTGAATGTTTCGGTAGTTTATTCGAAAACTGCACTAGCCTGACGCAAGCCCCTGAATTGCCTGCCGTGACATTGGCTAATTATTGTTATGCATATATGTTCAGAGGTTGTACGAGTCTGACGCGAGCCCCCGAATTGCCGGCTACGACGTTGGCTGATGGTTGTTACTGGGAGATGTTCTCAGGTTGCACCAGTCTGACGCAAGCCCCTGAATTGCCTGCTACGACGTTGACGGAAGATTGTTATGCATATATGTTCAGAGGTTGTACGAGTCTGACGCAAGCTCCTGCATTGATAGCGACGAAATTGGCTGGAGGTTGTTACTGTGAGATGTTCTCAGGTTGCACCAGTCTGACGCAAGCCCCTGCATTGCCTGCTACTACATTGGCCGATGCTTGTTATTCTTATATGTTCTCTAGTTGCACCAGCCTCACAGAAGCGCCTGCATTGCCTGCGACGACATTGGCTAATAATTGTTATTATAGCATGTTCTCGGGTTGCACCAGTCTGACGAAAGCTCCGAATTTGCCGGCTCCGGAATTGCCAGCCCCCGTAAATAAGAATTTTTGTTACGGATCTATGTTCTTAAACTGTACTAACTTGTCGGAAATCAGTGTCGCCTTCAACGTGTGGGATGACAACACTTCTTGGTGGGTCAAAGACGTTGCCCCTACCGGCACCTTCATCTGTCCGAAAGACTTGCCTCTTGAGTATGGGGTGAGCAGGATACCAGAGGGTTGGACGGTGAAATATATAGAGGACATGCCTAACTACCTCACCTTCACGGCGGAGGAGGATGGCTCTTCGTTCGGAATCGTGAACAACGGCGGCAACAACCCTGACGTGCGGTATTCATTGGATGGCGGAGAGACATGGACCGCCTTAGCGGGAGGCAAAATGGTCACGTTAGCC
The DNA here is from genome assembly GCA_017962085.1 of Paludibacteraceae bacterium. Classification (GTDB taxonomy): domain Bacteria; phylum Bacteroidota; class Bacteroidia; order Bacteroidales; family Paludibacteraceae; genus UBA1181. Next base: position 107,573 of record JAGCWA010000059.1, read on the forward strand.
CATAAGGGTGACAAGGCCTTGCTGAAGGGAAATAATCCTCAAGGTTTCTCGAAGGATTATGATCATTATTCAGCCTTTAAGATGATAGGGAAAGTGGCCGCCAGCGGTAGTGTGATGAGCCTGATCGATGAAACAGACCTTTCTACGGAGATCCCTAATGGGTACTGTTTCTGTAGATTGTTCAGAAATTGCACCAGCCTGACGCAAGCACCCGAATTGCCTGCCACGACATTGGCTAGTGGTTGTTATTATGAAATGTTCTCCAATTGCACGAGTCTGACGCAAGCACCCGAATTGCCAACTACAACGTTGGCTAATAATTGTTATTATGGCATGTTCTCAGATTGCACGAGTCTGACGCAAGCCCCGGAATTGCCAGCTACTACGTTGGCTGAGGCTTGTTATTATAGTATGTTCTCACGTTGCACTAGTCTGGTGCAAGCTCCCGAATTGCCGACCACGACATTGGCTGATTATTGCTATTGTTTCATGTTCTCAGGATGCACAAGTCTTGCGCAGGCTCCAACACTTTCTTCCATGGTGATGGTTGAAGGTTGTTATTCGTATATGTTCTCCGGTTGCACGAGTCTGACGCAAGCCCCCGAATTGCCTGCTACAACATTGCCAACTGTCATAGAGTGTGGTTGTTATCAAGGAATGTTCTCACGTTGCACGAGTCTGACGCAGGCCCCGGAATTGCCAGCTACGACATTGGCTAATTTTTGCTATCGTGAAATGTTCTCCGGTTGCGCCAACCTGACGCAAGCCCCTGAATTGCCGGCGACGGAATTGGTATTTGCTTGTTATGAATCTATGTTCTCCGGTTGCACCAGTTTGACGCAAGCCCCTGCATTGCCTGCCACTACGTTGGCTGATTTTTGTTATGACGCGATGTTCAGAGGTTGCACCAGCCTATCCCAAATCCGTGTCTCATTTGATGATTGGAATGACGGCCTTCACACTGATAGATGGGTCGCAGACGTCGCCCCTACCGGCACCTTCATCTGCCCGAAAACATTGGCTCTTGAGTATGGAGAGGATAGGATACCTGAGGGTTGGACGGTGAAATATATTGGTGAGGAAGGTTCTGGCGTAAGCTCCGCCTTGGCCGATGACATCACCGTATGGACCGACGGACTCACCGTCTACGTGTGTGGTGTGGAAGGGGAGGTTTCCCTCTATGATATGTCGGGCAGGATAGTCGCGGTCTCCAACTCTGCGGACGAGGAGCGTGCGCTGTGCGTTCCGGCCAAGGGTGCCTATGTGGTTCGTACGAATGGTGGATCATCGGTTGTGTTGGTGCGGTAAGGCTGCGCCGGCGGGAAATGTTAGGTGGAAAAAATATTTAGATTATGAGGAAAATAATAATTGCTTTTGTGATGATGCTTTGCGCCGCCTGCGTGGCGAGTGCGGCTAACTACCTCACCTTCACGGCGGAGGAGGACAGTTCAACGTTTGGGATAGACTACTACTATCTCACTCCAGATGTGCAATACTCCTTGGACGGAGGAGCGTCGTGGGCTGAATTGACGGTCAGAGATACAATCCTATTGGCAAAAAAAGGAGATAAGGCACTCCTCAGAGGATATAATGAGAACGGACTGGGAAGTAATGGAAAGCAATTCGTTCACTTCGTCATGACGGGTGCTATCGCCGCCAGCGGCAGTGTGATGAGCCTGATAGATGGAATAGGTCTTTCTACAGAAATTCCTAATGAGGATTGTTTCCGTAGTTTGTTTTATTATTGCACGAGCCTGACGCAAGCTCCCGAATTGCCAGCCACGACCTTGGCTGATTATTGTTATCAGGATATGTTCTATCATTGCACTAGCCTGACCAAAGCCCCTGAATTGCCAGCTGCAACATTGGCTGGGCGTTGTTATGTTGGAATGTTCGAAGGCTGCTCCAGTCTGACGCAGGCACCTGTTCTTCCAGCTGTGACGTTGGCTGAAGGTTGTTATGCATCGATGTTCTATCGTTGCACTAGTCTTACCCAAGCCCCTGAATTGCCAGCTGCAACATTGGCTGGGGGTTGTTATTCTGAAATGTTCTCCGGTTGCACGAGCCTTACGCAGGCTCCTGAACTGCCAGCTGCAACATTGGCTTATCAGTGTTATTATAAAATGTTCGAGGATTGCACCAGTCTGACCAAGGCTCCTGAACTGCCAGCCACGACATTGGATGTAAGTTGTTATTATGGTATGTTCAAGGGATGTAATAGCCTATCGGAAATTAATGTGTCATTTGATGATTGGAATTATAAATCCGCGACTTCCAAATGGGTTGAAAATGTAGCGTCTTCAGGCACATTCACCTGTCCGAAGACATTGGCTCTCGAATATGGCGTGGACAGGATACCTGAAAGTTGGATTGTGAAATATAACGATGATACGGTTGTGGTTAAGCCTAACTACCTCACCTTCACGGCGGATGAGGATAGTTCCACGTTCAGAATCATAAATGAGCGTGGAAATAATCCCAATGTGCAGTATTCATTAGATGGCGGAGTGACATGGACCGCACTTGCTGCAGGAGATATCATCACATTGGCCCATAAGGGAGACAGGGCCTTGCTGAAGGGAAAAAATCTGGAAGGATTCTCAAATGGGAGCAGTAAATACTCGTCTTTTACGATGACGGGAAAGATAGCTGCCAGCGGTAGTGTGATGAGTCTGATCGATGGGGCAGGCGTTTCTACTACAATTCCTAATACTTATTGTTTCAATAATTTATTTGCTGGCTGTACGAGTCTGACGCAGGCGCCTGAACTGCCTGCAACTAAACTTGATGGGTATTGTTATGCATCCATGTTCTCAGGTTGTACGGGTCTGACACAAGCCCCTGAATTGCCTGCGACCAAACTCGTCTGGTATTGTTATAATAGCATGTTCAAGGGCTGCACAAGCCTTACAAAAGCCCCAAAATTGTCAGTAGCAGAAATTGAAGGAAAATATTGCTATGGTGAGATGTTCTACGGTTGCACAAACATGTCTCAAATCGATGTCGCCTTCGAGGAGTGGCCTGTTAATGATGGAACTTATAATTGGGTAAAAAACGTGGCTCCAACAGGACTCTTCATCTGCTCGAAGACGTTGCCACTTGAGTGTGGAGTGAATAGAATACCGGAAGGGTGGACGTTGAAATTTATCGATGATATTACTCCTGATAGTGCCAACTACCTCACCTTCACAGCTGAGGAGGATAGTTCTACGTTTGGAATCGTGGACAACTATAAGAATTTTGACGTGTTGTATTCTTTAGATGGTGGAGAGACATGGAATGCTTTGACTGAAGAATACTCAGTTACGTTAGCCCATAAAGGAGACAAAGCTTTGATCCGAGGATACAATCCTAATGGGTTCAATTTTGTGAGTCGGTGCAGAAAATTCACAATGACAGGAAAAATCGCCGCTAATGGTAGTGTAATGAGTCTAATTGATGGAGTAGGCAACACAACTGTTATTCCTTCTGGATACTGTTTCTTCCGGCTCTTCTATAGGTGTTCCAGCCTTACACAGGCTCCTGAATTGCCTGCTACTACGTTGACTAATATTTGTTACGAAGAAATGTTCGAGGGTTGTACTAATCTGACAAAAGCACCAGAATTACCAGCTACTACGTTGGCTGAAAGTTGCTATGCCAGCATGTTCTCAGGTTGTGCTAATCTGACGCAAGCACCCGAACTACCTGCTACTACGTTGGCTGATTATTGTTATGCATCTATGTTCTCTGAGTGTACAAACTTAAAAGAGGCATCAGAATTACCAGCTACTACGTTGGCTGAATATTGTTATGAGGGTATGTTCTCAGGTTGCACTAATTTAACGCAAGCTCCCGAATTACCTGCTACTACTTTGGCAGAATGGTGCTATTCTTATATGTTTAATGGTTGCACTAATCTGACGCAAGCACCAAAATTACCTGCAATTACTTTGAATTATATGTGTTACTATGAAATGTTCTCAGGTTGCACTAATCTGACGCAAGCACCAGAATTGCCAGCTACTACGTTGGCTGAGCAATGCTATTCGCTTATGTTCTATGGTTGCACCAGTCTATCACAGATTCATGTCTCTTTTGACAATTGGAGTGATGCCAATTATCCTACCAGTAACTGGGTTGAGGACGTTGCCCCTACTGGCACCTTCATCTGCCCGAAGGCTTTGGCTGAAGAGTATGGGGAGAGCAGAATACCGGAAGGTTGGACGGTGAAATATATCGATGATACAGTTGCGGTTGAGGCCAACTACCTCACCTTCACGGCTGAGGAGGATGGTTCTTCGTTCGGAATCGTGACTAACGCTGGCAACAACCCAGACGTGCAGTATTCTTTGGACGGTGGGGAGACGTGGACTGCCTTAACACAAGGTGACTCGGTCGTATTAGCCCATAAGGGAGACAAGGCTTTGTTGAAGGGTAATAATCCCGAAGGGTTCTCAAAGAGTAGAAGTCAATATTCAACTTTCGAGATGACCGGGAAAGTGTCCGCCAGCGGTAGTGTGATGAGCCTAATCGATGGAGTAGGTGTTTCCACGGAAATTCCTGAGGGTTATTGTTTCTGTAGTTTGTTTGAAAATTGTACAAGCCTGACCAAGGCTCCCGAATTGCCAGCAACGACATTGGCTCATGGTTGTTATAGTAGTATGTTCTCAGGTTGTACCAGTCTGACGAAAGCGCCGGAATTGCCTGCTACGAATATAGATCGTAGTTGTTATGAGTCTATGTTCGCTGGCTGTACGAGTCTGACGAAGGCCCCTGCATTGCCAGCTATGTCATTGCCTGGTGGTTGTTATTATGGCATGTTCGCTGGCTGCACGAGTCTGATGCAAGCCCCTGCATTGCTTGCCACGTCGTTGGGTGGAAGTTGTTATGAAAGGATGTTCTCCGGTTGCACCAGTTTGTCGGAAATCAATGTTTCATTTACTAGTTGGGCGTATTTGGTGACTGAAGAATGGGTCGAAAACGTAGCCCCAACCGGCACCTTCATCTGCCCGAAAGATTTGCCTCTTGAGTATGGAGTGAGCTGGATACCAGAGGGTTGGACGGTGAAATATATCGAAGGCGAAGGCTCTGGCGTAAGCTCCGCCTTGGCCGATGGCATCACCGTATGGACCGACGGACTCACCGTCCACGTCCGTGGGGCGGAGGGGGAGGTTTCCCTTTATGATATGTCGGGCAAGCGGGTGGCGGTCTCCAGCTCCGCGGATGGGGAGCGTGCGCTGAGCGTTCCGGCTAAGGGCGTTTATGTGGTTCGCGCGAATGGTGGATCATCGGTTGTGCTGGTGCGGTAAGGGCGCATCAACATACGAATTAACGTTTCGTAATTCAATTAGCCCAGGGCAACGCCCTGGGCTATATTTGTATATGTGCCGCCCTAGGGCGATGCCCTAGGCTATATATGTGCCGCCCCTTCAGGGCTATAACCGCACCCGCCGTTTCGTGCACAGGGGTTTACACCCCTGCCTGTGTTGTCACCGACCCGTTGGGGCTTAGGATGTGCGTGTCGTGTGGGGATGCGCATCTCCCTGTTTTAATTTATGATAAAAGAAAAGGGACGAATGTTATTCGCCCCTACCATATCGAACTAACGTTCCTAAATTTTTAACTCTTAACTCTTAATTCTTAATTGCGTTTCTGACCGCCTCTTCGGTCGTGGCGATCTCCTCTACGATCCTTTTGTCGTGGATAGGTGTTCTGACGCTGTCGGACTGGGAGAGGAAGGCGTGGCTCCATGTGCCGGTCATCATGAACGGTCCCTTCTTAGGGGTGGTGTCTGGTTCGCCCGGACTGAGTTTCCCCTTCAGCAGGCTATCCATCGTGGCGATGGCGCTGGAGTCAAGCTGGCTGTTGGGTAGGGTGAAGGTGGTGTCCGCCGGGCGGAACCTGAGCTCCCTCACGTGAAAGAGGGTGCTGTCCTTCCCCGGAAGGATCTCGTAGCCGATGTTGCCGCCGCCCTTCCGTTGGTAGTAGATGTTGGCGTAGAGGAGCGTGTCCTTCGCCGCCACCTCCTCCTGTATGGTGTCAGGAGGGGTGAGGACGATGGCTTGTGTGATTTTGGGCTCACTTTTTTTGCTCTTCCCGCAACAACTGTAGATTGTCATGACACCAGCTATGGTGAAAAACAATATGACCTGTCTCTTTCCCATCTTCTTCTCCGTTTAAGTGTCCGTATCTTTTCGAAATCAGTCGATGACGATTTTCTTGTCCGCCTTGTAGATGATATAACCGTTGCGTGTGTAGTTGTCGACGGCGTAGGTCAGCTCGGTGCCAGGCGTGTATGAACGCTCGATTTCCCAAGGCTGTTTCTCTAGGAAATATTTCAGTCGGTTCGCCCGTTGCTTGCAGAGGAAATAGATGCCGGCGTAGCTCTTGTGGGAGACCTTCGGCTCTTCGAACGTGCCTAGGGCCACGTCGATCATGGCCTTGAGGTAGTCGTATCCGATGCTTTCTCCGATGAGCGTGCAGATCTGGTCTCCCGCACCTCTCGGGTTCAGTTCGATCAAGTAGATGTTGTTCTCTTGGTCGATTTTCATCTCTATGTGGGAGGCTCCGTTGATGAGGCCCACACGGTTGAGTATCTCCGGTACGATCTGTTTGACCTTCTCCTTTACCGCTTCGCTGAGGTCGGCGGGTTGGTGGTGGGAGAGTTCCACGAAGTGCGGCGCACCATCGTTCTCCTTGTCCGTCATCTGTAGGATGTGGTGCTTCCCCTTGTAGGAGATGGACTCCACAGAGAACTCCCTTGTGCCGACGAACTTCTCGATCAGGATGACAGCGTCTCCGTCCGATCGCGCATAGTCGACCGCCTTCTTCAGTTCCTCCTTGTTGTTCACGAAGGAGACACCCTTCTTGGAGGATCCCACGGTCGGTTTCACGATGCATGGATAATCCACTTTCATCCCCTCCTTGTACAGATGACTCCTCACCTGACACAGGTTGGGTATGTCGTTCGTCAGTTCCCGCATCTTGGCTTTGTCCCTGACGAACTGGAATTTCTCGTAGTCGTTCGCGACGAGTCCCAGTTGGCTCGCCACGTACGAGGCTATTTCTGAGGTGAGGTCGGATGCGTTGGATACGACACCCTGCACACCTTCCTGCTTGCATGCTTCGACGATCTTATCCTTCTCGAGGATCGATATGGGGTAGAATTTGTCCGCATACTCCTTGCAGACCGCGCCATTGTCCCATGCGAAACTGATCACGGTATGCCCTAGCTCTTTCGCTTTCAGGGTGAGGGGGAGTTGCCCCGTCGAAGCTCCTATGATTGCTAATTTCATCTTCTTGGATATGTTGTGCCGGCGAAGGGATTAATCGTCGAAGAAGTCGTCGAACATCTTCTTCACACCTTCACGCTCCGCATACTCGCATACGATCTGGCCCCAGTTGCCTTCCACGAGCACCCACTCTTTGTTGACCGTGTAGGCGAGGTCCCAACCCACGTAAGGGTAGAAAGGAATCGTGCGGTGAACTTCCTCGGCGAACTTGAGCAGTTTGTCCCAGTCAGGGATTTGGAATCCTTCATATTTGGCACCACTGTCCGGATGTCTTTCGAAGATGCCTCCGAACTCGTCGTAGCCCTTTGTCCTGCAGATACCGGTCTTCTCGTCGATGACGGAGAAGATACCACCGTTTCCGGCGTTGTCCACCACTGAGCCTGTACGGCCGGTGCGGAACACTGGTCGCATGATATGGAAACCGGTCTTGTTCAGGAAGGCCGGGAGACGTACCGTATTGACGGAGGATGGGTTGAACTGCTTGGTGCTCTCGTCCTGTTGGATGAGCTCCTCCACAATGAATTTGCCTTTGGACTTCAGGTAGTCGAATGCCTTGTCCGGGTCGTTGTCGTGGTCTGCCAAGTGCAGGATCTCCACACCCTTTCCGCACTGTCCTGCGATAGGCTTGCAGATGAAGGAGTCATGCTTCTTGCAGAACTCGGTGAAGGCTTCCCTTGTGACGGTCTCGTTGAACTTGATGACGTCACGTTTGAAGAATTGTCCGAAGTGGTCGTAGAAATTGTTCTTGTCCTCCAAGAGGTCCCAGTTCTCGCCACGTCCGACCTTCTCGGTCATGACATTGTCCTTGTGGCGTGTGGTGAGGTAGGTGGCGCGTTTCTTGTCGTCGGAGTGCGGGAAGTCCATGAGGAAATACTCCCTTGGCACCGCACCGAAGCGATAGTAGCACCAAACCATGTCTATACGCATGTCCTCTTTGAGCTTCTCGTCCGCCATCTCCTTCTCGGTTAAGAATATGCCGAATACGTGCTCGATTTCCTCCCCGAAGGTGAGTTCACCTCCCCATCTCATTGATTTGAACGATAGGTAATAATCCCTGTTGGATTTGATGATCGCTTTTCCAAAAGCCTTGGAACCCAAGATTTTGAAACGAATTTTTTCTTTTAATGTCATGATATGTTTTTATTTAATATAATCTGATTCATAGCCCCATAGCTCGCCGAAAGGTTGCTCCTCCATCTCCTTCTTGAAGTCCAGGAGATACTCCTTCCAGGTGTAGCGGGGTTCGTAGCCTAGTTCTTTTTTTGTCTTTGTGATGTCCAACACGAATTGTTGGGAACTTCTCTTTTCGGGACAATAGATGATGTTGGATCGTTTGTCCTTCGGGTTGAAGACCTCCGCGATGGCTTTCACGCGCTCGTCCAGTGTGCTGCCGCCGCTCCCTATGTTGTAGATGCCGCCCTCGACGTTGGCCGTGAGCGTCTTCTCCACGATCTGCAGGAAGTCCTTGACGCAGCAGGTCTCCAAGAGACGGTCCGGGTCGCCCCAAATCTGCAGCTCGGCGCCCTTCATCGCTTGGTAGATGAAGAAACGGTCTGAGATGAGGGTCTTCTCTCCGTCGGTGAAGGTGTATGGGTTCGGGTCGTACATGTAGACCCTGGAAAGCCTCAGGATGAAACGCTTGAGACCGAACTTGGCGTGGTAGTGCTCTATGAGTTCCACGGCCGCGTTCTTGGCGATGACGTAGACGGCATGGTCGCCCGTCAGCGGTGCTTTCCGCTCAGCGTCCGCCGGGATTGGGGTCTTGCTGCCGAAGAGGTAGCTGACGTCGAAGAGGGATTGCGGGAAGACGATACGGTCCGCCCCCACCTTCAGGGTGTAGTCCAACACGTTCAGTGTGCCTTGCACGATGGAGGAGATGTATTGCTCGGGATGGTAGCCCTCCATGGAGGCGGGAAGCGCTCCCGCGAAGTTGAGCACCGCATAGATGTCCTTCTGGGGCAACTTGTCGAAATCCTCCTTCTTGCAGATGTCGGCGGAGATATATTCCATGCCTAATTTGGCGAAGAACCCGTTGTCGCTCTTGCGTCGTCCGACCGCGACGACGTTGTATCCGATCCTCTTCAGGTGGACTGCTATGTTAGTGCCCAAATGCCCGGTGGCACCTAGTACGATGACGTTCTTTCCCATGTTTTCTGCTCTTTTTTCTCCTTACTACACTACAGATATGTTCTTAATCGTCAGGTGAATCACGGAAATATGCATGATAAACCGTCCGTTTCGCAAATTTATTGTGTTCGAGCCTTGTTTCCAACTTTTTTGAGGATTTTTTCAGAAGATTTTGAGAAATGTTGGACGTGCGATTCGCACCCACGGATATTTCATTTGTAAGTGCCGGAATAGAGCCCAGTCTGTCTCCTTGCGCCTTCCAAATAGTAAATCGTAAATAGCTAAATAGTAAATTGTTAAATAATAAATCCCAAATAGTAAATCGTAAATAGTCAAATAGTAAATAGAACCCCCCAAATAGTAAATCGTAAATAGTTAAATAGTAAATAACAGTAAATTGTAAATAGCTAAATAGTAAATCACTTTGATTTATTTCTTATATTTGTGGAAAATCGTGAGCCTTTTTTCAGTGGGAGGCCGCGGTGTTTTCTTATTGGTTTAATAATGATAAATAATACAGGTACTTATGAGTGAAGTAGTTGAATTGTCTTATTTGACTCAACGCAAGGTGATTGGATGGTTGGGTCTCTTTTTGCCTTTGATGTGTTTGGCGGGTGGTTGGATGATTTCGGACCGTCCGGACGAGTGGTGGTACAGCTTGAGCGCGACCTATCATTTGACGCCTGTCCTTACGATGATGTTGAGTTGCTCGGCCATCTTCCTGATGACCTATTATGGATATGACAAGGGTGACAGGATCATCAATTTCTCTTCGGGCGTGTGCGCCTTGGGGGTTATCCTTTTCCCTTGCAACACGACGTTCCTGCCGCAGGATACCCCGATCGGCTTTTTCCAGCTGATGCCGGCCACTAGCCACGTCATTCACACGATCGCCGCTTCTGTCTTGTTCGCGCTCTTCAGCATCAATATCCTGGTGCAGTTCACGAAGGGAAATAGCCGGAAGAAGAACCGTATCTTCCGTATCTGCGGATGGAGCATGGTCACATGCCTGGTCTGCTTCCTTCTGGTGAAGGTCTTCCATCTTGTCCCTCGCTATGTCACGATGATTGTTGAGGCTATCCTGCTGATCCTTTATGGTGTGGCATGGTTGGTGAAGGGTAAGATGATTGAGATAGAGGATTGATATCTTGTGTGTTACGGTCGTTCCTCCGAGAATCGTCCGTGGGCGTCGTTGGCGTGTGTGTTGAATTTTATACCTTCGCGGAGGATTCTCTGTGTGGAATGATTCAAGGATAGACGTACATGAAAGAACGGTTCAAACCAGGAACGATGATTTACCCGGTGCCTGCCGCACTGATTTCCTGCGGCAAGGACGAGGAGGAATACAACCTCTTTACGGCTAGTTGGACGGGCACGATATGCACGGACCCGCCCATGTGCTACGTCTCCATTCGCCCGACCCGGCACTCCTACGAGATCATCAAACGCAACGGGGAGTTCGTCATCAACCTCACCAACGAGGCGCTCGCCTATGCGACCGACTGGTGCGGTGTGCGTTCGGGCCGGGATTTCAATAAGTTCAAGGAGATGAAGCTCACCCCCGCACCGACGGAGGTCATCCATAGCGTGTTCGTCGAGGAGGCGCCCCTCTCCATCGAGTGCAAGGTGGAGCAGATCGTCCCGCTCGGCTCGCACGACATGTTCATCGCCCGGGTGGTGAATGTCTTGGCGGACCGCCGGTACATGGATAATGAGACGGGTGCGTTCAAATTGTCGGAGGCGAAACTCATCGCCTACAATCATGGGCATTATTACAAGTTGGGGGAGATGATCGGCAAGTTCGGTTGGAGCGTGCAGAAACCGGTCAAAGGGAAAGGAGCTAAACGCAAAAAATAGGGCTGAGGTTACGCACATCGAGACGCCCGACCCCCAATTGACTACGTCGAACTGACGTTTCTTAATTCATAATTGACTACGTCGAACTGACGTTTCAAAATTATTAATTACCATGTGTCGCCCTTTCAGGGCTATAACCGCACCGTCGCGTTATTCACAGGGGTTTACACCCCTGCCTGGGGGATGTCGCCCCGTCGGGGCTTAGGTCGTGCGTGTCATGTGGCGATGCGCATCCCCCTAATTTTTAATTCTTAATTCTTAACTCTTAATTCATAATTCTCAATTGGACCGTTTCATTTCTACTACTTCTAAGTCTCGTATGTCTGCTCCATCGATGACGAAACGCATCAAGGTGCGCACCTGATGGAACCCGTAGGTGCCCGCGGCGCCGGGGTTTAAGCAGAGCATCTGCCTCGTCGGGTCATACTGCGCCTTGAGGATGTGGGAATGTCCGCAAACAAACAATTTAGGTTTCAACAGATTCAGACGGTTGGTGATGCCCGGCGCATACTTGCCGGGGTATCCGCCGATGTGCGTCATCAAGACGTTCACCCCTTCGCAGCGGAACGACTCCTCCTTCTTCAGGAACTTGCGGAGGTCTTGTCCGTCGATGTTGCCGACCACCGCCCGCAGGGTCTTGCCCAACGACTCAAACTTTTCGTAGAGCTCCAACCCTCCGATGTCACCCGCATGCCAAATCTCGTCACACTTCTCGAAATACTTCGCGTAGCGGTCATCCCAGCATGAATGCGTGTCAGACAGTAGGCCAATCGTCACCATCGGTAAAATCCAATACTTTATTCTTCAAGAGAGCTTGCTTCACGTAGTCGCAGAAAGGAATCTGATAGATCTTGTGGAGCAGGTTGCCCAACTTCACGATTTCGGCGACAGCCCTGAAATCGCTGGCGGATACGAATGAGACGAACGTGTTGTCCGGCTTGACGAAGCGCAGGTCATAGACGTGCTCCTCCACATGACGGTTCATGAGGAAACCGAACTGGTATTCGAAGTTCTTGTCGTACTTCTGGAACGCGATGAACTTATACCCGTCCAACACGAGGGGCTTCCACTCGCCCCTGCGGAACGATAGGAACTGTGCCCCTCGGAAGTAGGTTTTCTTTTCAGGATCGAAGCAGGTGATCCGCCTCGTGGAAAGGAGAAAGAAGCCAACGGCGGAGAGCAATACCATCAATGGAAATTCAAACTTGAGAAACTCGACGATGATGGTCCCCCAAGGCTTGAATATATCGATTGTCAGACTGTAATATAGCTTACAGATAAGCAAAGACAATGCTCCCATCAAGAGTATGAATCCTATCGCGACAACCACTGTAGGGAAGTAGCTGCCCGAATTGACTTCTATCACTTTCCTCTCTTCCATTATTTTATGTTTTTAATTCTATCAATCAGCTCGTTACCAAGGGCTTCCTTGGCGGCGATGTGCTTCTGCACCTCTATCACGAATGGGTTCTCGTCGAATGCGCCACGCACGTTCTCGAAGTCCTTTTGCCTGCGGAGGTCGCCTCCATCCACGCCGAAACCGGTCTGCACCGTTAGGGTGAACTCCTTCTTGGCATCCTCGTAGAGGGTCTTGTCGAGGGAGATGACCGCAGTCTTCCAATCCTCCACCAACTTGATGATGTCCTCGACCGTGATCTCGTCGATCGTCTTGTTCAGACGCTTCTGGATCTTGTCGATGGCCCACGTCCACTCCAAGGTGTAGTAGTTCTTATGCAGGTTGATGAAGTCGTTGTTCAGATCCTTTACGGAAGCGTATTGCTTGTTCTCCACCTTCTTGATGATATCCTCGACGCAGTGCTTAGGTGCGATCAGACCGGAGATGTCGAGCCACTCGCCCAAACCGTCCTGCACGTCTGGTTTCAGACGCTCGCGGATCTCTTGTATGTTCTTGAACTTGGTGATTTCCAACCGTTTGATGATGGAGTTGCCCAAGAACTTGCAGATGGCGGTGTCGTATAGTTTCACACCCTTTATCAGGGAAGTGCGTTTGATGCGGGTGTTGTGGTAGTAGTAGCGGTCGCACTCCTCGCCGGAGAGTTTCTTCAGCGACTCCAACGCCTCGATACCGTTCATCATCTTCTGGATGGTGTATGGGCTCAACAGGTTGAAGTTGATCTGATCCAGCTTGTCCGGGTCGGTACGGCGGTCACGTTTCGGCCACTTCTGCGCGTCACGGATGGTTCCGACGCTTCGGAGGTTGGCGGCTGGCACCAACAAGGTCTCGTTGGAGTTCTCTATCATGTAGGAGAACGGAAGGTCCGTCGTGTCCGGATGGGTGGTGTGGCGTCCCATGATCAACGTGAAGGCGCCCACCTTGGCTGGCCACAGCACGTAGGAGTCGCTCGTGGTCTTCGAACCACGCTCCACGACGCCTTGGTGGATAGGCCCCAGCTTATACATGTGGTTGCTCTGGTTGCTTCCCGAACCGGCGTTCAGGAAGGAGAACATACCAGCGATTAACAAGCTGGACTTATGGTGTGTGACGGTGAATGGTCCCGCAAAGACGGAGGCCGCCTCACCGTGGAATCCTTGGCAGTTGGAGAAGAAGAGGGTGTCTGTGGCGGAGTACTGCTTGCCGATCTGGCAGGCCTGGCCGACGAAGCAACGGTCGATCATCGCTCCTTCGGTGATTTCGCTACCGGAGGAGATGATGAAGTTGCGCGCCATCACGTGCGTGCCCAACTTCACTGGAGCGTATTGGTTACCGTTGACGCTACCGTTGAGCAATTCTGCGCAACCGTCCGCCTCCGTGCAGTCGCCGAACTTCACGTTCACGATCTTACCGCAGTTGCGGATCATGACGGAACGGCCGATGTGACCCATGTCAGAAGCGATGCTCTCGGTATATTTAGCCGCCAATTCCTGGAGGTTGTGCGTCAGCTCCGGACGGTGGCGGTAGAGCGCCATCATGTAGGCGGTATGGGCGGAGAGGAGGTCGAAGATAGGCACCTCACGTCCACCGCCCTCGTTCAGTGCGGAGACCATCGTGCCGTTTCCGAACGAGTTCTTCTCCGTGACGATCAGCATATCGACGTTCTCGATGTATGAATCCTCGCCGATCTCGTAGTTGGCGATGTAGTTCGCTATACGTCCGATGTAGACGTTGTCGCCCACGACGCAGTTGTGGAGCGTGGCGTTCGTGATACCTGAGTGGCGGGACAATCCGCCTTCCAATGTGTAGCTCTTCTCGAAGGCACCCATCCTGATCTGTCCGGTGAAGATGGTGTATCGAACCCTCGTGGCGTCAAAGTTGTTCGTCACTTGAATGTTGTCCCAATCGTCCGCATTACAGCCCTGTGATCTCAGTGTCTCAATCTCAGGAGCGGTCAGTTTCCTATATTTCCCCATACTGTTATATTTCTTTTAGTTCTTAATAATCTAATTCAAAAAAAGAGGAGGAGATAGCCTCTCTATTCTATCTCCTCCGCATTATCGTCATATTTCTGATAAATAAAATCGTTGTAAGGGAATCTGGTTACATGAATCTCTTTCACTTTGTTGTAGAGTAGTGTCTTCAACTCCTCCAGGTTCGTCTTGTCCTTGGCTGAAATGAAGATGCAGTTCTCATGCATCTTCGACATCCAGGTTTTCTTCAGTTCCTCCAGACTGATGTTCTCCCGCGTCATCGGGGTGAGGTCGTCCTCCTCCTTAGGCGTGTAGGTGAAGGCGTCGATCTTGTTGAAGACCAGGATCGTCGGCTTGTCCGCTGAATTGATATCCTTCAGCGTCTTCTCCACCACGGCGATTTGGTCCTCGAAGTTCGGGTGGGAGATGTCCACCACGTGCACCAAGAGGTCCGCCTCCCGCACCTCGTCCAGCGTCGATTTGAAGGACTCCACCAGGTCGGTAGGCAACTTGCGGATGAACCCTACCGTATCCGTCAGCAGGAAGGGGAGGTTCTCGATGATCACCTTGCGCACGGTCGTGTCCAATGTGGCGAAGAGCTTGTTCTCCGCGAAGACGTCCGATTTGCTGATGGTGTTCATGATGGTGGACTTGCCCACGTTGGTGTATCCGACCAAGGCGACGCGCACCATCTTGCCACGGTTCTTCCGCTGGGTGGTCTTCTGCTTATCGATGGAGACCAGTTCCTCCTTGAGGAGGGATATCTTTGTGAGGATGATACGACGGTCCGTCTCGATCTGGGTCTCACCCGGACCACGCATACCGATACCTCCTCGTTGACGTTCGAGGTGGGTCCACATACCCGTCAGGCGGGGCAACAAGTATTTGTATTGCGCCAGCTCCACCTGCGTCTTGGCGTGGGCGGTCTGCGCCCGTTTGGCGAAGATGTCCAGGATGAGGCTGGTACGGTCGAGGATCTTCACGCCCAACTCCTTCTCGATGTTGCGGAGTTGCTTCGGGGAGAGCTCGTCGTCGAAGAGCACGAGACCGATTTCATTCTCCGTCTCTTCCTGCTCTTTGACGTAGTTCTTGATCTCCTCCAGCTTACCGGGGCCGACGAACGTGTTAGAGTTCGGACCATCCACCCGTTGGAAGAAGGTCTTCACAGGGTGTGCGCCCGCCGTCTCCGCGAGGAAGGCGAGCTCGTCCATGTACTCCTTCGCTTTCTGCTCGTTCTGCTGGGGCGTGATCAGTCCGACCAGGACCGCCTGCTCCTCGTATATTTCAGTTTTTACGATTTGTCCCATCTTAGTTATTCGCTTTCTTAGCCGCCTCGCGCACCTTGACCTCGATCTCCTCGGCCAGTTCAGGATTGTCGCGCAGCAGGTCTTTCGTAGCGTCGCGCCCTTGCGCCAGCTTTGTGTCGCCGTAGCTGAACCACGAACCGCTCTTCTTGATGATACCGAACTCGACGCCCATGTCGATCAATTCACCGATCTTGGAGATACCCTCGCCGAACATGATGTCGAACTCCGCCTTCTTGAACGGAGGCGCCACTTTGTTCTTCACCACCTTCACGCGGGTCTGGTTACCGATCACGTTCTCGCCGTCCTTGAGCTGTCCGATCCTGCGGATGTCGAGGCGGACGGAAGCGTAGAACTTCAGGGCGTTACCACCCGTTGTCGTCTCAGGGTTGCCGAACATGACACCGATCTTTTCGCGCAATTGGTTGATGAAGATGCAGGTGGTGTTCGTCTTGTTGATCGTACCCGTCAGTTTTCTCAGGGCTTGGGACATCAAGCGGGCTTGCAGACCCATCTTGGAGTCGCCCATGTCGCCCTCGATCTCCGCCTTAGGCGTCAATGCCGCGACAGAGTCAATCACGACGATGTCCAATGCGGAGGAGCGGATCAGCTGGTCCGCGATCTCCAACGCCTGCTCACCGTTGTCCGGTTGGGAGATCAATAGGTTGGAGACATCCACGCCCAGTTTCTCCGCATAGAAGCGGTCGAAGGCGTGTTCCGCGTCGATGATGGCGGCGATGCCACCGTTCTTTTGTGCCTGAGCGATCGCATGGATGGCAAGCGTAGTCTTACCTGACGACTCAGGACCGAATATTTCAATGACCCTACCTCTCGGGTATCCACCGACACCCAATGCGAGGTCTAAGCCAATAGATCCAGTTGAAATCACAGGTATTTCTTCAATTTTGTTGTCGCCCATCTTCATGATGGTGCCCTTTCCATGGTCTTTTTCAATCTTTTCCATCGCTAGCTGCAAAGCCTTCAGCTTCTCGCTCGATGGTTGAATTCCTTCTGCCATTTTTCCTATTTTTTAAAATTTACATTGCTACAAATTTATACAAAAAATCATGATTCCGCACACGACTTGTGTTTTTTTTAATCCGATTGGTTATCTCTTAGTTGTCTTGTCCTTGCAGAGTGTCAGTAGCGGGAATTGTCTTTTCTATTTTTCAGAGACTTTTCCAATGCCTTTTTCATTTTCTTTTGGTGAAAACAAATTTTTTTGTAATATTTGCATCGTTAGGAAAATCTATTTCCGAAAACATAGAGTTGGTTGTTATGGTCGGTAGCAATTGGAGCTGCCCAGCCTCTGACAACCAACTTTTTATTTTTGTACTATCGTAATAATGGATATTATTGAGCACACTTGCGGAAACAATCTTCTCCACTACTTTGTAGTTTTCTTTAGAATAAACACTTGCTATAAGATTATACTTACCTTTATTGTCAAAGACGACGTGCGAAGAATGTTGTTTTGCAATTGTTTGTAGGTCTCCAAAACAGGGTCTTGTTGACGCTTCCTCCTCAGACTTTCTGGAGAAATCAGTTAGAAATTGGCCTGCGTTCTTCTTCACTTAAGCTCATAGTCAGGCAATTAAAATTTTTTCTTGCTCAACATTCTTATAAAAGGGGGTGAAGCTATTGCTTTCCCATTCGTTTCTTGTATACAAGACAGGGATAATCATCTCACCCAACTCCCAACCAAGGGATGTGATAGGATTCTTCTCTTGTACGCATAATCTTGCCTTAGTCTATACCAGGGTTCATCTCTTTGGGCGTCTTCCAATCTATGCCGTGTCTTTTTAGCACTTTCTTTTGGTAATACCAAACGTTATGACAACCCCAATCCCAGCCGTCCATGGAGCACTTTTCCAAGTGCTGTGTTATCGAGTCCACCACCTCCTCCATCACGTCACAGATGATGGCTTTGTATGCTGGTGAATATTCGACGAGATCGACTTTGAATGTGTCCGGTTTCCAATCGGTAACATTGTTTCCACGGATGACACCCCTGACGGGAGATCCGTAGAATCGATACAACTCCACCACATAATCCATTGGGACAGCCTTGTGGGATTTTCGGATATATGGCTTTCCTTCATCGTCATAATCGATGAGTTCTTCGTCATAACATAGATTTGAGGACCAATAAAGTCCGTGTATTCCCTTATTCGGCTTGATGATATCCGCCTCCATTATGCGGGGGAGGAAAATGGATTTCCCATTGTGCTTGGAGGTGAATATGGTGCCGGAGATTCCGCTTCCTTTGTAATTGTCCGTGTTATATTGATCACATTCCAACCTCAGCTCAAGGAACTCCAAGTAGGTCGGTGTCACCCATCTACCGCCCATGTTCGCAGTGGCGGCATCGTCGCATGGCTCCAAGATCCTTAGCGTGTCGTAGTATGGGGACTTGGGGTAAAAGACATATTTGGTCATGGTCGAGTCGGACGAGATGTACTTGTAGTTGTCCCAGCCAAACCTCTCTTTGGGTTGGGTCTCTCCCCATGCGAAGTAGTCGCCGACGTCGTAGGGGTGTTCCGCCCCGACATTGCAGGTCGCCCAAAGGGTTCCGCTCGGAAGACCCAAATCGACATATTCGAATCCATTCTCTTTCGTTTCGCAGCCGCAGAGAATAATCATCGTGATTATCAGTATTTTGCCTTTTATGCCCATCTTGTTCTGTTTCATATTTTCATGTGTTTACAAAAACCAACATCCAATTGAATCAAACTTTCTTGCGCTTCATTTGTCAATCATTTTTCTCGCCAGAAAGTAATATATACAAACCAGAATGATCAGTAGAAAAGAAGACCCTATGGACCTGAGCGTTGTTAATATCCCGCTGAAAAACAATAAGCTTGGCAATATGAAATTGATTATGCTTACAACGGTGGTGACAAATACGATTAGTGAAGACTTGCGTCTTTTCCATCCGTCAGGGAAAATTATAGAAATGATGGATATCAGCAGCATTCCATATAGAGCGTATGAACAATACAACTTAGGGCCATAATTTATCCCCCCAAACGTTTCTTCGCACCATAAAAGGAACCATCCATAGAAAAAACATGGCGTGAAAGTCAGGAGGTATATCAGTAGATAAATTATCTTTTTAACGATTTTCTTCATGATAAATTCTTTTTATTTCATGCCAATGAGAAAAAACCTATCATCATTCTTTTTGCTAATGAAAAAGAGACGGAAAGGGAATATCATATGATTCTTTATCTGAAAAGAGGTCACTTTGAGCTTAAATTTGGCTTTGTTACCCACATAATACGATTCAGATCCAATCAAAAAACTACCTTCTCGCGCAGTAAATCTTTCACCGATAACATAGTTGTATTTCACATTGCCCACAGATTCGATTTCAAAGGTATAGTCTACAAAGGCTGCGCTAGTGCCATCCTCAAAAGTTACTCTACACACCGCATCGCACGTCTCGGAGCTTGCATTTTTCCACAATAAAAAGCAATAGCCTAAACCTAATATGAGAACTATAAGTATTATTGCGCGTTTCATGATGTTATAGCTTTTCTTGTTGTAAATTATCTGTTGACGGTTGAATTGAAGTCAAATGCCCCATGCTGCTAAAAACAGGAACGAATAAAGGAATAGAACAAACAAAATGACCAAACCTATAAAAAGTATCATTCTTACTTTGTCTGAAATTGGCAAGTGGAGCAAAATGAACCTCAGGATCAACATGAATATGCCTTGGACAATAAGTGATGCCAAAGAGAAATACTGCCAGAACTGCCTGGTTTCAGCGATTCCCACACCCAATGCTTCCAATATGTATTCCACCAAAAACCATAGGACATAAATCAAACTTACGACTATAATGATTTTCTTCATGGCGTAGTCCTCTAATTTAAGGGTTATTTCCTTTAGTTTGCAAATGTAACATTTTCAGCAGTATTATATTTATTCAATCCATGAATATTCTATCTTAGTAGCATCAATCACTAAAGAGAAACATTTGTCGTCAATTTGTTTCCCTTCTGAAACCTTGCCTGTTATCATGAATGAACCGTATCCAACCCACATATCTAAAACAATTAAAGAAATTTTATCCTTCTGCATAAAGGAATTGAATTCATCAGCATATAATCTTTTCCCCTCTGATATCTTTAAATGTTTCATATTATATACATCCAAATAAGCGGAGCATGACACTTCATCTGTTCCTTCTTTCATTCCAAAAAATTCTAAAATCGCCTTACTTCCACGAATATAATCAGAGCAAACAGCATCAAAACATAGTTGTATGCTATTCTCAGTAAGAATTATCCTATTGATTTCTTGATCGTGCATCTGGAATGGAATATTATCCAGATTTAAGTTATATATATCCTTTTTCATAAATCCTCCAATTATGTTTTCTTGCACCATGCTTCAATATGGTCAAGCACGTCTCTTTTGTTGCCGTCTTTATCCACCCTTGCCATGGGAGTGCGTATTAGGCCTGAACTTGCTCTGCCTGGTTCCAGATTGTTTCTCCCGTATTTTAGACCGGCAATAATCGGCCACATAGTCGTATAGGGTTATGGTCTTCTCCCCGCGAATCCATGCCTTGCCGCCGGTTTCGCCTTTTTCAATCAGAGAAGTGACCAACGTAAGGGCATCCTCATATCGTTTTCGATAAAGCATTTCAAGCATACAGGCCAAGTCGACATTTTCGCTTGAACCTGCTAAGTCATCGTCTTCCAGCGTGAACAAATCGACGTCGGGGTTCTTCGTCAGAAATGCGTTCATCTGCTGTTGCGTTTCCTTGAAAACATCGTCCCAAACCCTTTCACAGTTTTCCGCTGTAAAATCGTTGTTCTTTATCAGTGGAATATCACGCTTAAACAAAAGGAACCCAGGCGTATCGGAACAGATTGCCCGATAGCTGTCAGATGTGTTCCAGTTGGGTTTGTTTATATCGTTCCACATTAAATCATCATAATAGCATGGCTTCACGTAAAAAGAGACCGATCCGAAACCAACATGCAAAGCGTAGAAAAAATAGCCATCCCGGATCAGCCAGTTGCACCAGGACGATTGTCTGAATCCATATCGCTTCCCGGCTGATTTACGGGCCGTATCCTCTATTTTCGCTTTTTCTTTTGACGAGAGACTCTTCTTCTCAACCATGTTGCCCGAAATGGTTTGGGATGATGTTTTTTTCTGCACCAATTCCACGCGACCATCTAAGACGGACTGACGATAGGCGTCGGAAGCCAATTCAATCACGTTCGCCTCATGTAAAGTAGACCCGTTTTTTCTCAAGACCGTTTCCGCAGCCTTAAACCATTCAAACGGCACACCATCCACTTTCTTATCAGGCTGACATTCAAGCTCTTGGCAAAAGTCACCTTTGCCCACACTCTCTATCGTTTCCTGCGATAGTTTCGCCATCCGCTTCGCGACATCGCTCTGAAGGATCTGCTGTATAAGCTTCGGATTAGAGGAAAATCTTTTGTACGTTAATTCAACAACCTCCAAGAAACTATTCACATCAGTTTCATCCATTCCGTCCCACCACAGATCTTTCACGTTGGGATTCTCCTCCTTCGAGTAATGCGCGCGCTCTTCATCTGTCAGGGCATAAGATATTCTTTCGTATGAAAGCCAAGGTTTGCCACCCAAAGCATACCCCCACCTCGTCGTGGGGGCAAGGGTATATTCTCCCGTAAATTGGGAATCGTACCAGCGGCTGATGGTCAGGGACAGTGTGAGGTATAGCTTGTCATCCACCTTCATTTTGAAAGTGCCCGTCTCGCCAGTCTCCTTGAAGTATGTAAATCCCAACGATTTAAGCTTGGATTTTAATATGGATATTAATTTCGCTTTTGTCAGTTTCATGCCAGACTATACGTTTAGATTGCGGGGGTGGAAACCGCTGTGTTACAGAATGTGCAATTGTATGGAATAAAATCCACATCACCATGATTTTCTTGAAAAAAAACACCTCGGCAACGTGGAAAATTCATTTATAGTAAATCGCTAAATCGTAAATTGTAAATAGCTAAATAGTAAATCCATTCACTGCATTTCCCTTTTTGTTAAACAAGGTGAATTTTTAGAACTCGCCTGAATTCCCAATTAATTTTCTTATCTTTGCACCCGATTTCGAAATACACAGGACTATTATGCAGAAAAATTTAGTTATTGTCGAGTCCCCTGCGAAGGCCAAAACCATAGAGAAATTCTTGGGAAAAGACTATTCTGTCTTGTCTAGTTTCGGTCATATCCGAGACCTGAAAAAGAAGGGGATAGGCATAGACATAGAACATAACTTCGAACCCGACTACGAGATACCATCCGACAAGAAGGCTTTGGTGACGGAGCTGAAGAAGAAAGCGAAGGAGGCGGAGGTTGTCTGGCTCGCATCCGATGAGGACCGCGAGGGAGAGGCCATCGCGTGGCATCTGTTCCATGTGTTGGGTCTAAAGAAAGAAAATACCAGGAGAATTGTTTTCCATGAAATAACGAAAGAAGCCATTCTGAAGGCGATAGAGAACCCTAGGGACATCGACGATAACCTCGTCTGCGCACAGCAGGCACGCCGCGTCCTTGACCGTATCGTGGGTTTCGAGCTCTCTCCGATTCTGTGGCGCAAGGTGAGACCGGCCCTTTCGGCTGGACGTGTGCAGTCCGTCACCGTACGCCTGATTGTGGACAGGGAGCGTGAGATACAGAAATTCTCGGCGGAGCCTTCCTTCCGTGTGCAGGCTGTCTTCTCCGTCACGGACGTGAACGGAAAGCAGACGCAACTGAACGCGGAGTTGTCCGAGCGACTGAAGACGAAGGAGGAGACGCTGGCTTTCCTGAAACGTTGCCAGAACGCCCAGTTCGTCATCGAGAACATAGAGAAGAAGCCTGCCAAGAAATGTCCGGCACCGCCGTTCACCACCTCCACCCTCCAACAGGAGGCTTCGAGGAAGTTGGGCTTCTCCGTTTCGCAGACCATGATGGTGGCGCAACGCTTGTACGAGTCGGGAAAGATTACCTACATGCGTACCGACTCCGTCAACCTCTCCAGCTTGGCGCTCAACACCGCTAAGGAGGAGATCGAGAACATGGCGGGCGAGAAGTACGTGAAGATCAGACAATACCAGACGAAGACCAAGGGTGCCCAGGAGGCGCACGAGGCCATCCGTCCTACCTATATCAGCCACCACACCATCGAGGGTAATGCACAGGAGAAGAGACTCTACGAACTCATCTGGAAGCGTACCATCGCCTCCCAAATGGCGGACGCCGAACTGGAGCGCACCATCGTGACGGTGAACATCTCAGGCGAGAAGTTGCGTTTCGTCGCTGAGGGTGAGGTGCTGAAATTCGATGGATTCCTGAAGGTATACATGGAGTCGTCGGACGATGACACGGACCAGACCGAGGGCGCTTTGCTGCCTGACCTGAAGAAGGGCACATCGCTGAAATGCCAGTCGACCAAGGCTGTGGAGCGTTTCTCCCAACGCCCGCCACGCTACACGGAGGCGAGCCTCGTGCGTAAGCTTGAGGAGTTGGGCATCGGACGTCCTTCCACCTACGCGCCGACCATCTCCACCATCCAAGCCAGAGGCTACGTGGAGAAGGGTGACAAGGAGGGTGAGTCCAGGTCGTATGAGACCATCACGCTGCAAGGCGGAAAGATAACGGAGAAGACGGAGACGGAGGTGTATGGCACCGAACGCTCTAAACTCTTCCCGACAGACACGGGAATCGTGGTGAACGATTTCCTTATCGAGTATTTCCCTGACATCATGGAGTATAACTTCACCGCGAACGTGGAGAAGGAGTTCGACGACGTGGCGGAGGGAAGCGCTCAATGGACAACGACAATCGATAAGTTCTATAAACATTTCCACCCGATGGTGGAGGATTCCGGCAAGATGTCGGAGCACAAGGTGGGCGAACGCATTTTGGGCAACGATCCAGTCTCCGGCAAGCCTGTGTCGGCTAAGATTGGCCGTTTCGGACCAATCGTGCAGATCGGTACGGCGGAGGATGAGGAGAAGCCTCGTTTCGCTTCCCTCAGGAAAAACCAGTCCATCGAGACCATCACGCTGGAGGAGGCGCTGGAGCTCTTCAAGTTGCCGCGCGACTTGGGCGAGTACGAGGGGAAGGTGATGAGTGTGGGCGTGGGACGCTTCGGCGCCTACGTGAAACACGACGGCAAGTATGTCTCCCTGAAGAAGACGGATGATCCGTTGGACATCACGCCGGAGCGCGCCATCGAGCTCATCGAGGAGAAGAGGGAACAGGAACGTAATAAGTTCATCAAAGTGTTCGAGGCAGAAGGCATCGAGATATGCAACGGCCGTTTCGGACCATACATCGCCTACAACGGGGCGAACTACAAGATCCCTAAGAGCGCTGTCCCTGCGGATTTGACCGTGGAGGAGTGCCAGAAGCTCATCAAGGAGCAGGGCGAGAAGAAGCCAGCCAGAAGATCCCGCGCGGCCGCCAAGAGCACTGCAGCTAAGGCGGAGACGGCGGAGAAAAAGAGCACGGCTAAGAAGACCACAAAGAGTGCCAAGAGCACTGCAAAGAAGGCGAAGTAGGGCACTACCCTATCGCTTGTCGATAGAAAAAGAGAAGGCAGAAGCGTGAATCGTTTCTGCCTTTTTTGTTTATTCGTGCGGCTCGCCTAGTATTTTCCTCGCCACATCGAAAGCCTGTTTGATCCTATCCCCTATGCCTATACCGTCCCGCAGGTTTCCCGCAATCGTCAGGGTGGGGTACTGCTCCTCCAGTTGGGCGATCGCCTGCAAGCGGATGTCCGACGACGCCTCATATTGCGGGATGGCCCGCTCATGGCGGAAGATCCGCACCTTGTCCGCCCGTTTCTCCTTCGGGTATTGAAGCATTTCGCTGAGGGATTGATTCACCCATTGGGTCAGCTCCTCATCGCTCTTCTGCAAGTAATCGGGATGGCGGGAGCCTCCGATGAAGTAGGAGAAGGTCGCACCGCCTTGTGGCGCGCGCCCTTGGAAGCAGGCGGAAGGGAATAGTATGCCTAACAGATTCTTTTTCTCGCAGGAAGGGACTAATCCTCCGAAGGCCTTCCATTCGTTGCCTTGGCAATCCTCTATTCCGACGCCCACCTGAATGACCGGCGCGTAGTAGAGGTTGCTGATGTTGTGCATCTGCGTCTCGCTGACGAAGGGCAAAAGCTGCGGAAGCGCATAGGCGCCACAGGTGGTCACCACATGGTCGGCGTGCAATTGGAGGCTCTCTCCTCCTTTTTTGTATTGGATATTCCACCCTCCCTCGTTGTCAGGTGTTATGGATATATTCATGGCGGAAGTGGTGATGTGCTCGCTTCCGATAGCCTCCGCGATCGCCTCGACAAGGTTGGAGAAGCCACCCTTGGAGGAGAACACCTTGCGGCTGACCCGTTTCTGTTGCTCCGTCTTAGGCATTTTAGCTTTGGCGATACTGCCCCTGATGAAGGAGCCATATTGTTGCTCCAAGGCATAGAGGCGGGGCAATGCCAGACGTACGGGGAGCTTGTATGGGTCACCCGCATAGACACCGGAGAGAAACGGATCAACGGCGTAGTCTACATAGGATTTGCCCAGCCTACGTTCAGCCAAGGAACCCACCGACTCGTTGGGGTCTGTCCCCTTCGCCCGCCATGGCTCGCCTAAGATCCTGAACTTATCCTTCCAGGTGAACAATGGTGTGCGCAAGGCGCTGACCAGACCGGAAGGCAATGCGTGGAAGCGATCCTTCTTCCATATCAGGCGTCTCTTGCTTGACTCCAGCGCAGTCTCCATCTGGCACCGCTCCGATAGCTGGTCGAAGAGCTCCACCACCTCATAGTGCTTCACGACACCCGTGTTCGGACCGCTTTCGAACGTGAAGCCCGCATCGCTCCATGTCTTGATCTGTCCGCCTATTCTATCCATGCATTCCAGTACCATCACGTCCTTGCCTTTCCTCGCGAGTTGGAAAGCGCACGTCAGCCCGGTTATGCCTGCACCAATGATTACGATATCATGATTCGTCATATGCTATATGGGTTTTGAAAATTGTTTCGTCGTAGCCTGCATGAGGGGATCGAACGCCGCCGCCACGTTCCGCACGAACGGGTGACCCGCCTCTGTCATGGAGAGTCCCTTCTCTTCCTTCCGAAGGATACCGTCCGCCGCCATCTCGTCAAGCACCGATTCGTCGTATCGGATGGCTCTTTTTATCTCCGGGACGGGGATGCCTAAGGTCCCGGACAACTCTTCCCAGACGATTCTATAGTTGCACATCAACCGTTCGATCACCTCCCGGACGATCCGCTCGTCCGCCGTCAGGTGATAGCCTTTCCGCACGGGCAGTTCTCCCCGCTTCACGGCGCTGATGTATTCGCTGATGTCCTTGGTGTTTTGGGCGTAGCTGCCGTCCAATTGGCTGATGCCCGTCACCCCTAAGGCGTAGACCTGCCCCGTTGTCCGCAGGGTGCAATAGCCCTGAAAATTACGGTGTAGCAGTCCCTCCCTGAAAGCCACGTGGAGCTCGTCCGAAGGCAGGACGAAATGGTCCAGTCCGATGCTTTCGTAGCCCGCCTCGCGAAGCCTTTCGGCGGCTTGCTCATACATGCGTTTCTTCACTTCCCCGCTTGGCAGGCCATGCTTCTCCAGAATGAGCTGGCGCTTGAAGACCCAAGGAACATGTCCGTAGCCAAAGGTGACCAGCCTATCAGGGCGTAGCGCAATAGCTTGCTCTATGCTTTCCACGAAAGATTCTGGGGTCTGATAGGGCAGGCCGTAGAGAAAGTCCATGTTGACAGAGGCGTTCGCCGCACGAAGGATATCCATGATCTCCCGCAAGGGTATCTGGGCAAGGGTTCGTCCGACACACTGCAGAACCTTCACGTCAAAGTCCTGTATGCCAATGCTATATCGGTTAAAACAACCGCTTGTCAGCGCCTCCCAATCCGTGCGGGAAAGGTAGCCCGGATGACATTCGATGGAGATCTCCTTCCCTTCGATGCAAGGGAAGAGGGAGAGGATATGGTCGTTCAGTTCATGGAGGACCGAGACTGGCAGGGAGGTAGGGGTGCCTCCGCCGTAGTGTATTTGGCTTACCGGCCTGTCCCTATCCAGCAGGGAGGCTATCCGATCGATCTCCAGATGCAGGGCTTCGATGTATTGCTCCACAGTGCCCTGGTCCGGCATGATGTAGGAGTTGCACCCGCAGTAGTGGCAGAGCCTTCTGCAGAAAGGGATGTGCAGGTAGAAGGATAGGTTGCGCCTACCCACACGGTTAGACTCCTCCACGGAGGCGATATATTCCTTCTCCTCCATCGCACGGAAATAATTGGCGGGCGGGTAGCTCGTATACCTCGGCACGGATACGTTATATTTTTCCAACAAATCCATCTGAGTCATTGTCTATGGGAAATCAGTCGTTGAAGTCGCGCACGAGTTCGACGAATCGGTCCAACTCCTCTTTCGTATGTTTGATGGAGATGAAATTGCTTTCGAACTGGGAAGGGGAGACGTATACGCCATGGCGCAGCATGTAGCGGAAGAACGCCGCGAAACGTTGCTGGTCCGTCCGATTGACGTCCGAGAAGTTCCGCACCTCGCCTTGGGTGAAGAACAATGTGAACATGGGTCCGACACGATTCAGCACCATGTTTTTCACCTTGGCAACCTCCCGCAACTCTTTGTCGAACGCGTCGACCCTGCCATTCAACTCTTCGTAAAAACCTTTCCGCATCAGCTGTGTGAGCGTCGCGATGCCTGCGCTCATGGCGACAGGATTACCACTGAGGGTACCCGCCTGGTAGACGGGGCCATTCGGTGCGAGCAGATCCATGATCTCCGCACGTCCACCAAAGACCGCGGCGGGGAATCCACCCCCGACGATCTTCCCTAGGGTTGTCAAGTCCGGTTCAATGCCGAACCACTTCTGCGCCCCGCCGGAGGAGAGGCGGAAGCCCGTAATGACCTCGTCGAATATTAGCAGAGATTGGTATGCCGAGGTGATCTCCCTCAGGAAAGGGAGGAAGTTATTGTCAGGAAGCACCACACCCATATTGGCGGCCACAGGTTCTAATATGACGGCGGCAATCTCTTGCCCATATTCCTCGAATATCTTTTTCACAGCCTCCGTATCGTTGTAAGGAGCCACTAGTGTCTGCGACACGAATTCACGGGGCACCCCGGCGGAGGAGGCGTTCCCTAGCCGAGCGACGCCGGAGCCTGCGCTGACGAGCAGATGGTCCGCATGCCCGTGATAGTTCCCCTCGAACTTGACGATGTATTTCCGGTTGGTGTATCCCCTCGCCAGACGGATCGCGCTCATCGTGGCTTCCGTGCCCGAATTGACGAAGCGCATCCGTTGCATCGAAGGGAAACATTTCTGCACCAGCTTGGCCAACTCCGTCTCCGGTAGGGAGGGGATACCGTAGCTGGAACCCCGCTCGACGGCCTCGTGCACGGCTTGGTTGACCGAAGGATGCGCATGACCCAACAGGAAGACACCCCATGACAGGCAATAGTCCGTATAGGCATTGCCGTCGATATCGTATATCTTATTATCCACCGCATGGTCGATGAACAGGGGCGTTTCACCCACCGCCTTCAACGCTCTGACAGGGCTGTTCACCCCTCCCGCGATATATTGGACGGCCTCCTCAAAGGCCTTTTTCGATCTTTCTCTTTCCATGGTCTGCTATTTTGTTTGAGTGGTTTTATTGAGCGATAGGTCTTGCCACTTCATGAACTTATCAAGTTCTTCGTGGATGATGACATCCGCCTTCCCAATCTCCTCGTGACGCAACTTGATGTTTTGATTGGCGATCCTTTCGATGTCTTCAATGTTGTAGAGAAAGATGCCGGGCAGTTCTCCCACCGACTCGTCCACATCCCTAGGGAACGCCAGGTCTACGACCAATATCTCCCGCCCCGCTGGGAAATCCTCTTTGGAGAAGATGGTGTGGGGGGCGGAAGTGGCACTGATCAGCACATCCGTTTCCTCCAACAACGTTCTGAGGGAAGTGAGTGCCACCGCCTTGTACCCGTAATTACCCGCCACAGGCAAAGCCTTCTCTTGGTGACGGTTGACCACAACGACATTCTTCGCCTCCTTGGCGGAGAGGAATTTCAGGATATCCTCGTTCAATTTGTTTATACCGACCACCTTGATTCTACTTGTCTGGAAATCAATATTGTGTTGGGCGAGAACGTCTACTGCGACTTGGCTGTGGGAAACCGCGCCTTCGGAGATGCGGGTCTCTGTCCGTACCCGTTTCCCGGTGTGCATGGCGTACTGGAACACCTTGTTGAGGCCGGCAGATAGGTTATACTGCTCCATCGCCTCCTGATAAGCCAGTTTGATTTGCCCTTGGATGGCACGTTCCCCCACGATCGCAGACTCCAGTCCGGAGGCGATGCGAAACAGGTGCTCGGCCATCTCCAGGGGCACCTCTCCGTCGCCCCAGTACAGCTCCGTACGGTTGCACGTGGCCAACAGGACGTGCGGGATGTTCTTGTTGACGGCAAGGTCCGCGATCAGTTTCTCGCGTTCCTGCAGGTTATGCTCTTTGTTGTTTATTACTCGACTCTCAATCATCTTTCGTTCTCTAAAGCTGGCATCCGGTCATTGTTTGAAAAAATCTTTCGCGTAATAGGATATGATATAATCCGCCCCGGCACGTTTCATGGCGACCAGGCTTTCGAAGAATATCTTCTTCTCGTCGAAATATCCCTGCTTGGCGCCATTCTTCAGCATGGAGTATTCGCCCGACACCTGATAGGTGACCATCGGGTAGTCTGGGTACATCTGGTGCGCACGGCAGACGATGTCCAGGTATGCGAGGGCGGGCTTGACCATGATCCAGTCGGCTCCCTCCGCGATGTCCGCCGCAATCTCCTCCAAGCCCTGATCCTTCGTGCGGAAATCCATCTGGTAGGTTTTCCTGTCGCCGAAGGAAGGGGCGCTGTCCGCCGCATCCCGGAAGGGCCCATAATATGACGACGCATATTTGGCGGAGTATGCCAGTACCTTTGTCCGTGTCAATCCCCCCTTGTCCAATCGTTGGCGGATAGCCTCCACCTGTCCGTCCATCATGGCGGAAGGCGCCACGAAATCGGCTCCCGCCAAGGCATGCTGATAGGCCATCTCAGCGAGCAGTGGTAGCGTGCTGTCATTGTCGACGTCGCAGTCGCAAAGGAGTCCGCAATGCCCGTGCGAGGTATATTCGCATAGACAGACGTCCGTGAAGACGATCACCTGCGGGAAGTGCTCCTTGATCGCCCGAACCGTCTTGCTGATGATATTGTCCGGCTGATATGCCGCGGAGCCTCGCTCGTCCTTCTCTTCCTGGGGGATGACGCCGAACAAGAGCACCTTGTTGATCCCGAAGGATAGCAGCTCCTCGATGTCGATGAGCAATTGGTCGATGGAGAAGCGGAAGACACCCTCCATGGTGGAGATCTCCTCTTTCACACCGTTCCCCTCCATCACGAAATAGGGGTAAATAAATGTCTCCGGACTAATCGGAGGGACATCTGCGTATTGGTCCCGAATGGCCT
Source organism: Paludibacteraceae bacterium (assembly GCA_017962085.1). Taxonomy (GTDB): domain Bacteria; phylum Bacteroidota; class Bacteroidia; order Bacteroidales; family Paludibacteraceae; genus UBA1181. The sequence continues at coordinate 138,035 of JAGCWA010000059.1, forward strand.
GAGAAATCCTCAGTGTTCTGAATCGTTTCATGTTAATCAGTTTATTGTATTGAAGCTAATATCTCCTTCGCGGTCGTCTCGCCTATGCTTGTCAGCGGCACATCGTTGGGAAGCCCACCGTAACGTTCCATAAAGGCGCGCACGCCTGACGGGGAGGAGAAGAGTATTTCGTTGTATACCGACAGATCCTTCACCACCTCCGACTCCGGGTCGGTCTCCGTCTTGTAAATAGGCAAATCGGTCACCTCGTTCCCTAACCTTCTCAGCTCGAGGGGAAGGGCGGCGATGCCGATGGCGGAGCGAGGCAAAAGGATTCGTTTCCCGGAGAGACCGTTTCGCTCGAAATAGGCGACGATGCCCTTGGCTGAAGCGCTCTCCGACTCGTAAACGGGGGTTATCCCAAGGTCGTTTAAGGACCGCGTGGTGGCCTGCCCGACGCTGATCACCTTGGCTTCCTTCAACAGGGAGAGATCGTCCGCGCTCAGTTGTTCCGTGAAGTATCTCACACCGTTGCGGCTGGTGAAAAGGATATAGTCGAAGGCCTTCCCCCCTTGAAGAGTGAAGGATTCGCCGATCGGCAGGCGTTCGGTTCGGATGAGCGGTGTGTGCGTGACGGTTCCCCGTCCTTCCGCCCACTGCGTCGTGGAGCCAGTGACCAACACACTCCTTGCCTGAGTCTTCGGACTGACCCGCTCTCCGACCAGCATTAGAATAGGGGATGAGGAAAGAATCCTTGTATGTTGTAGTTCGTTTAGATGAAAGAAAAAGCCCTTTTCTTTTTCGCCTCCTAAATTGCAGATCAGTAATACGGGCGTTTGCATGTCAATCCCCATCCCCATTAAACGACTGATACGGTCTGGTATTTGTTCCCCACGCAGGTAATAGGCTTGGGTCTGGTGGTCGCCTGAGCGGTGTAGCTTATCGGGGGAGAATATGTGTTGGATCGTCTCGTCTCCAGTTCTCCCTACGATCGCGATGTGGCCCTGCAAGGGGTGCGTCTCGAAGGGGAGAGGTTCCGCTATCCTATCGCTTAGGCCTAGGCGGTGCAGGGCGCAGGAGGCGACGATCAGACCTTCGAAGTCCCCCCTGTCCAATTGGGCGATCCGTTCTCCGATTGTGCCGCGCACATCCACGACACGCAGGTCTTCCCGCAACCTCAGCAACTCCTTTTTACGCATGACGGAGCTGGTGGCTATCCTTGCGCCCGAGGGTAGTTGGGCCAAGGTCAGATGGTCCCTGCTCACCAATGAATCACTCTTGTCGAAAGCATCTGTCAGGGCATATATCTCCAACCCTTTCGGAAGAGGGAAGGGCAAGTCTTTCGCAGAATGGATGGCGATATCCGCCTTTCCCTCCAGCACCGCCGCGTCCAATTCCCTGGTGAAGAAATCCGAGGGGATGCCTCCCGTCAGCGATTGTTCCTTGTGTCTGTCTCCGTAGGATTCGCAGGTGACCAGCTCATATTCCAGGCCATCCATCAGCGAGAACACCTCCTCCACCTGTAGCAGGGAGAGTTGGGACGAACGCGCCACCACCCGTAGTTTCCTATTGCTCATCTCCTTTGAACGATTCATTTCCAGTTGTTTTCATCTTTTATCCATTCCGTCAGGAACCGAAGGTTGTCGAAAGGCGTGTTCGCCAATACACCGTGTCCCAGGTTGAGTATCCACCTACCGCCATGTTCTTTGAAGAATGGCACGTAAATGGATTCCATCGCGCCGACAATCCGTTCTGGGGTTGTCAGCAGCAAGTATGGGTCTATATTCCCCTGTAATCCGACCTCAGGGTGTACCAGTCTCCGGGCCGTAGTGAGAGGCGTCTGCCAATCCACGCTCACGTAGTCGCACACGTCGGGCGTCATGAGGGAGAGCCCCGCACCTATGCCTTTGGGGAAATAGATGAAGGGGATGTTGCGTTTTCTGACGGCCGTGGCGAATCTCTTCACCGCAGGCAGGAACAGCTCCTCGTATAGTGTTTGCGGAATCACCCCCGCATGGGTGTCGAACAGTTGGAAAGCGTCGATGCCATGATCGATCTGCCTCAATGCATGCTCTATGCTGAATTCGGTCAGGAGGTCTATGCAATAGCGGGTCTCTTGGGGTCTCTCGTAAAAGTATCTCCTCGCATCCGGGAACTCTTGCCTTCCGCTCATTCCCTGTAGCATATAGCACAAGGTGGTCAGCGGGGCGCCGCAGAAGCCTATTGTGGGCACCTGCGACCGTTTTTTCACGATGTCCAAGGCATCGTACACGTGAGAAAGCTTGTTTGGGTCGGGGCGGAGGATTGTGCGGGGATCCATCTTTTCGCAGAGAGGCCTTTTGAAACGAGGCCCATGGTCGGTCCATTCGAGTTCCATCCCCAAGGCGGTTGGTACGGATAGGATGTCGCTGAAGACGATGGCGGCATCCACACCTAGATCGGAGACCGGCAACAGCGTCACAGCCGCCGCCAACTCCGGGTTGTGCATCAACTCCTCGAACGAGTATTTTTCCCTTAGTTTTTTGTAATTAGGCAGCGCTCTGCCGGCTTGGCGCATATACCACACAGGAGGCCGGTTGCCTCTCTTCCCTTTCCGCTCATCGTCACCTATGAACATGCTTGGATCTCTTTGTTTTCGGATAATAAATAAAAAGTCTTCAGCCACAAAATTACATCTGTGGCATGAGATGTTCCTTCCTCATTTGTGAGGATTGGACTTCCTCATTTGTGAGGATAGTGGGGGGAAATGGTAGTTTTTCCTAGAGGTCTTCGACGTTGACGACCCCGTTCAGCACGCAGTAGACGATCACGTCGGCCAGGGAGCGCGCGTGCAGTTTTTCCATGATGTTTTTCCTGTGGGTGATGACGGTAGTCACCGCCAACTCCAGTTGTGCGGCGATCTCTTTGTTGATGAAGCCCTTGCATAGTAGGACGGCCACCTCCGTTTCCCGGGTGGATAGCAGTTGCTCGTTGCTTTTGGGGATGTAGTCGGATATCGCATGTCCGTGGCCCTTGCTATAGAGTCCCATGATGGCAAGGACGATCGCTTTCTCGCTCTGGCAGACGTTGAGCGTGTATACGTCGTTGATGTTCAGGTCTCCGCTCACCAATACGATTGTCTTGCGCTGGTGTTCGCGGAAGAATTGGACGTTCTCGAAATAGATGCGTGAGGATACGAAGAAGTGGACGAACTGGCAGCCATTGTCTTCCTTCATCTCTTCCATAGAATTGAACACGGAGATTTCGGTCATTGGCAACAGATCGCTCAGCAGTTGCTGCAGTCCAATGCACATCAGAATGTTATAGTCTATGATAGCGATCCGAAAAGGAGCCATAAGCTGAACACGGTTTTTTCTTTATCAATACATCGTGTAAATTTATACAAAAAGATTCTTCGCCCTCCTTTTTATGGGGGATGAAATGGCTCCAATCCTTATAAATGAGGATATGAACGCTGGGTCACCGGGTGCCTTGGGAATGATTTTCCGCTTACGGGAATGCACGTGTTGAGGCGCTGGAAATACGGAAATGAGTTATTGCTATGTTGCGCACTAAAGGGAGGCTACGTTTGCTCCATTAGAATTTTAGTCGAAAAAGATAGACGAGGCCTGGGGAACACACAACGTTAATAAAACAATATTTCAATGTCGGTTATTTTACCGTCCCCGTTTTTAATTCATTATCAAGGAAAGAGTATACGTACCGAGGACTTTGATAGTAAAGCCGAGTGTTAGTATTTAACAAACGCTGATAGGTGTCAGAATTGATCACCAATGAGAGAGCCTGTTCTGCGGAAAGAGTAGGATTTTCTTCTGTCAGCAGGGTTGCTAGGTTTTTAACCATGTCAAGTATCATTTGTTCGTGTTCACTCATATCCTTTTCAGAAGTTTAATGGCATTTTCAGTGCCGAAGAAATATTGAATAGTGACACCTTTCATGTAACGCAGGTTACGTACAAGCGTTGGCAGGTCAATACTATGTGTTTCATATTTCCATAGTTGTACACCCACGCGGTCATTTGCTATAGGACCAATTACAATATCGTAGTCGTGTGCGGGTTCCCGGTTTGGATTATTGCGATTAAGTAGGATGAACTTTGCCCATTCTTCACTGTAAGTGTCGAAACGCAAAAGTCTTAACGAGTTCATTTTTGTCTCGTCAACATCATAAGACATTACAATAGGATTACCAATTTCAAGTTGGTCAACTTTTGTTTGAGCCATTTCTTGGGCTTGGTTGATATCATCCAACAGATAGAATCCCTGCCCAAAATCTTTGTTGGGCTTAGAGCGAGTGAGATCTATACGGTCAAACTCGACATTGGTGCCATGATACAGAATCATACGAGCATACCTCCTTTCCTACGGCAGTATTCTCCAATGTCATCAATCATCGATTGGAAGGACTGTGTATGAACATAACCATAATGCTTGTCAATAAAGTCTATGGCCTGATAACGGCACAGATAGTTGTATGCCTGCTTCAGTGTAAGTCCAAACCGCTGACCGAACTCACTAGAGAAGATAAGCATCCATTCCAGTTTATCTTTGATGTCGTATTCTTTAGAAGGACCTGTTGTTGCCATTTTCAATCCATATTGTTATCATTTTCAAAAATACGACAATTATTTGGAACAGCAAAGCGAACTTAATATCTTATGAATTACATAAAAAAAGTAGAGACGATGTGCACATCGTCTCTACGCATATACCAACATTATCAATGTCTTATTAATCCAAAACCGTTACCCAGCCGTGTACATCTGGCTCCTCGCCGTATTGGATGCCACGGAGCTTGTCGTACAACTTCTTGCTGATAGGGCCTGGCTTGCCGTCCTTGGAGATCACGTATGACTTGTTCATCTCCAAATCATCGATCTTAGAGATCGGGCTGATCACAGCAGCTGTACCGCATGCGCCGGCCTCTTCCATCGTCTCCAACTCCTCGATAGGAATCTGACGTCTCTCCACCTTCAAACCAAGGTCCTCAGCCAACTGCATCAAGCTCTTGTTCGTGATGGATGGAAGGATGGAAGTGGATTTAGGCGTGATATAAGTATTGTTCTTGATACCGAAGAAATTAGCGGCACCCGCCTCGTCGATATACTTCTTCTCCTTAGCGTCCAAATAGAACTCGCAAGCGTAACCCAAGTCGTGGGCCTTCTTGTTAGCCAAGAGGCTGGCAGCGTAGTTACCACCCACCTTGTAGATACCCGTACCGAGCGGTGCGGAGCGGTCGTACTCGCGGATGACTACGTATGGGTTGGCGAAGAAACCACCCTTGAAGTATGGGCCAACTGGCGTTACGAATATGACGAAGAGATATTCATTCGCTGGATGAACACCTACCTGTGCGCCTGTTCCGATCAACAACGGACGGATGTAGAGGGATGCGCCGCTCTCGTATGGAGGGATGAAACGCTCGTTCAATTTCACGACCTTCTTGACCATCTCGCAGAACTTCTCAGTGGAAAGCTCTGGCATCAAGATGCCGCGGCAGGTTGACTGCAAACGCTCCGCATTGGCTTCCATACGGAAGATACGGATCTTGCCATCCTTGCAACGGTATGCCTTCAATCCCTCGAAAGCCTCTTGACCGTAGTGGAGGCACGTAGCCGCCATGTGGATGTTGATGTTCTCTTCCGAACTTACTTCTATCTCTCCCCATGCGCCGTTTCTGAAATAACAACGCACATTGTAATCCGTCGGCATGTAACCGAACTTAAGATTCGCCCAATCAATGTTTAACTCTGACATAATCTATATCTGTTATTGTTACTCTCGTAAAAAATCCCTCAAAGATAGTGATTTTTAGGGCATGTTGTCCCATTCTGAATTAAGAATTAAGAGTTAAGAATTAAAAATTAAAAAATGTTCGTTCGATGGAGCCGTCAGGAGCACCTAACGATTCTTCCATCATTTTCATCCAAATATTTTCCCCAGCAAAAATTTGACCGTCCAGGCAAGGCTGATGACCACGAGGAACCCGAAGGAGGCGATTAGGTTCACTCTGCGCTTTATTTTCGTGTCCCCCTCCACAAACCCTTTGATCATCGTGCGGTTGATGTAGCTGCCGCAGAAGACAGCGTCCACAACGGAACCCGCCAAGGGGATGAGTCCGATCAGCAGGTCCACCAATGTGACGCACAACACCGCTATCGCCAGGCGAATGGACCTGACGACGAAGAGGCTGAGGAAGATGTAGAGCAGGCCGAACAGTCCCGAGGCGATGTCTCCTATCTCTTCGAAGAATCCTAAGACAGCGTCGATGATATCGAATCCTATCGCTCGCTTGATCAGTACTTTATAGAGACTGTTCTGCTCGATGCGTTGGCGACGGTCCGTCTTTTTGCGCAGTGCCACCTCCGCTGCCGCTTTGGTGCGCTCCATTCGCTTGACCTTCTTGTCGGAGTCGAACCCGAACTTCTCCTTTGTCTTGGCTCTTCTATAGTTGGACATGTTAGATTTCCAGCTTCTTTTTGCCTGATAATATATCTTCGAGGTCGGCCTCCGTCAGCTTGTCCGCCGGAGTGTCCGTCAGTTCGCCCAATGCCTTGCGGAGCTCCTCCTTGTCGGTCGCCGTGTTGGCCCTTTTTAGTACCTCCACGAGGACTTCGTTCTTCTTGTCGATCTCCGATAGGGTAGTGCGGAACTCCTCTTTCAGGCGGTTCATTTCTTCCCTGTATACCGCGTCGGTCAGTTGCTCCTTCATCTGTTGCGTCTGCAGGTAACTCCAGTTCTTCAGCAGCTCGGAAGCTTTGTCCACGGCTGAAGCCATGGCCTGACCTGTGGCTGCCGCGTTCTCGGCGCCTGTGAGCCCGAATTCTTTGAGGACGGACGCTGCCACTTCGCCACCGTTCGACTTGATCTCATCGCATACTTCCCCGACGAACTTGTGCAGGTTCTGCTCGATGTCGCTAGGCAGAGAGACCGTCTCCTCCATGGTAGGGGGAACATAGACGTTCAGCAGACTGTCGTCCAGTTTGCTCTCCACGACGACCTTTCCTGTGTGGAGCAACGACAATAGGCCTTTCAGGTGCTTCAGCGCCTCCGCCTTTTGTTGTGGGGAGCTTTTCAGTTTCTCCGCGATGAGGCGGTTCAGTTCCGCTATCCGTTTCTTGCAGGATTCGTACTCCTGCTTATCCTCCTCCAATTGAGCGTTGTGCGAGTTGCGGTCTTCCGTGCCTTCCTCCACATCCATCAGGGTGTCTTGGTAGGCGTTGACCAACTGTCCGTCCTGCTCGTCCCACTCCAGCAATCGTCTGCCGTACTTGCGTTGCGCGACACCGAAGGTGAGCAGTTTCGAGAGCAGTCCCGGCGCTTCCGGCTTACGGCTCAGCGCCTGTTCGTATTTGTCCTTCTGGGCATCCAGCATGCCCTTCATCTCCACGAGTTGGGCGTCGAAGAGGGATATGTTTTCACTATGGTCGTTGATGCTTCTCTCCAGTTCCCTCGCACGGGTCAGCAGGCGGTCACGCTCCTCCTTCAATGGCAGGGCGTCGCCCGTATAGATGCTCTCGAAGAGATGCTTCAGACTGTCGGAGAGCACCTCGTCGCCTCGTCTGACGAAGAGCGCCGCCCGAGGAATGTAGAGGTCGTTCAGCACCTTGTGGATGGTGGCGAGCCTCATCATATCGCCGCTAATCTGTTGGCGGTCCTTCTTCACACCGTTCTCGAATTGCACGTACTCCTCGCGTACCCGCACCGTCTTCTCCTGTGCGTCGAGCCAGTGGTTCAGGTAGGTGACGACGCCCACGGCAAGCGATCCGTAGACCCCCATCTTCGAACCCACCTTGGTGCCCACGGTCAGCCATTTAGGCATTTGGCTCACCGTCTCGTTGTAGTGGGAGGCTATCTCTCCTAAGAGCAATGTGCAGTTCTCGTCCAGTTTATCGAACTCCAGCCGTTTGCGCTCCTGCATGGAGGTGACATCCAGATAGCGCACCTGATCGAAGTCGAAGAGTTGGGGCGCCACCACTTTGATGGAGTCTCCGAAGATGTCCACCAAGGCGTTCGCGTATTGCAGGAAGGTGGAGTTGACGGAAGAACGTAGTTCGGCAAAGTCATGGATATCGTTGCGGACGCTCTTCTCCGCATTGGTGTAGGAGGCGACCATCTTCCCGTAGTTCTGCATGAGGGAGAGGCTCTTGGCCTTCACTTCGCTGACACCGTTCGTGCCCTCCAACCATTTGTGGAGCGTCACTAAGTCCTTGCTCAGCTCAATCGTCAGCACATCCTGGATCTCTTGTTTCGCATCGGACAGTAGGTCTTTTGTCTCTTCCAAGTGTTTTTCCACGATAGAGAGCGCGGTGTCCGTTTGCTCCTCCTCCAGATGGGCGTCCAGCTCGTATTGCTCCACGATGCCCACGCTGCCGTCGTTGCTTGTGATAGCCCAACGGATAGACTCCGGTTGGCCCAGATTCATGTAGGCTTGGTAGACCAGCCTGGACAATTCGGAGCCATCCGCACATTCCACACCATATTTGTCTTTCAGGATGAATGCCACATCCGACCGGTTGATTTTTTCCTTTTGGTCGAATTGTTTGTCGGCGATTTCCTTAATGCAATCATATACTTTACCTTCTTTCTTCATAATGAACCGTATTAGGGGTTGATTACACATTGATAAACAAAGATAAAAAAACGTGGGGAGAAAAGCAAAAAAAGGCGGAACATCACGAATGGATGCTCCGCCTCTCTCTCTCTTATATATTTTATTTACCTTTTTGGCTCTCGTAGAGGTAACGTTTGATGTTCTTTTTCGGCGTCTTCTCGAACTCGTTCGGGTAGAGACGGATTTCGGAGATCTGCTCGTAGTTGGCAACCATCTTGTTGTATTTTTTGCGGTTGTCCTCCATGATGGTCTCCAGCTCCTTGTGGTCCATGCCGAGTTCATCCATCGCATTGATGTCCGGGTATACCAAGGCCACCAACTTCTCCTCGCCCTTTATCACGAGGCATTCCGAAACGAAAGGCATGTTGTTCAACTTAGCCTCCAAGGCTTCCGGGTAGATGTTCTGACCGGAAGGACCCAGGATCATCGTCTTGCAACGACCCTTGATGAAGAGGTTGTTGCCCTTGTCCAACGTTCCGATATCACCCGTATGCATCCAGCCGTCTGGTTCGATGACCTTGGCTGTGTTCTCCTCGTCCTTGTAGTAACCCATCATGACGTTCTGGCCCCTTACGAGGATTTCGCCAGCGACGTTTTCAGGGTCAGGGGAAAGGATTTTCGCCTCCATGTTAGGGATGACTACGCCGACCGATTTCGTGATGAACTTCTCCATTCCGATGAAACTGATGAGCGGAGCGCACTCCGTCATACCGTAGCCCACGGCGAACGGGAACTTCAGTTTCTTGAGGCCCTGCTCGATGTCCGCATTGAGTGGTGCGCCACCGATGATGACCTGGCTGAATTCTCCTCCGAAGAGTTGGATCAGTTTGTTGCGCACGTTCGGATAGATGCTTTGCTCCATCTGCTCCTCCGTCATCTCCGCCGCATGTTTCGTCAGGATAGGCTCGGCCACGGAACGATAGATCTTCTCCACCACCAATGGCACCGTGAAGATCACGCTCGGACGTACGGCATCGAACGCCTTGATGAGCACGTTAGGGGCAGGAAGCTTGATCAGGAAGGTGATGTGACCACCGTTCACGATCTGTGAGAGGAAGTCCAACGTACATCCATACGCATGGGCGAGCGGCAGGAAGGTGAGTATCTTGTTGCCCTTCTTAGACAAGCCAAGCTCTTCGACGAACCCGATGTTGCCGACGATGTTGTCGACGGTCTGGACAACGCCCTTGCTGAAGCCGGTCGTTCCGGAGGTGTAGTTGATGGCGAATATGTCGTCGCTCTTCCTCTCCGCATATTTGATGTCCTCTTTCTGTATTCCGTTCGGGTATTTCACCTTCAGCATCTCCCTCAACTCCTGTATCTTTTGAGGAACCGAAGACTTATAGCTTGTATAGAGGCAATACTTCTCATTATAGCAGTAGATGCACTTCACCCGTTTGATGTTCTCCTCCTGCACCTGATCCTTCAGGTTGTCGCTAATGAAGAGGAGCTTGGACTCGGAGTGGTTCACGATGTGGTGGATATCATCCACAGGGAAGTTCTGCAAGATTGGAACGATGATTGCTCCGTAAGATATTGTGGCAAGGAAGACCACCGCCCACTCCGGCGTGTTCTTTCCCACGACTGCGATTTTGTCGTTCGGACGGATGCCCACTTCCTCGAAAAGGATGTGGATTTCCGCGATCGCGGATGCCAAATCTTTGTAACAGTAGGTTTCCCCAGTGACGTAGTTGGTTAATGCTGGCAAATCCCAGTTATCCCGCATAGATTTTTCCAACAACTGATTGTAAATTCCTTTGTAATAACGCATTGTCTTTTTGGTTTGTCTATATGATTGAACAATAAGGTTAGAAGCGTCCACAAAATAGTGGATGCCCATCACACGTAAATATGTCTGTAAACGAAATAAAGGTGGGCTATGGAAGCCCACCTTTATGCATTAATTTTCGTAAAGATATCTCTTAATGGATTTCTTAGGAGTCTTTTCAAACTCGGTAGGGTGAATGATGATGGCAGACAGACGTTCGTAGGCGGCGAGTTGCTCGTTCACCTTCTTGCGTTGTTCGTCCATGATAGCGTCCAAATCGGCGCGTTGGATGCCCATCTCGTCCATCGATGCGAAGTCAGGATAAACCAGTGCGACGATCTTCTCTGAGCGTTGAACGACGATGCACTCGGAAACGAATGGCAAGTTGTTCAGTTTCGCCTCTATCTGCTCAGGGTAGATGTTCTGTCCGCTCGCACCCAAGATCATCGTCTTGGAACGACCCTTGATGAAGACGTATCCGTTCTTGTCCATTATACCGACGTCGCCTGTGCGCATCCAACCATCCTCCGTGAATGCGTTGGCGGTGGCTTCCTCGTTCTTGTAATAGCCCTTCATCACGTTTCTACCCTTCACTTGGATCTCTCCAGGGACGTTCTCAGGGTCAGAAGAGTCGATGCGGACCTCCATATCGTCCACAACGGTACCCACAGAGTTCGGAACATATTTGCCACGTCTGTTCAAGCTGATGAGCGGTCCGCACTCCGTCATGCCGTAGCCTACGGAGAATGGGAAGCCGATCTTCAGGAGGAACTCCTCCACTTCCTTGTTGAGCGCCGCGCCTCCGATGACGAGCTCTATGAATTCGCCACCGAATGTCTTCACGAGGGCATTCTTGATCTCGGAGTGGATCTTACCCGAAAGGATAGGAATGCTCATCGCCAGCTTCATGGAAGTCTTGTTCAACTTCGGCAATACGTTGTTCTTGTATATCTTCTCAAGGATTAACGGCACACTGAAGATAACCGTAGGCTTCACCTCCTCCATCGCCTTCAGCAAGATCTTAGGACTTGGAATTCTGTTGAGGAAGGTGATGTGCGCTCCCTTCACGAACTGTGAGAGGAAGTCGAACGCGCAACCGTAAGCGTGAGCCAGCGGCAGGAAGGTAAGGATCTCGTAGCCCTTGCCGACCAGATTGGTCGTCGCCGCATACTCCATGTTGCTGCTCAGGTTATCGCCCGTGAGCATTACGCCCTTGCTGTAGCCTGTCGTACCTGAGGTGTAGTTGATCACCGCCACTTCGTGGTCATCCTTGTCGCAGTAGTGCACATCCTCTTTCTGTAAACCGTTCGGATAGCGCTCTTTGAACTTGTTGGCCAACTGCTTCATCGTCATCTGGATGGTCTCTCCCGGACCTTGGTACAGACAACGGAAGTCTGAAATGGAGAATACCCCACGGACTGAATGGAACTTGCTCTCATCCAAATCCTCCCATTGGTTGTCGCTCAGGAATATCAGCTTCGATTCCGAGTGGTTGATGATGTGTTGCACATCATTCGGATGGAAATCCTGAAGAATTGGTACCACGATGGCTCCGTATGTGACTGCGGAGAGGAACGTGATTGCCCATTGGGGAGTGTTCCTACCCACTAAGGCTATCTTATCATTCTTCTGGACATGTAACTCGTCAAAAAGGATGTGTAGTTTCGCAACTTCCTCTCCCACTTGACTGTAAGTGAACGTTGTTTTAGCGACGTAATCAGTCATCGCTTTTAGATCCCAGAACTCTGTGATCGAACGCTCAAATTGGCGCACAAAGTTATTTGCCATAAATACTCACTTTGGTTAAAACTGTGCAAAAGTACTACAAATTTGCACACCCCACAATTTTTTGTGCACAAAATGTAAAAAAAGATACTAATGAATTGTAAATCTATTAGATAGAAAACGAAATGGGAACAAAAAAGTTTTCTTGTTTTGGGTCAATAATTGCCTATACCCCTCCTCAGGCGCATGCACAAACATAGCCCACCATCTCCGCCCGACGAATCGTCGAGAAGGAATGGTGGGCCATAAAAGTTACCCTATCCATGTCAATTTAAGCTATGAATAGAAGGGATATATTTTTATAGACAGAAGTTTCTTCTATTTATATTTACGACAAAATCCAGCTCGTCATCATCGATTTTCTCGAACAACCCTGCCGTCGAGTGTTCTATTTTATAATCAAGCTCCTCTTGGTACAATGGATAGAGCTGGTAAAAATTCACTCGACTGAATAAACCTAACCGCATAGGCTCGACGACTTGGTTCTCTTTGCCGACAGAGTGGAGGAGCAAAAAACTATTGAACTTTGTGTTTTCTGCGACAGGCTTGCCGTCTTCGTCCGCCGACAATGAATGTCCGAACCCAAGCCACGTGTCACATTCGATTGGCAAACGGGCCATTACCTTCAGGTATCTTATCGGCCAATAATCTTCCTCCTTATCCGAATGTATATCCCAATCCTTCGGAAGGAAAATCACATACTCCGCCCGCTCAAGCTTACGTCTCCCGAACTCGCGGGGTACATTCATCTTAAATGCGCCCGCACCGAATGTCACCAATTTGTAGTATGGCTGGTCGTCTGTCGGCGGAACGACCGCGATGTCGACGTGTATGTCGGGCGAAACGATTTCGTGTATGACGGTTTGATACTCACCGAATTCCTTTTCGATATAAGCCTCGATTTTGCTGATCTCTCTTTGAGAATAGAAAAAACCCTTCATGCATTTATGTTTTCAGCGCTTAAAAAGCGTTATTAGACACTACTTTTCAACTCTCTCTACCTAACTTTTTCGGACGAATACCCCTACCATGCAACCATCGTGGGAAACGAACGGGTTTATCAGGTATTTATACAAATATATCAACTCTTAGGCGGATTTCCCATCGTTTATCGCTTTTTTAATTGAGTATTTATCATTTTCTCTTATCCCTTAAATATATTTATTTGTGTATTTATATCGCAATTTTATGCTAAAATCTTTGGAACTTACAGAAAAACAATTACCTTTGCGGTGATAAAACGTTTCAAATGATGAGAGACACCGACTACATACGTTTCGACTGGGCGATCAAGCGGCTGTTGTGCGACAAGGCCAACTTCGGCATCCTCGAGGGTCTCTTCACCGTGCTGTTAGGCAGGAAGGTGGAGATTGTGGAGGTGTTGGAGAGCGAGAGCAACCAGCAGACACTCGACGACAAGTTCAACCGGGTGGACATGATGGTCA